>DATCJY010000093.1:0-15413 GCA_036562565.1 Flavobacteriales bacterium | reverse complement strand
TAGCTGTCAATGTTGCAGGCTTTCAAATCATAGAGCACGTGATCGCGGAAGTTGAGCAATGCTATCCAGCCGTCATTTTCATTCACTTCTTCAAACCATTCTTCATAGTAGCTATCGTCCGAACCGTGGAAGTTCAGTACGTTTTCACCTATTAGAATGAACTTGTTGATGCCATGATTCATGAGGACTTCAACTACATCGCGTTTGAGGAACATGATGTCGTTGTATAGCAAATCATTCCATTCACCCATGAGCTCCATTATCGCAAATCCATCTTCGTACTGCGCATAAAGAATTTTCAGAAACAGAGTGGCACTGCCAAAATGATCCCATTGAGGATGGATGTAGTGATTGTAAATCCTATCGGTGTACTCGAACTCTGAATACTCGCGCTCATAGAATGGAGAATAGGGGTCTTCACTTGCAATGTAAAAACCTCTCCAGTTATAATACGGTTCGAGTGTATGCATAATGTTGTTTTTATTTCTGTTGGTGAAAATGCTCCACCGCTTTGCGTACACTTTGGAACTGCTGGAGTAGGACTGCAGCTTGCTTAGCATTCAGGCCGGTTTGCTCCATGACCATCCTTGTCCCTCGGTCCACGAGCTTGTGGTTGCTCAATTGCATATCCACCATTTTATTTCCTTTTACTCTACCAAGCTGAATCATCACACTGGTAGAAATCATGTTCAATACAAGCTTTTGGGCAGTGCCGCTCTTCATGCGCGTGCTGCCTGTTACGAATTCAGGACCTACAATCACTTCGATAGGATAGTCGGCTTCGGCTGCTACTGCCGAACCATTGTTGCAAACAATGCAACCGGTAGTAATTCCATGTGCTCTGCATTGTTTCAATGCTCCCACTACATACGGTGTTCTTCCGGATGCCGCAATGCCTATTACCACATCTTTTTCGGTAATGTCGTGCGATTGTAAATCTTTCCAACCTTGTTCCATATCGTCTTCAGCAAACTCCACCGGAAAGCGAATTGCCCTGTCACCACCGGCAATGATACCGACTACAAGACCGTGCTCTACGCCATAAGTTGGTGGACACTCTGAGGCATCCACAATTCCCAGCCTTCCGCTGGTGCCGGCACCAATGTAGAACAAGCGACCTCCGGCTTTCATTTTTGCCGCTACCGCTTCCACCAATTTCTCGATGGCAGGAAGGGCTAGCTCAACTGCTTTCGGCACTTTCTTGTCTTCTTCATTGATGTGATGAAGCAATTCGGCTACCGACATTTGGTCGAGATCGTGATAGAGGCTGTCGCTTTCTGTTGTGTTTTGCACGATATGGATTTTGCTGCAAATGTAATTTTCATCATTTACCTCCAAAGGTGTGCACCGGGAAATGATATGAACGAAACGCTTTTTGAGAACATGCAAATTCTGTAAATTTTCAGGCAATTAATTCAAGTACATTTGGCATTCTTCATTTTTCAAACTATATGAGAAATCTTCTTGGTCGTTTTGTGTTATTGGTGGTTTTAACTGTTGCGGTAGTTCCAAGTTTTTCGCAAGAAGAGAAAACTAAACCTAAGTCCGATTCTCCTTCTTTGATGGATCAATCACTCGTTTTTCCGCGTATTGTGGCGGCTCGCGTGGAGTTCAACAAGGGCAATGTGCGTGGTGCGCTGACCATCTACCGCGAAGTGTTGCAAACCGATCCTAATAACAGCAATGCATTGTTTGGTATTTCAGAGTGCCACTATAATTTGAAGCGTTATAAGCTCGCATTGGAATACCTTGACAAAGCCGTTGCCGCTGACCCTAAAGTGTCTTCGCAGACCAATCTTTACTATGGTCAGATTCACCACAGAACGGGTAATCTGGATCAGGCGATTGAGTACTACAAACGCTATCAGCAATCGCAACGCAATTCCTACGACATCAAGATGGCGCAGAAATACATCGACCAATGTGAGTATGCGAAGGTGATGATGCAAAAAACCGTAGATGTTACCATTACCAATCTGGGTGAAGAGGTTAACTCGCGCTATGACGATTATGCTCCTAGTATCACAGCCGATGGAAAGCGACTCATATTTACTGCACGCAGAATTGATACCAAAGGTGGCCGCATGGATACCGATGGGGATTACCGATACTTTGAAGATATCTATTCCTCAAAATGGAATGAAGAAGAACAGCGCTGGGAGCGGGCATTTGCCGTGGAAGGCGATTTAAATACCGAAACTCACGATGCGGTGTTGAGTATCTTCCCGGATGGTAGCGGTATGTATGTCTATAAAAACACGGTGACTACAACTGGCGACATTTATTATTCCACTTACGATAAACAAAACGATACATGGTCTGCGGCTATAAAAATGCCGCGCCCTATTAATACTTCCTATTTCGAATCTTCCATCTCGATGACTGCCGATGGTCAAACCATTTATTTCGTGAGCGAACGGCCTGAAGGCTTTGGACAAGGCGATATCTATGTTTCACATAGGGAAGGAAACGGTTGGTCAACTCCCAAAAATCTCGGTCCGGTAATCAATACCGAATTTGATGAGAAGTTTGTATTTATCCATCCAAATGGACGCACATTGTTCTTTGCTTCTGATGGTCATCTTACCATGGGTAGTTATGATATTTTCAAATCGGAACTGATCAATGGTTCATGGAGTAAACCAGTGAATCTCGGCTATCCTATCAATACGGTGAATGAAGAATCAACCTTCTCTCTCACCAGTGATAACAAAACCATGATGATTGCTGCTGAATACGAAGACAGCTTTGGTGAGCGCGATATCTATGCGATAGACATTTCTCGCTATCCGTTGATGTCTCAAGGTTATGACAAAATCAATTATGGTCAAATTGAAGTGACCTGTCTGAATGATAAGCGCAAGCCTGTCAAAGGAGTTTCAATTGAGGCATTTTCCGTGAATACGGGTGAATCAGCGGGCAAAGGACAATCTGATAGAAATGGTCAATTAAGATTGACGTTGCTCGGTAATGAAGAGTACCGCTTGGTAATTCGGGACGGTGCGGCCGAGTCAAAACAACTTGTGACGCTCACATTGAAAGAAAACGAAGAAACCATTGTGCCGGTGGAAGTTGTTTTGCCCAAGTAAAACCTACTTGCTCTTTAATTTGCAGTTCCGTGTATGCTACTCGGGAGAGAATAAGTGTCTTCCAAATCCAATCAATTGCCCATTATCAATACCCTGAGAGCGATTGCCGCTCTTATGGTTTGTGTGTTTCATTTCAGCTGGCACAGCGATGAGACAGGCATGCTCTATCCGGAGGATAATTTCATTCGCTATTACGGTTGGCAGGGTCACATTGGGGTGTATGTCTTCTTTGTGATATCAGGATTTGTGATTCCGTTGTCCATGTGGTATGGACGATATCACTTGAGGGATTTTTTCAGATTCATCGCCAAGCGATTGGTGCGTCTGCATCCGCCATTTGTATTGACATTGGTAGTGATGGCTCTTCTAGCCGTCTGTTATTCTTGGGTAGATGGTACTCTGCTGGTGATTGATGTAAAACGCATTCTGCACAACTTCTTTCTCACCGCTGAGTTTTTTGATGTGCAATGGTATCAAGGTATCTATTGGACACTCGCGATAGAGTTTCAGTATTATTTGCTCATTGGCCTTTTATTTCCGTTGTTTTCATGGAAGCCAAGCTGGATATCGGTTCTGTTTTTTATTCCCTTTCTATTGTCCGCCCACTTCTTCGACCATCAAACAGGCAAGCATATCATTTTCTTTCACGCTCCTGTTTTTGCAATGGGTATTGCTTTGTTTCTGCATCATATCAAGCACATCAATGGTGCGGCTTTAGTTCTAATTATGGCATGTTGCATGGTGGAAACTCGCTATGAACTAAGCCCGGAGATTGCTGTTGCCACATCCATAACATCTTATGCGATTGCTTGCATGAACTGGCACAACCGTGTGCTTGATTTCGTTGGTAAAGTTTCTTATTCACTTTATCTGACTCACGGCATTTCAGGAGGAACCTTCTTGTATGCAACAGCGCGATATGCAGAGAGCTTTGTGGCAAAGACGGTTTTGCTTGTGCTCACTTTGTTGGTGTCCATTGCTGGTGCATGGATCTTTTACAAGATTATTGAAGAGCCCTCTATTCGTTGGTCGAAACGCATCCGATATAAATGGAGAGATGGAAAACGAGAGAAGCCGGAGTAATCCGGCTTCTCTCGTTTTTTTAATGCTTATAGATACGCTTAGTTACCCAAGCGAATAACACTTCTTTCACCGGTATTCAAATCCAATACTTCGATGAGAGCGTTAGCCGCATATCGTCTTTCGCTGAAGCGAATGGTTTGTCTTTCATATACACCGATGATTGGTTCAATCAATTGTTGACCAAGTACAGTGTATGCAGTAATCTTCAATTTGCGCGGTTCATTGAAGAAGAACATTAGCTGAGCTCCTTCATCAGTAAGTGTACCGATGATTTCGGAAGCAAACTCAGGACGGTCATTGCTTGCACGAGCAATCTTGATGTTCTTGGTGCTGTATGCCTCACAATCGTTGTTGGATGTTTTGAGGACTACCTCATAGATGCCAACTTGGTTGAAGATGTGGGTCGGGTTAGCTTCTGTGCTTCCAATGGTGATGTCACCAAAATCCCAGTGGTAATTTTCAGCACCTTCACTGGTGTTGAAGAACTGCACGGTTACAGCACCATTCTTCAATTCATAGGTGTCATAATTAGTTTCGAAAGAGCTGGTGATGTGGTTGTTTGAAGGCAGTTCCACTTCTACACTGAAGTTGCAACCGTGGTCATCAGAGATGAACGCTGTATAAGTTCCGGCAGGAACATTGCGGAGTTGCTTCTCAGTAGCACCGTTGCTCCATTGCACGTGATACTCGCCATCACCACCTTCTATTTCCACCATTACTTCACCGTCTTCTGAACTTGGACAAGTAGATGGGGTCACAGCAGTAGTTGCATTGATTTCTTTATCTACTCCGATGTAGAAGATGGTTTCTGTGGTGCCGCAGCTACCGTTGTTTTCAATTTTCAAAGTATAGATGCCTTGAGCAAGACCGTTTAACTGATAGTTGGCGGTCACATTGTTTGCTGTGTGAATCACATCACCTGATTGGTTCATCCAAACAAGGTTGTAAGGACCATTATCATCTACAGCGATTACTGCAGAGCCATCAGCCAATCCGGCACAACCTGCGTTGGTAAAATGATCCAAATGAGTTCCACGGATACGCAACTGGAAACGCAATTCATTTTGACCGGCATTCAATGGTATCTCAATTTCCTGATATTGATTGAGAGGATAAGAAACTCCCATCAACAAGTCTTCTAATTCCACGCAAGCTCCTTTGGCAAAGAGGTCAAGACCGCGGTGCATGAAAGTATATACTCCGGATTCGCCTACTTCTACACGCAATGGAATAATCATGCCTTGCTGAGAAGTGGAGAATGAGTTGATTGAAAGCTCATGACCACTTGGTGTAATGGTTGCCAGATAAGGAACCTCAGTCATCGGACTGCGCAGCTTGTAAGCGTCCAAGTGCGATTCAAAGTTCAATGTACCTTCCTCATTCAAAACAAGAGTTGTCTCGTCATATAAATCTCCTTTCTGGATGCTGAGTGTAAATACTTCATCCGGTCCATCAGCTGATTTGTAAGATCCTTGTACAAGTGATTTACAACCTTCTTCCAGAATAAGCGATGGATTCGGACCATTGGCCACTACAAAGAACGATTGTGAGCTTGGGATATATCGAGAACCTCCATGAGTTCCTACGTTGTTCACATAGCTCGCATATTGATTGGTTGCCGGGTTCCATACATACACCGCATCGTTGATGTTGTGTTTGGTCCATTCTTCGTCATTCCAGTCGATAGTACATGGATAAGGATTCGCTAGCAAGTTCCATCCATCATTGTTTACATTACCTGTGTTGGTATAAGTAACAGGCATGTGTTGCGTGCCGCTGTAGATTGTTCCTGTTACATCCAGGTTCATCACTCCGGCATTCATGTATACGAAATATCCCATGCGTGGCAACAAGGTGTCGGTTACATTGTTCACACCAACAAATCCTTCATTTATATCACCGGGAAGCGTTTCATCATAATACCTGAGGTTGTTAAACGTGTATCCCGGAGGTGGAAAGTCAGAACCAATAAAACCGGTAGTAATCAAATCATCGTCCCAATCTTGAACAGTCATGTTTTGAACAGGACTGGCAATCATGTACCAGCCTGCTGTTGTTCTGTTGCTATAGCGCTGTACGGTCACATCTCCGGTGATTGTACCGGTTATAAGGGAAGCAATCATACCGGTAGAAGTGGCGTCAGACAAAAGCGTCAATTTGTTTCCTGTATGAAAATTACCTGAGTTGACATACACAAAGTTCTTTACGCGTGTGCCACCACTGGTGGGGTCAACTGATACACCGGCCGGGTTGTTCAACATGAGGTTGTACACGTTGAAAATACCTGAACCAGTGATGGTTTGAGCAGAGGTTCCTTTCATGGTTATGGTCGCTGTCTGACCATTGAACAGACCACCGATAACTAGGTCGCCATTGATATATACATAGCCACTACCGGCATTGAAGATGGCACCGCTGGCAATATTCAAGTCATTGCATGAAAGTGGACTCATATCATTGTTAACCGAAATACCGGTTAGGATATGAAGATTGACACCCTCACAATCGGTCAGTAATTGTGGTGTTCCATTTGGTGAGGTGGCCCAAATAGCATCAGTGCTGTTACCGCTTACAACGGCATACCAATTCTTAACTCCGGTAGCCAGCGTGATGCGTGCGTGTGTAGGCAATGAAACATTGGATACTTCAAAGTATGGTGCATTATAAGTTCCGGTAATACCGACTTCATCATCAAATCCGTCACCGTCCATATCTACCAACAATATCAACTGTGAAGGATCAAATCCTGTAACACCGCTTAAGTCAAATCGCAAACTTACTGTGCCCGGATCTCCTGTTTTGGAAAGGTTCCAGATGCGTTTAAGCGTACTTAAAATAGTACAATTAGAACCACTATAACTGCTAAATGTTACAGTGCTGTCGTTGTTACCCGCCAACAAAAAGTCTCCATCATCTAAGCTAGATGCATTGAAGATTTCAAGAATATCATCATTGCTCATGCTGCGAGATGATGTTTGGTTGAGTCCTTGTGTAGTGCTCTTACCAATACCAAACAAATCGTGTGGGAATGAGCTGTTAGAGTAATATACGTTCTGTGTAACAGGAATGGAAAGACCATACTTCACACACAAATAAGTCAACACACGGTTTTTGTCCAGTTCGCTTAGAATACCCTCATAAATGATGATCTCGGCAATCAAACCATTGAAATAGTTGTTGCCATTACCTCTACCAATGTTACCGCTACCTTCTAGCTCGTAGGAAAAGTCGTGGGTAGTCTTGTTATCCAAGCTTACACCGTTCTGGATATTGTAAACCCTTTTACCATTGAGTGTCTCAGCGCTGTATTCGGCTATGAGGATGGCAGGAATTTCGGATGAGCCTTCATAGGATGGACAGTCCAATACAAGCAAATTGCCATATTGGTCAAATCCTATTTCCGAAGAAGTGATGTATCCGAAGTTGAATCCATCATCAATAGGTAGTGAGCTTTGAATGCCCAAGATTCCTTGATCATCAGCACCGCTTTCACGTTTTACAACCGTGAAAATGGTGAAGTCCACGCCATTCACCGCACTCATGTCAACCTCGAAGTATTGACCATCGGCATTTTTGATGGCTGGATGGCCATTGATTTGGTTAGCCTTGTAGAGTGGCTGGGCAGAGCCATTGCCCTGAATGGCATCAAAGCCGTATTGCCAGGAATCAGTCCATTCATTTACAGCAGCTCCGTCCGTTGTGGTGGAGGTGCCATTGTCGGCCTTGAGCCATAGCATCAGATTGTCGCTTACGCCTCCGGGGGCCACGGATTGACCGAGTCCGATCGTGGCTGTGATCAATAAGACAGAACTTAAGAAGAAGTTTTTCATGATTCGATGAATTTTAAAATAGGGTTAGGACTCCGAATTTGTTTTCTGCACGTGTGTTTTTTGAGTATGCAAGCCTTTGTTACGACCGCTGTGCAGATTTGGTTTCAACGAATCTTGAGAAATGATGAAAAAACAACAGGGCAATCACGAAGACTGCCCTGCCTAACCTAACTTTAAACAAGCGCTGCCAAGGCAACGCTTCATCTTCAATATTTTCATTTATTCCAACGGAAATCTCGATAGACTTGGTCGGAATTTAGATTGATCATCGGTGGAAGAATCAATTCATAAAATAATTCCTCATGTTTAGAACGGTTCAAAGATTCACAACAGGATTGAATCTCAAAACAATTTTAATTAAGAGATTTGAACGCTCAAATGTGAATAGTGTGAATAAGTAATGAATCAGACCCATCAGGCTATTGTCATCAGTACCATCCGCTACAAAGATAATTCGTTTATCTGTAGAATGTTCATGGAACATCACGGTCTGAAAACTTTCATTGTACAGGCGCCAAAATCCGGTAAAAACTCACGCACCAATCTGCTCCAACCCTTGAATTTGGTGGAGTTTGAAGCGGCTATTCGCGAGAATGTCCAGATTCATCGATTGAAAGATTTGCGTATAGCCAAACCTCTGCCCGAGATTTATTTCAATCCGGTCAAGTCCACAATGGTCATTTTTATCGATGAGATTTTGTCCAAAACCATACCGGATGATTATGTGAATGCACGGCTATTCCACTTCTTATGGGAGGCGCTTGTGATGCTGGATGATGCAATAGATGAACGCAATTTTCACCTGTGGTGCTTGCTGGAGATTAGTCGTCACTATGGTTTTTATCCCTACCAGGAAAGTGAAACGCCCGAGTTTTTCGATTTGCATACTGCCGCGTTTGTGAATCAACCACCTCCACATGCCGCGTTTCTTGCTGGTGATCATGCCAAAGCACTCTTTGAACTGCTGGATAAACCCTGGTATCAGGTCCAGCCTGTTTCTCTGCATAGCTCAATTCGAAAAGCCCTGCTCGAAGCCTTGGTTCAATTTCTGAAATTGCATTTGGATAACCTGAAGGAAATCAAATCGCTTGCTATTCTGCATCAGGTCTTTCACTGAGCACTTAGGAGATTTGTCGCAAAACTCCTCTGCTACAATCGCCAAGTGCTTACAATTGTTTATTTGAAAAGTTGGACAAGCCTTAATTAGGTTTGCAGCGCATGAAGTTCTCGCAGGTAATTGGTCAAGAAGAGGTAAAAAATAAACTCCGCCACGCATTTATCGAGGGGCGAATCGCCCATGCCATCATGTTCTTGGGACCTGAAGGCAACGGAGCATTGCCTTTGGCTATCGCATTTGCTCAATATGTTTCTTGTCCCAATAGAACAGAAGAAGACTCCTGTGGTACTTGCCCAACATGTCGCAAAATTTCTTCTTATCAGTTTGCAGATATGTATTTCACCTTTCCTTTCTTCAACAAAAGTGATGGAGGTTCGGAAAAAACTATCTGTGATGACTACATGAAGGAGTGGCGCGATCAGCTCAACGTAAATCCATACATGGGATTGGATGAGTGGCGTGACCGATTAACGAAGGAGAACAAGCAGCTGCACATTTCCGTTAATGAAGCTGCCAAAATCATACAAAACCTGACACTCAAAAGCTTTGAAGGTGGTCACAAGTTCCAGTTTATCTGGATGGCTGAGTTTCTCAAGCCGGATACAGCCAACAAATTGCTCAAGATCATAGAGGAGCCACCGGCAAACACCATATTCCTGCTCATTGCCAACAGCACTGAGAATATCTTGCAAACAATCCTGTCTCGCGTACAGACCATTCATGTGCCGCGTATAAACGATGAGCAGATTACGGCTGCCTTGATAGCCGACAATATTCCCGCTGCTAAGGCCGCTGAAATTGCCCACTATGCTCATGGCGACTGGAACAAAGCCTTGCGATATTCTCGTTCGGAAAATCCCGATGAGTATTTCACACAACAATTCCGGACTTGGATGAGAATGTGCTACAAGAAGGACATGCCTTGGTTGTTAAAGTGGGCAGATGAGATTCACCAATTGCCTAGAGAAGAGCAAAAACACTTCCTCGCTTATGCATTGGATCAAATCCGTCAGAACCTTGTGCTCAACTATACCGGTGATGAAATTGTGAGAATGAACCGTGAAGAAAGAGAATTCTCCGTCAAATTTTCCCAATTCATCAATGATCTCAATGCGGAGGATTTGATGGAAGAAATCACAGAAGCATACAATGATATATCACGCAATGCATATACCAAATTGGTATTGACGCATCTCTCAATTCGTGTGCATTATCTGCTCATGCGTGGCGCTTAATTTCAGAGAGTGGTATTTGCCCACAATCTATTGGTCATAATAAATAGGTGGCATAAACACATAACCCAAGTAAATTTGTGGCTTGGGTTATTGGCCTAAGGCAAGTTCACCTTTGTGAACCTTGTTGCCATTATTCACCTATTAAATAATTGACGTTACGTAGTCTTTATATATAACACACAAGATGGGATGTTCAAGTTGTTCTTCAGGCGGAGGTCTGCCCGGAGGATGTAGAAATAACGGAGCCTGCGGAACGTATGGCTGTAATAAACTGGAAGTGTTTGATTGGCTCTCCGGCATGCAATTGCCCGACAACCAGAAGCCTTTTGATATAGTAGAAGTTCGTTTTAAGAATAACCGCAAAGGATTTTACCGCATGCAACCGGGTATGGAATTGTACATCGGTGATGTGGTAACGGTGGAAGTCGGTCCTGGTTATGACGTGGGTGTAGTGAGCCTCACCGGTGAACTTGTGCGTGCGCAGATGAAGCGCAAAGACGTAAAAGACAATTACGAAATCAAAAAAGTACTTCATAAATCCAAAGAGCACGAAATAACCAAGTGGCAAGAAGCACGCTCCATTGAGCAAGCCACCATGATGCGTGCACGCACGATTGCCCAATCGCTGAACCTTCAGATGAAAATCAGCGATGTGGAATATCAAGGAGATAAGTCCAAAGCTACCTTCTATTACACTGCAGATGACCGCGTGGATTTCCGTGAACTTATTAAAAAGTTTGCTGAAGAATTCCGCGTGAAAATCGAAATGCGTCAAATTGGTTACCGGTATGAAGCGGCTAAGCTGGGTGGTATCGGCTCCTGCGGCCGTGAGCTGTGCTGCTCTTCATGGCTTTCTGATTTTCGTGCGGTAAGTACTAGTGCCGCGCGCTATCAACAACTGTCGCTCAATCCGGCTAAACTGGCCGGCCAGTGCGGTAAATTGAAGTGCTGTCTCAACTATGAGCTCGACCAATATGTAGAAGCACTTCGTGATTTCCCGTCAGTCAACACGCGTTTGAAATTGCCCAAGGGAGAAGCTGTGCACTTCAAGACCGACATCTTCAAACAAACGATGTTCTTTGTTTATGAAGGTCAACCGGGTGAAGCGCCATTCCCGTTGCATATCTCAGCCGTTAAAGAAATCATCGAACAGAACAAAAAGGGTATTGCAATTGAGGATTTGGATGAGTTCCTTGAAGAGGAAGATGTGGAAGTGGGTACCGATTTCGCTCAAGTTGTCGGCCAAGACAGCTTGACACGCTTTGATAAAAAACGCAGCGGCAAATCCGGTAAACGCAAATCCAAAAACAAAGGCGATAAGCGCAACAACGAAAAACAAGCGAAAAACAATAACGCCCCTGCAACACCTCCTGCTAGCAAGGGAAAAGAAAAACAGGAGAAGGGAAATCGCCAAGAAAAGCAGCGGAACGACAAGCCACAAGGCAAGCCAAACAATCAGCAAAGCGATAACAAAGGCGGTGAGCAAAAACCAAAGGAACTAAAGGCTCCTCAAAGTAAGCCGGCTCAGTCTGATAAAGCACCTGAGAAGAACAAGGGCAATCGCAACAACCGTCATCGCAATCAAAATAACAAGGGCAAACAAGGAGGAAATCCGAATGCTCCCAAAAACAATCAACAGTAATGCGTAGCTATATTTTCGCTTTGAGTTGTTTGATATTGCTGTCACTTACGGCCTGCGATAGCAAAATGGTGTTTGAAGAAAGCCGCCCCATTGCGGATCACGTTTGGAAAATCAATCAACCTGCCAAGTTGGAGTTTGAGGTAAAAGACACCATGGCGTTTCACAACTTCTACATCACCGTAAGGCATGGTGAGGAATATGAATACAGCAATTTGTTCGTGTTTGTGGAAATGGAATTCCCGAACGGCAAAAAATCGGTGGACACCGTGGAGTGTATGCTCGCTGACCCTACGGGAAAATGGTATGGAGATGGTGTGGGCAGCATCTATAGCAACCGCATCCTCTACAAGGCCGACCGCAGATTCCCGCTTTCGGGTCGTTACAAGGTGAGCATACAGCATGGTATGCGAGAGGAAGATCTGAAAGGTGTTTACGACATCGGTTTCCGTCTGGCTCTTTCGAGATAATTGGAGAGGGACCGAAAACACTGATGGCAAGGTGGTTGGAACTGCAGAAAGAAAGTTTTTTTCTTCCGATGCTTGTCAATATCGAAAGTGCAAGTATATTTGCGCTCCCTTTTTGAAGGATAAAATAAAGAATCGTTTTAATATCAAATAGTTATGAGCAAGCGTACATACCAACCATCAAATAGAAAACGTACTAACAAACACGGTTTTCGCAAGCGTATGTCCACAGCGAAAGGTCGTGCAGTGTTGGCATCTCGCAGAGCTAAGGGCAGAAAGAAATTGACCGTTTCTGACGAAAGACGCCACAAAGGCATTGTACGCCTGTAATATTTTTCGAAGAATAGTATAATTCCGAGATACTTTTGGCCGCCACACGCAAGTGTGGCGGCTTTCTTTTATTATATCTGCTCCTTCATCCAGATGGATGGTAGATTCACATTTATGGCGAATAAGAAAATAGCAGTCAATACGCGTTTGCTCCTCAAGGGTAAAATGGATGGCATAGGTTGGTTTACCTATGAAACATTTAAGCGGATTGTAAAACGCCATCCCGAACACGAATTCCATTTTCTCTTTGACCGACCCTACTCGCCTGAATTTGTGTTTGCCGATAATGTGATTCCTCATATAGTACACCCGCAGGCACGTCATCCATTTCTTTTTAAAATATGGTATGATTACTCAGTGCCGTTTATACTGAATCGCATCCGCCCCGATGCTTTCATATCCCCTGATGCGATGATGTCACTCCGCATCGGTGTACCGCAGATGATTGTGATGCATGACCTCAACTTCGTGCATTATCCCAATGACCTCTCCAAACGTGTGGCCAATTACCTTATCGAAGGCTCGAAGAAATTTGCTGCGAAAGCCGACAGAATCGTCACGGTAAGTGAATTCAGCAAACGCGATATCATAGCCCAATATGGTGTATTACCCGATAAAGTGGACAACGTGTATAACGGTGTCAATGAAAGTTTTCACCCCCTTACACCGCAGCAGATTTCGGACACCCGATTCAAAATCTCACATGGACAGCCATATTTTCTTTTCGTAGGTTCGGCTTATCCGCGCAAAAATCTGCAACGCCTGTTGCCGGCATTTGATTTATTCAAAGAAAACACCGGTAGCGCAGTGAAACTTGTCGTGGTGGGAAAGACCTTTCAAGCTTATCCGGCAGTGAATGAAGTCTTCCAAAAAATGAAGCATTCGGCAGATGTGGTTTTTACCGGAATGCTTGGTGCCGAAGAGCTACACCAAGTTATCGGTGCTGCATTGGCTTCAGTTTACGTCAGCTATTTTGAAGGATTTGGCATTCCGATACTGGAAGCTTTTCAATGCGATGTTCCGGTGATTACTTCCAATGTTACGTCCATGCCGGAAGTGGCCGGAGATGCTGCACTGTTGGTGGATCCATTCTCCGTGAATGATATTGAACAAGCCATGCAACGTATCTATAAGGATGAGAACTTGCGCACTGAGCTTATTCAAAAGGGGAGAGAGCGTGTAAAGCTTTTCTCTTGGGATAAAACGGCCGATAAACTTTGGGAGAGCATTGAAAAACTTTGGTAATCATGAAAGCAAAGCTCAAGCCATACCACATGAAGGGCAGGATAGAAGTAGGCTGCGATGAAGCAGGTCGCGGTTGCCTTGCCGGTCCGGTAGTGGCTGCGGCAGTCATTCTGCCAGAGCGGTTCAATCACCCGGCACTCAACGATAGCAAACAACTCAACGAGCGCCAACGCAACGAGTTGCGACCCATCATTGAGGAGCAAGCATTGGCCTGGTCAGTGGGTGTGGTATCGGTTGATGAAATTGATGAAATCAATATTCTCAATGCTTCATTTTTGGCAATGCATCGCGCTTTGGAGCAATTGAAGATGGAGTTTGACCATATTCTGGTTGATGGCAATCGTTTCAAACCTTACCAAAACAAGCTGCATTCATGTATCATAAAAGGGGATGGAATTTATAAATCCATTGCTGCAGCTTCGGTGTTGGCAAAAACCCACCGGGACGCAATAATGGATGCACTGGCACAAGAATTCCCGCACTACGGTTGGGCGAAAAACAAAGGATATCCCACCATTGAACATCGCAATGCAATTCGCGAGTGGGGGGCATCGCCTTGGCACCGAAAGTCATTTACTCTGTTGCCCAAGCAATTGGAGCTGCCTTTCTGATATTACTTAGTCTTAGCTGGATAACGTGGAGGTTCAATGACATCAACCACCACAAATGCTCTAGGATAGTACTCCTTTATTATTTGAAGATGGCGCTCCACTTCCAGTTTGTTTTTGAAATCTCCGATTTGAAGAGAATACTCAGGAACCACTTGTTTCAAATAAGCGGCATAGGGTAGTCCGAGAGAGAGGTATCTGTTGCGCTCGGCTTTGATTTGCTCTATAGTGCCCATCATCAGCTGGATGCGGTAGCCGCGCATTTCTTTAAATCCTCTAGAGTTGCGCTCCAGCTGAACAATGGCTGAGTCTGCAAAATGGTTGATGCGCCCTACACTTTGTGGAGTATGGTCATCCAAAGTATCAATTGCGGATTTTTCCTGTGGAGCCAGCTTGCGCAAAAGCGTCTTGAGAGAGTCAGACTGGGAGTATCCGATAGAGGGTAGGAACAATCCCAAACCCACAAATAGAAGAGCGATGTAGCGCATATTTCCTGTGCAATTATGAGTGCAAAGCTATGATTATTTTGAACTTTGGAACGTTAGAAAATATCATGCCGAAAAGGTCACTCATTGTCTTTGTTGTGAAAATCAAAAACATAGTGAAGGGGCAGATTCAGGTAGCTTATTTAGATAAATTTTAAATTATTAAGTTTGGCTCGAATGACTGCTAACATCCTCGATGGCTATATACATTTGCGCGGCATTCAAACTGGCCATCGTAATGCACAAAACAGTAGTAATGAAGCGCTTTACAGATAGTTTTTACAC
>DATCJY010000070.1:0-10117 GCA_036562565.1 Flavobacteriales bacterium | reverse complement strand
GCATTGTCTGTTTGTTCTATTTCATAAGCCACCCGGGCGCTGCGCGGAAAAAAATACAATTGGCCGCCATCCGGTTGTGGAGCGGGTTGAGCTTCGTTGCTCTTGCTCTGCAGAATGTTCTCCAAGTCATTGAGGAAATAGGCGGCTTCTTCTTTATCAGGCAATACAAACACATGATTGCCTTTTTGTCTTTGCATGACAGCCGCTGCAACGAAAGCCGTAGCCGATCCCACCAAACCTTTGGCGTGAATCTTTGCACCTTGTTGAGATATTTCATTCGCAATGGCCAGTGTTTTTATGTTACCGGCATAGCGAGCAAGCAAGTCAGAAATGAACATCTATAAACGGGTTTAACCCCGCTGGGTCGCAGCGAGGTGTTTTTTATTCGGGTGCAAAAGTAAGTATTCACCTGTGCCTGCAATTGTTACAAAAGCTTATCCTTTCTTATTTCCAACGGAAAAAGCGTATTGACTGTGCTCCGCAAATACATTTTGAAGCACCACACGTTTTACAGAAGTTTGTGGCGTGTCAAAGTCGCCATCCATACTTCAAACACTGCTGCCGGATAATCTTCATCAGGAAAGCATTTTTATCCTCGCATCACACCGAGTGGATGGAGAGCACCTTATTGCACTAGGGAAAGAAGATGAGTTTGTGCTGGAAACATCGTCAGATGATGCTCTGGATTACTTTCAAAGGTGGTTGGACAAAACCTCTGACTGGAAATTCGGATTTATCTCCTACGATGTCAAGAACTGTATTGAAGACCTCGACAGCAAAGAGCCTAACCGCGCGGGTTTCCCGTTGATACATTTTGTAAGGCCTCGCTTTGTCATTCGTTACCTCCCCGCTACCTCCCATATGGAAGTTTTAAAAGGAGATACCGAGCTACTCAAAGGCATCGCTTTGAAAGAGTTATTTCACAAGGCTGAAGCAAACAATTCATCTCAGCATGCAACCACACTCCGGTTAGCACCGCGCATCAATAGAGCGCAGTATCTACAGGCAGTGACTCAATTGCAAAGGCATATTCAGGAAGGCGATATCTATGAAGTCAATTACTGCCAAGAGTTTTATGCTGAAGAAAGCCTGAGCGATGCATTTGCTGTATGGCAACGATTGAACACTTTCACTGAAGCGCCATTTTCATCGTTCCTTCAGCTTGGGGACCACTATCTACTCAGCGCTTCCCCCGAGCGTTATCTTAAAAAGACAGGAAGTAGGATTATCTCGCAACCCATCAAGGGAACCATCAAGCGCGGCAAAACAGATGCAGAAGAACAAGCGTTGAAAGATGCGTTATACCACAGCGAAAAAGAACGCTCTGAAAACGTGATGATAGTAGACCTGGTGCGCAATGATTTATCCAAATCCGCCAAGCGCGGCACAGTGAGAGTAGATGAATTATTTGGGGTATATACTTTCAAGACCGTACATCATCTCATTTCAACAGTAAGCGGAGAAGTCAAAGAAGGGACAACTTTCACGCAAATCTTGCGGGATACTTTCCCGATGGGCAGCATGACCGGAGCTCCGAAAATTCGCGCAATGCAGTTGATAGATGAATACGAATACTCTCGCAGAGGTTTGTATTCGGGTAGTGTAGGCTATATCACACCATCAGGTGATTTTGATTTCAATGTCGTGATACGCAGTATTGTTTACAATGCCGCTAAGCCCTATATCAGTTGCAGTGTGGGAAGCGCCATAACCATGCTCAGCGTTCCTGAGAAAGAATATGAGGAGTGTCTGCTAAAAGCAGAGGCCATTATGAAAACACTTCATGGGAAGCTCCATGAGAGTAAAAACCTTTCTTTCTAATACTTGAATTACTCTACCACAAAACGCTTCACCATGGCGTTACCTGATCGGCTTTCAGTGAGGCGCAACAAGTATACCCCTTCAGCCAAACCGGAAGTGTTGAGCTGGTGGTGACCTGTGTTATTGAATTGCTCCGCCATCATTTTTCTTCCGGAGATGTCCATCACTTCCACAACATAATTGTTGTAGTCAGGAGTCAGTTGAAGATTCAACTCATGGCGCGTTGGATTGGGATAGATAGCAGCCAAAGGCACAGTTTCCTCCTCCACTTTAATCCAATCAGGCATTCCGGACTTGAACACAGGACGCATCATGAGCGAACCCTGAATGGAGCTTGTGTACCAAGTAGAAGTTCCGCCCAATTGATAGAAGAGTTTCGATGCGTTGGCATTGGTGTTCTTATCCAGACCGATGTTCAGTGAAACATTGTTTTGCTGCACCCAACCGATGTAGAACTGTCCTTCTACAACAATCGGTTCATCGAGGCGGAAGAATGCAAACTGATTTGGCTCACCATCTTCTTCATATGCAGGAGCATAGAAAGTAAAATTCTCAGAAATGACCTCGCCCGGAACACCAGCTCCTTGCCCCCATACCTGAAGGAAGAAAGATTGATTGTCCGCTAGGTACATGAAAGGCAGATAATACATGTACACTCCATACAAAGTATCCGCAATCTCTGAAGTGAAACGCACGGCTACTTTTCCACCTGTACTTTCCAATCCATAAGCACGCTCGGCAGTTCCATCATCGTATGCGTAGTAGTTATGGAAACGCTGAGTGAAACAAGTAGTATCATTGGATACTTGGCCATCAGTGGGATCATGAAACACACAAACTTCAAATTCAGAAATGTCTTCATCGGATGAATTGAAGATGAAGTTTTCAGTGGACACATTCTTCACCAATTCGCGGTGATCGTTGCTTTGTCCATCCACCAAGTTCTGACCGGTCTTGATGATGGAACCGTTATGACTTACTGTCCAGCGTGTCACAATGTTTTTTGTAGGACCTAAGTTGCGCTGATAGTAATTGAAGTTGCTCTTCATATACAGCGATGGATTGGCGAGGAAATGTGTCCAAGGCATGGCTGTATAATCAAAATTGAGCAAAGTATTGAGGGGATATTGCTGAGCGACCTCATCATAATCAAATGTTGCTTCATTAAAGTCATCGGAGAGATAGACATAGTCTAAATGCCAGTGATCCACCGCTCCCATCTTCGTTCCCTTATTAATGAAACGGAAACGGAAACCGTCTTGCAGGTAAATTGGGTCAGATATATGAATCAATACACGGAAGAACTCCTCGGTATTATCTGTTGCGCCTGTTTGCCACACGCGAAACCATTGACCATTGTTGAGTGGAGTATAGAACTCCAGGGTAAGCGAATCACCTTGACTGAACAAAGCTGAAGTTTCGGGTTTATTGCCCCAGCCCCCGGCCTGGTAGTGGAACATCAGATAGACATTGTCCTCGGCAGTATAGCCGGACAAATCGATTGGCAACGAAGTCAAAGAATCGCACTCACCCCAAGGAAGGTTCACATTGTGGATATTGGGGAAATACGTTGTATCCACATACGGACGGCCATTGCTCTTCATGCCATCAAAGGTGGCGACCCCAATGGTCAACGGAGAGATAGCAAACGTCTCATTGATATAAACACTGTTATCGCTCCAGCGTTGCCACTCCGCAGGAATGCTCGGGTCATTGGTGGGCAATGAGTAGCGTGAAAAATCATCGAAGAACGGCAGAGTCAATGAAGAGCGCTCGCCACCATTGTTTCTTGACCTGAAGTTTTTCTCGCGTTCTGCTTTTTGCATGAGCTCCAGCGAATAGGGCAAAGCGGTCTCATATTCTTGCGCGAACAGAGAAGTGCTTGAAAGAGCTAACCAAACAATCAGAACAGTATATTTCAATTTCATCGTTTAAATAGAGTCGAATTAATGGGCATCGGTTGTATCACGCGGACACGGAGTGCCATATAAAAACAAGTCAACAATTCTTCCCGGAGAAACTCCGATGATAGGATCTGCTTCCGGGCTCTGGCGGCAAACGCGAAAAACAGCTGAATCTTGTGGCGTAGGGAAATTAATTCCGGGTTCGAAACGGCAATTGCATATCAGATTCATGGATTCCAGAATTTGTTCCGCCTCGGCACATGTTTTACCGTACAGATCGGGTACGGTCACTTTTGAGCTGGCCGCTCTGCCAATCACTAGTTTTACTTTGCTACCGCGCGGTACTTCAAAATCCGGAGAGGTCACTTTTTTATTGTTATACAACACACGGATAATACTGCCGGCCAAGGTGTTATTGTCTTCATACAACGTGTCAAAATCAATTCCCTTATTAGCCAGTTTGATTAATGCCACCGTGGCGAAATCTCCTTCCTTGATACCGATTTTTTCCATCGGAGGATTGATGCGATAGATGGTGAGGAATACTTGACGCCCTTCCTTCACCTGACTTTCAGGCGAGGGGTTTTGGTCCAAAATAGCCCCGGGCGTAGCCTTGCGGTCATATACACTATCCACCACCAAGTACTGCAGATTTCTGTCCTCCAGAGCAGAAATGGCCTCTTCCAATGACATCCCTCTAAGCTCCGGAACCGTGACATACTCACCGTGATCAGTGTACCATTTCAACCAAAACCAAGAGACAGCAATGAGAATACCATAGAGCAAGACAATCTTGAGAAGAGTCTTGCCAAAGGCGGCAGATTTGATATAACTGATAAATGACATGCGCAAAATGATGGTGCCAAACTTAACGCATAGTGCATTTAGAAACAGCCATTAATGCGAAATGAAATCAAAAATACCATCTTCAAAACCGAGGATTTGGTGAAGGCTTTAGATTCCTTTGTGAATGGAGTCTACCCGAATAAGATTAGATTTGCCGCATGGTGTACGAAGCTTCTCTGACAGGCGTTTTGCGCATAATCTTGTGGATCATCGCTATTTCATTCATTTTGCGATTGATTGCTCGCATGACTTTGCCTTATGTGATGAAGAAAGCCGAGGAAAACATGCGCCAACGCATGGCTGATTTTCAACAGCAACAACGCCAGGAAGGAGACGTCACCATTCAGAGCGGTCCCAGAACATCATCCACATCGTCCAACGAAGGAGAGTATGTGGATTATGTAGAAATCAAGGACTGATGTGCACATCCTGTGCAACACCTTTCACCTATCTCACCGGCTCTTGGTTAACTTCCGCCCCAATTCACAAAAGAGAGCAAACCATTTTTTTCTGTAACGAATGAAAGCCATCTTCCTTCGCGCCCTGCCCCATGTGGTAGCAGTGGTTGTATTCGCCATCATAGCCAACACGTTTTTCTCCCTCATTGGAGACGAGTACGCACTTAAGCAGCCCGATATCGAACACGTAATGGGCATGTCCAAAGAGACAGCTGACTACCGCTTGGTAAACAAGGAAGAAGCGCTTTGGAGTAATAACATGTTTGGAGGAATGCCGGCATACCAAACCAATGTGCTATATCCGTCCAACTGGTTACGCACAATAGATAAGATAGCGAAGTTCGGAATCAGCGGCATGAACGGAATCCTCTTCATGTGCATGTTCGGCTTCTACATCTTCACATTGTGTGCACGCGTGCGCCCATGGCTCGGTATAGCGGCAGCGATTGCTTTCGGGCTTTCTACCATCAACATTCTCTACATCGGTGCCGGGCACACTTCAAAAGTGAATGCAATTGCCTATATGGCTCCTGCTCTGGGCGGATTGTTATTGGCTTATCGCGGAAGATGGATTTTAGGAAGTGCCGTATTTGCTCTCTTTACCGGATTGCACTTTGCCGCCAACCACTTACAGATGACATATTACCTCGTGTTCCTGCTCGGTGCCGTGGCAGTCACTGAGGTCATCCGACTCATCGTGCAGAAACAACTTCCTTATGCACTCAAAACATCAGGCCTGTTGATAGTAGCCACTGTGTTGGCATTGGCTCCAAATGCCGGTAGCCTGATGACCACCTATGAATACAGCAAACTCACCACACGCGGAGAATCAGAGCTGACCATCACTCCCGATGGAAGCCCAAAAGAGGTGGCTGACAGCAAAGGCTTGAAAGCCGACTATATCCTTGAGTACAACATGGCTCCCGGAGAACAATGGTCATTGATTATTCCCAACGCACGTGGAGGTTCGTCCATGGTGCGCATTTCGGATAATAAAGAAGCCATGCAACAAGTGAACCGCCAAGTGCGTGAAAACCTACAATCGTTCCCACAGTATTGGGGGGCGCAAGGTGCTTCAGCCGGAGCCTTCTATTTTGGTGCGGCCATGATGTTCATCTTCGTGGTGGCTCTGTTCTTCTCAAAAGATGTTTTGAAATGGCCGTTTCTATTGCTCAGCATTTTGGCCATTGCTCTTTCCATGAAAAACATACACGGGCTCAATGATTTCTTCATCCATCATTTCCCGATGTACAACAAGTTCAGGGATTCCAAAATGATGCTCGTGTTGATTCAGGTAATGGCACCGGCCTTGGGTATCATCTTCATTGATCAAGTGCTGAACAAAGAATGGACTGCAGCCAACCGCAAGCCATTCCTGATTGGAGTAGGATCACTCTTTGTTATATTCCTCATTGTGGCATTCAATCCCTCTCTCACCGGAGACCTCATTTCTCCGATGGAGTCTGAATATTTCGAAAGCCTTCAGGAGCAATACAAGGCCCAACCCGAAGCCATCCGCATGATTCAATCCATGGAAGATGCGCTCAGAGATGCACGCACTTACATCTTTACCCAAGATGCACAGCGTAGCCTGCTTTGGGTAGTTGTTGCCGTGGGATTGCTCATCGCTGCCGCATTCAAAAAATTAAACACCTATGTAGCAGCTGCTGTTCTTGCGGTTGTGATGGCAGTTGACCTCTGGGGTGTATCATCACGTTATGTGAACGAAGACAAATGGAAAAACCCGATGACAGGCAAACAAGAGTATCGCCATTATGCGAAACTCGAGGATATGCTCATCCCCTATTCACCTGATTTCTGCGATAACACCATCCTGGATATAGAAAAAGGAAAAATTGAAAACTTCGATGCTAAGAGCAAAGAATTGCTCACTGCACTTGAAACCACCAAGCCATATAGCAAAATCAAGAACAAGCAGAAGTTGCAGTATGCGGCTGATTTCGGTGCACTGAACCTCAACAGTAATTACCGAGTATTGCTCGCATCACCCGGAGTTTTCTCAGAGGCAAGCGTTCCGTACTTCCATAAGAGCATTGGCGGTTATCACGCAGCCAAACTCAAGATTTATCAGGAAGTGATCGACTTTTATTTGCGAGAAGAGATTGGTATGCTCACGACAGCTCTGCAAAGCAGAAGTATGGCCACCGTGGATTCCGCGATGAAGGAATTGGACCTCATCAATATGCTCAACACCCGCTACATCAAATATTCCGGTGAAGCACCTCCGTTGGACAACAGCACGAATGCCTTTGGCAATGCGTGGTTCGTAAACAACATAGAGTATGTAGCTACAGCAGATGAAGAAATGCTTGCATTGGGCCAAGCCGATTTGCGCAACACAGCCATTGTTCGCGAGAGCTTCAAAGACATAGCGAAAGTGAACGCAGCGGTGGACTCCACCGCAACCATCCAATTAACTGAATATGCTACCAAGCGTCTCACGTTCACATCCAAGAGCAATGTGGCAGCCCCGGTAGTGTTCAGCGAGATTTATTATCCTCAAGGATGGGTATGCCGGGTGGACGGACAAGAAGTTCCGGTGTTCAGAGCCAATTACATCTTGCGCGGTATTGAAGTTCCTGCCGGTGAGCACACCATTGAATGGAGTTTTGAACCCGCATCATATAAGAAAGGGGTAACCATCAATTACATCGGCTCAATAGCACTGTTAATTTTCGTGTTGGGTGCTTTTGCTCTCAACATGAAAGGAGCGATGCTGCCCACCAACAATCAGGATTAAGGGAACTCTACATCCCGTATAGAACCCAACGGAATGCTGACACCGCGTTCCAACATGACACGCTCATTGCCTACGGCAATTACGCGAGAACGCACTTTGTTCACCTCATTGACGGATTGAATAATGACGATGGCCTCGCTACCGGACATGGTATCGAGCAATGCCGCTTTCATCAGACTCGAAGCACGCTTGATGCGGTCTTGCGGTTTGTCGAGCACGTCTGTATCGTGGTATTTGAATTGTCGGATGGTTTGCAGGTCAGTTTCCGACTTGAGCGTCAACATCATATCTAATTTCTCTAGTTTAAATGTGAACCTTGCAGGTAAAATTCACGAGTAATTGAACGATAGCTGCGCCAAATTGGTTACATCTTGGAAGTACCAGAGCAATATCCCGACCATCCAATCACCGGGTTTCATTATCTCCAGCGAGTAGCCATTCCACTCGCAAAATCTGCTTGGAATTTTCCTCCAGTTTTGCGTGCTCGCTGATGCGCCAACGCGTAGCAATGATGGTTCCGTCAGCATCTTGGAGCAAACGCACGTTTGGTTTATCTGCCAAAGAAACCTTTTGCCCTACTAATAAATCACTTATCTTTTGTGTGCCGCGCAATCCAAATGGTTGCCACTTATCCCCTTCTTTCCACACGCGCAGTGTCAACGGAAATTTGATTTTTGCCGCATCCATGAACTGCACATGCCGTTGATTGAACCGAACCTCCTCACGCGTAGAAAAGGCGATGGAAATATGGGAGGAACTAAAAGGCAAATCCGCAATCAACTCATCCGCAACTTGGCCGTGCTGCTTGGAATAGAGTATCAATGCACCCCTATCTTTTAATACACGATGCGTTGAATTCTCCACATAAGCTCCTGACTGAGCTGAAAGGATATTCAACACCTCCTGTATTTGTGCCGCACTGAAACCAACGGGTGACAGCCATTTCCAGAGTAGCAGTTGCCGGTAAGGAGACTGAGCGACATCATCAGTGCCGATGGATTCACTGCCCGGTGAGCACTGAACCATTTTGTTCAATAAGCCTTGCGTGGTCTGATCCACCAACTGTTCAATTTCAGCAAAGATGGAGGCGCGCTCAGCGAGCGAAGATTGAATATCCGGATTGACTTTTTGCAGAGCCGGAATGACTTCATGGCGCAGATAATTGCGTGTATAGACTGTGGTGTGGTTGCTGCTGTCTTCGCGCCAAGCCACCCGGTGCTTGTGCGCATATGCCAAGATTTCCTTTTTTGAAAACGCAAGCAGCGGACGCACGAGGTCGTCTTGCCGAGCATGCATTCCACGCAATGCGGCAAGCATTCCTCCGCGTAAGAACTGATGCAAAATGGTTTCGCTCTGATCATCCATGTGATGGGCCAAGACAATTGCACCGGCACCTATCTCCTGCTTTAATTCGTGGAGCCATCTATAACGCAACCTGCGGGCATCTTCCTGAATGGATGTTTTATCTTGTTTGAAATCGTGGGGTGAAGCGCGATGCACGTGATATGAGATGTGGTGCTGTTGCGCATATTCTATTACGAAGCGTTCATCGTCATCGCTTTCATTGCCTCTTAAACCAAAATTGACATGCGCTATATGAAAACGATAGCCGCTTCTCCACAGCAAATGAACCAGCACCATGCTATCCACGCCACCACTCACTGCCACGAGCAATAACTCATCGCGATGGAAGAGTTGAAGTTGATTGATATGCTGGACAAAAGAAGTTGAGTCGAGGCGCATGAACTGCGAAATTACACGCACTGGCGCCTCAAACAACTTAATAGAAACGACAGCTCAAAATAGCGAGGTCATCCCGATACGGTTCATCGTTGCGGAACTCGTTCAGTGATTCGAGGATTACATCGTTCAAATCAGACATTGAATCATCAAAGTATGAAAGGACGAGTTTTTCCAAGCGCTCTTCTCCGTAGGCTTCTCCGTTTTCATTTTCGGTTTCCACCAACCCATCGGTAAAGCAAACAATCACGGTATTTGGCGCCAGTTTCACTTCGCCTTCCACCACTTTCGGAAGTTTATCGAACATACCAATACCTACCGTACCGTGTTTGAGGAATTGGGTATATCCATTTGCGTCCACCATGACAGGAGGATTGTGGCCACAGTTCACATAATTGAGCATGCGAGTGGAGCGCTTGTAAATTGCTAGGAACAGCGTGATGTATTTCTCCCCCATCGCGGTATTGATCACGCGGTCATTGAGCTCGCGGATGATCTCGGTAAGGTCACCGTTGCGATAAGCGAAAATCGAACGCAGATAAGCTTGGAAATTGGCCATGAGAAAAGCTGCGCTCACGCCTTTGCCA
>DATCJY010000059.1:0-132601 GCA_036562565.1 Flavobacteriales bacterium | reverse complement strand
AACTTGTTCTTGATCTCGATACCGATAGCATGAGCAAGGTGAGTTTTTCCAAGACCAACACCACCGTAAATCAACAATGGGTTGAATGCAGTTCCACCTGGTTTATTAGCTACAGCGAAACCAGCACTGCGTGCCAAACGGTTGCAATCACCTTCAATGAAGTTGTCGAATGAGTAATTCGGGTTCAAGTTAGAATCCACTTGCATCTTTCTAAGACCTGGAATGATGAATGGATTCTTGATGGGGGCTTCACCCAAGTCCAACGGCATGGTAACAGGTGCATTCTTCACTGCCTTTCTGTTGCTGGTTGGTACTTTGATGGTGTATGGGCTGGAGTTGTTAAGGTTGTTCTCCATGATGATGGAGTACTCCAGTCTTCCCTCAGCACCCAACTCCTTGCGGATGATTTTCTTCAACAAGGTTACATAGTGTTCTTCCAACCATTCATAAAAGAATTGCGAAGGAACCTGAATCGTCAGAACGTTGTCAGCGAGGTTGATAGGCTTGATCGGTTCAAACCAAGTCTTGTAACCCTGAGGGCTTACGTTATCCTTAATGACTTCTAAGCAGTTTTTCCAAACCTGATTGTGGTCTTTCTTCATGTAGGTTGATGGGGGTGAATAATTTTTTACTTATTGTTATTTGTCTTCTGAAAGTAGTATCGTCTTTTCTGCTAACAACAAATCATCTTATGACCTGTTGAAAGAGGTGGCAAATGAATAGAGAAAAAAGTGAAAAAAAAAAGCAGTTTGCTATTGACTTTGAAAAAAGTTTGATTAGTAAACATATTTTCCAAACCCCTTGTTTCATTAGGGTTTCTGACAGGTAGATAATCAAAAGTTGAGCTAAAAATGGCTAAGGTGTTATCAGTCATATGAATGTGTCGTTTTAGGTAATGATGTGCCGGTGAAGATACACGAAACTTTCGATTATAAAATTGTTCAAAACTGAAAAAACAACTTTCGCTGGACTTCGGGTGTGAATAATCCACTTTACCGACATTGCCACCATGTTTCAACATTCAATTTCATTGCGTGTAAGGTATGCAGAGACCGACAGAATGGGCTATGTGTACTATGGAAATTATGCCACTTACTTTGAGGTGGCACGGGTAGAAACCCTGCGTGAGTTGGGAATTACTTATAAATCTTTGGAGGATGAGGGTGTCCTATTGCCGGTGGCTGACTATTCGATTCGTTACCACAAGCCCGCATTTTATGATGATCACCTCACCATTGTGTGCTACATTCCGCAGCTACCAACTGCCCGCATCAAGTTTGAGTACAAAACCTTTCGTGGTGATGAGTTGTTGAATACCGCTTCTACGGATTTGGTGTTTGTGGACAAAACCACCGGAAAGCCTATGCGCTGTCCTCAACACGTACTGAAAGCAATGGAGCCGTTCTTTACGGAAGCTTGATGAGTGAACCCGTACCTCTTCGATCAAAGTCTATGAGCGTGGGCTGTCCGGCATAATAAATATTGCCGGAGAAATACACCGCGCTGTACATATATCCGTTGCTGTGCACATAGACATCGTTGATGGATGAGTTGTTCACATAACATTCATTGCTGACAAGGGCGCGTGCATCAATGATGCCAAGACCTTGGTTGAACAGGGATGTCTTACCGCTATTTCCGCGCAGGATGCAGTCACTCACTCCTGTGTGCGTAGCGATAAGTGTGGAGTCTGTCTGCAAGTCCAGCTTGATTGTGCCTGAAGCATGGCGGTTTTCCAATTTGAAATACGTGCAGTTCAAGGTGTTGATACTGGTAATGTCTCCGGTACCGCGGTTCTGGATGTCGGCAAAATCAGGAGAGTAGATGCGTACCGTAATTTTATTCTTGAAAGATCGCACGAAATTACAGGTGTTTTTGTTCTCCACTTTTAATTGGTTCATTTTCACATCGGTGTGGATGTCAGGGATAAGATTGCGCGGTGCTGTGATTTCTACAAAGTAGGCGTTGGTGTCGTAAAGCTCTACTTGAATGTAGTCATTCAGCTCAATGGATGTAAAGGTTTCGAGGTCGCGCTTTACCGTGGTGTATGAACCGGCAGATTGGAAACAGTCAGGTGCATTTTCCTTATTGCATGAAATCAATGCTCCCAATACACCAATCGTAGCCGATAGCCAGACTATTATATTAACGGATTGACGCAAGGAATTCATTCGTTCTTTCATAATTAAAATGCATAGCCGATTCCCAACTCTCCATGGTCAGCTTTGGCGAAGTGTGTCTTCAATGTGAGCTGCGCAAACCAATGGTCCTTTAATCGATAGCGCAAACCAAAGCGGTTGTATAGTTTGCCGTCCACATTGAACTTGTCGTGCAGGTAATATCCTTGTTGCATTTTGAACTCAAAATCGCGCAGGTGAAGTGTGTAGGAGAAAACCATACCTACCTGCAATACTTCTTTACTTGATACTTCACTTTGTGAAAGCCTTTCCTGAACTGTCTTTAAGGAGGTGTTGTTGAAGAGGTCTACACCAATACCCATGCTGCTCTTATAGCTGATGCGCTTTTCAAGTAACGAAGCCAATGTGAAGGCCGGGTACTTCTTTCGCATTGGTGGCTGTATCTCTTTGAGTCCCGCACCAGCAAATACACTGAAACTATATGACGGATCTCTGTACTCCGGTTTTGTTGGCTTTTGAGTGGTAAGGTTATTTAAGTTATTAAACTGCTCAGTGTTATCATGAAACAGGTAACTCAAAAAGATACCGATGTTGTTGGTGCCAAGATTGGGAATCTGAAAAGCTCCATTGGAGAAGTGTGTGATGCGCAGCCCTGAACGCAGCTCTCCATGTGACCATTGTTTAATGCAATTGCTGTATTGCAGAGTCAAGGCAGCATTGAGATGCGAACCTATCACGGCTGCTTGATGATTATCACGCAGGTCCCATATCTTGGTTGTGAAGCCCGGACCAATTCCAAGTCCTAACCAATGTCTGTATGCAGAAGATGAGCTGTTGGCCTTGTGACGATTGAGTGTAAGGTTGAGCAAGTATGAGAAAGCAAACTGTTGTCCGAGTTGCTTTTCGTTGCCGGTATAGATATACGTAAAATCTAAACCATGCTCAGGGAAATTATAGGCGATATGCCAAGGTAGTTGGTCCAACTTTTTCATAACGGCTGTATGGAAGCCGTATGAATGACCTTGTATCAAACTTGTCATTTGGCTGTTGTGTGGCACGATGAATCCATAGTTGGGAGCTGAAATACTCCAAAACCAGGTTTGCTTGGAAAGCATGCTGTCAGCAGGTGCCTGACCATTCATATGAATAGCCATCAGCAGTGTGCACAGGATGGTGATACAGTTGGATTTCACGGAGGCCAAATCTAATTCAGCGTCTCTTTTCTACAATGAAGCCGCTAGGTGAGAGTAGTTTATATTTGAATAGAACAATTAGAACTTAAATAAATGAAACCAAACATTTTTCCATTCCTGTGTTGGCTGTTGTTGTTCCCAATGATACATCAAGCTCAAAACCTAACTCCGGTGGGAGTAACACTTCAAACATTCTACACGGGGTTTGCTCAACCGGTGGGCATTTACAATTGCGGTGACGATCGATTATTCATCGTGGAGCAAAACGAATCCGATATTGAGATTATCAATACATCGGGGCAGTATATAGGAAAGTTCTTAGACCTCAGCGGACTCACTTCAACAGGTGGTGAACGTGGATTGTTGGGACTTGCGTTTCATCCCAACTATACGGAGAATGGCTACTTCTATGTCAACTATACAAATACGGCCGGTAACACGGTCATTGCCCGCTACCAAGTAAGCGCCAACCCGAATGTGGCCAATCCTTCTTCCGCAACGATTCTGATGACCATCAATCAGCCATTTGCTAACCACAATGGTGGGCATATTGCTTTTGGACCGGATGGTTATTTGTATATCGGAACAGGTGATGGAGGCAGTGGGGGAGACCCGCAAAACAATGCACAAAACAAACTTTCACGCCTCGGAAAAATGTTGCGCATTGATGTGGATGGTGATTTGCCGTATGCGATTCCTTCTTCCAACCCTTACGTGGGAAATGCAGAATACTTACCTGAAATATGGGCCATTGGGTTGCGCAACCCGTGGAAGTTCAGCTTTGATAGACTAACAGGAGATTTATGGATTGCTGATGTGGGACAAGATGCACATGAAGAAATCAATATGGAACCCGCAGGCAGTACAGGTGGTTATAACTGGGGTTGGCGCTGTTATGAAGGTAATGTTCCTTACAATAACACCGGATGCCAGCCTGCTTCCAACTACAATGCACCTATTCTTACTTATTCTCAAGCCTCGTCTTCCTTCTGTTCTATCACTGGCGGTATTGTACATCGCGGTACACAACAACCTGCGTTGAACGGAATTTATTTTCATGGCGACTATTGCAACAACGGTCTTCATGCTGTGCGTCCTAATGGCAGTGGAGGCTATACAACTACGAATATGGCTTCAATTGGTGGTGGTGTCACAGCATTCGGTGAAGACTATCAGGGTGAATTGTACATCGCAAGACACAATGGCATCATCTTAAAGATTAACGACAATTGTCCATTTTATCCCACTATTGCCTCTGATGATAATGGTGCTCTCATTGCTACTTCAGGTACACAATATTGGTGGTATAAAGATGATGAGTTGATTGTCGGAGCCAATGGTGCAACATATACTCCGACATCATCGGGTACATATTATGCACGGGTGAACAATGGAACTTGCACACGGCAAACAAACTCCGTTTCATGGATGGTACAAGGTGGAATTGCGGGATGCACTTACCCTGCCGCAACAAATTATAATCCCGATGCACAAGTGGATGACGGTTCCTGCATTTTCAATAATTGCGTTTGTCCGGCCGATTTCAACCAAGATGGTGTGATCGGTGTAGCCGACTTACTCATCTTTATTGGTCTATATGCTACTACTTGCGATTAAGTTTAGTTATGCTATAAAAGAAAAGGTCTGCACCATGCAGACCTTTTTTTATGGAGTGATACGATAATTCAATCTTCAAACACATCGAGAAGCATCAGGGCTTCGGTAAGTTCGCCTAGCGTTTTCATGTCACTTTGTTTCTTGGCAATCGTCTTACCGGCTTTGTAGACAGCGATGGCTTCATCTTGTTTGCCACGCTCCTCTAACATTTTTCCAAGCTGATAATAGCTCGCCAAATAGTCCGGGTCATTCTTGATAATTTTCTGAAGGATTTTTATTGCAGTCGCAATATCTCCGTTCTTGTGATGTTCTAATGCCGCAGCATACTGAAGAAAGCTATCCTTCGGGTTAGAAGCGAGCATTGTCTCAATCATCTTTAGTCTGTCCGGTACCATATTGATTCAATTAGGATGAGTAAAAACATTAACTATAGGCATGACAAAAATATTTAGCTTCCCTATTGTAATCCAGATTGATTTCAATTCAAAAACTTCAATTTGTCAACATTGATTCAAGCTTTATTAGCGATGAGTCCAAACAAATCAAACACACCTCGAAGTCGTATGCAAAGCTTCGTTTATGCTTTCAGCGGATTAAAAGCTCTTCTCGCAACTGAACAGAACTTCAAAATACATATTTCTATTGCATGTATTGTTTGTGTGGCTGCATGGCTGCTCGGTTTTAATCAGACTCAATGGATGATTTTGGTGTGGACCATTGGTGGTGTTTTAACAGTGGAAGCAGTAAATACAGCCGTGGAGAGATTGGCGGATGTCTTATCCCCACACTATGATGAGCGCATCAAGATTGTGAAAGATGTGATGGCTGCCGCAGTGTTGATTATGGCATGTGTGGCATGTGTTATCGGTTGTTTTCTTTTTATACCGAAACTCATTTAGTTCACTCAAAACAGTTGCCTGAAACGAGGTTGGAACGGATGGTTATGGCAGCTATACTGCTGTTCTGTTTACATCCTTGGCTTGGGAGGATGGAAGTTGGAAATACGTCCGGGGTGAAGTGCGTCAACGCTTTTGACTGATGTTATTGTTTGTTTCTGATTTTGTTTTGAAGCGTGCAACACCTTGCTCAAAGTGCATTTCCACCAGTTCCCAACGCATGAATTTGGAAAGCAATGAGCTTACGATTTGTCTAGGGATGTGTGTGATTTTGGAGAGCTGACTTACGGTCAATCCTGTTTCATTCTGTAATGCGGATTGCAAGCGTTGCTCTCGTTCGGTGTGAAAGTATTTCTCGTTGATGTTGCGCTCATCTAGTTTCCAATACTGAAGGAGTACGGAAGGGGCCGGAAAATTTTGGTCAGCTTCTCTCACGTAGGCTATCCACTTGCCATCATGGTCTTGTGCCATGCATGGGCGTCTGCTTGTCTTCTCTACGATTACTTCGAGGACGTATCGGTCACCGGCTTTCCAACCCTGAGTCTTGAATTGAACAGCCGGCCTGCAAAAGGTGTGGGCTGCCAGCTCTATCATGTAACCCTCTTCTTCCAATCGGGAACCGGCAATGGAACCATTGTCCTTGACTCCAATGAGCAGCGTGCCACCATCGGTATTGGCAAACGCACAGAGTGTGATGGCAATTTTTCGTGCATCGTTAATAGCAAACTTAAAATCCAGCTTCTGATGCTCTCCTTGGGAGATAAGGTTTTGCAGATATTTCGGTATTTGAACTTGATGTGCCACGAGCGGGGCAAAAGAAATGGATATTCCATAAAAATCAAAGAGGCCGCATTCGGCCCCTTTGATCCACCATAACCAAACCTAACACTATTAAAATATTCGTTATGAGAAAAACGAACACAGTACTTAGGTATAAAATCGTTTTCTGAGAAAGACCGTTGTCTAAATCTGCTACAAATGTGCAGTTGGCCATCCTTTAGTGACTTACAGCATCTAATTCAATGCTTATAAAATTCTCATTTAGTCCATACCACTGAGCATGCTACTTACTGTAAAAGCACATGGTACTGCTTTTCCATTGGAGCAAAACTTTCATAAAGCGTGCTCAATAAATCAATATCGAGGCTCACGTAATGCTGGAAATAATTGTCGTGACGCTCTTGAGGTATGCCATCCGGGAAGCATTCGTGATGTATTTTCTGGAAAGATTGGATGCGTTGTTCCTCTTTTGTTTTGAGCGCTTTGATGGCTTTCTTTTCCAAGTGGTCGATCGCGTTCAATTGTTTTTGGCCTTCTGCTCGTGCGGTTGCTTCCAGTGTGGGATCCACTGCTTTCAATTTTGATGCGATGCGTTCAAATAATTGAAGCAATGCTTGGCGCTCTTCATCCAAGGAGGTTTGTTCGGAATGTATGAGTCGTTTGATTGTTTCCTGTACATCAGCAAAAAGGTCGTTGTGGGTTAGTTCCAGCTTCTGAAGTCTGGATTGTAATTTTTGACTCACCAATAACGCACTATCACGTAGAATAAGTACAGGGTAAGGCACGCCACTCACATCAAAGAAACCTTTCAATTGCAGCCAATAGGCTAGTTCTCCAGGACCTCCGATGTAGGCGATATTCGGAAGAATGCTTTCTTGATAAATGGGTCGAAGGGCAACGTTCGGACTAAAGCGCTCGGGATGATTTTCCAACTCTTGTTCCAACTGGGCTTTATCAAATGTGATGGTGGTGTCAACCACTTTCCATTGATTATCTGACATGCGCTCAATGCGGGAGCGCATCTCATCTTTTATATAGAACAAGTTTATCTCGCGGGGATTTACTTGGACTTTGTAACCGTGCTCTTGTAGGAATGCATTTGTGGTGTTAATGCTTTTATAACCTTGATGGTCGAATAGTTCCTTTTTAAGGACTTCCATGAAGGATTTTTTGTAACGCGCGTCATTACCATCCACTACAACCAAGCCATATGCACCAAACAGTTCATTTACTAGATAACGGGTAGCGAGTGCGAGCGTTTCATGCGAATAGGCTTTTCTCAGCAATTCAACAATTTCAGCTGCCCTTGGTGTATTTCCCAAAATTTGACTGAGTTCATCTATCACCTCATGGATACCTGTGGTCTTCATTGAGCCTACAGGGCCGGTCTGTTCGGTTTGCCAGGTTAGTTTTTTATTGTAGAAATAGGCGTGATTGATTTCTGCCAAGTCATGGTCTTCTGTGGCCATCCAATAAACCGGTACAAAATTGTATTCGGGATATTGTGCCTTCAATCGTTGGGAAAGCTTGATGGTGCTCAGAATTTTATAGATGAAATACAGCGGCCCGGTGAACAGACAAAGTTGATGACCTGTGGTCAGTGTGAATGTATTTTCCGATAACAGGCTGGCGATATTGTTTTTCACTTTGTCATTACACGAAAGTGTTTTGTATTGCTCTTGCAAAACTTCAACTAACGTGTGCCTTCTTTCTTTAGCAAAGGCACGGCCTGCTATAATCTTCTGAAATGATTCAATGGAAGGGGTAACAGAGATGAGGGATTGGGTTTTTTCATCGCTGTTCAAATAATCCAACACGAGACTATCCGGCTTGGAAATGTCATGAATGGGGTAATGATATGCGTTCATAGAGCAAGGGCGAAGTTAATCGCCAATATGAGAGCGCAATATTTATTTAACGAGGTTTACAAATCCGTATTCTACTGCCTCGCGAAGCTCTCCGTTGGTACCGGGAACATGGAATGTCATTTTCCATATATAACTACCGTTAGCACAGGGCTTGCCCATACATGTACCATCCCAGCCTTTGAGTGGTGAGGTGGAAACGAAAACCGGGTCACCCCACTTGGTATAAATTTCCAAGGTCCATTCTTTAATGTATCCGGCAACAGGTATGAACACATCATTATCTCCGTCACCGTTAGGGGTGAATGCATTCGGAACGAAGAATGGAGCGTTTGGTGGTTCGAAATAAATAGGTTCTTCGATTACCGGCTCTTCCACGGGTGGTTCAGTGGAAAGGCGAAAATCGTCCACGAAGTAATAGGCATATTCAGAGTTGTTCCCTTTGGCAGACTCAATACTGTGGTGTTCATCGTTGTTGAATAAACCAAAGGTCATGTGAGAGTATGGCTGATCGGCTACAAATGAGAAGTATATGGTTTGCCATCTGTCCAAGTACAATACGTGGTCAATTTTGAGTTGCGGCTCGTATTGGATAGGCGCATCACCAATTTGTATCAAGGCAGTTGTGCTCAATGCAATGCCGATGTGGTTCGATGCCAATCCCGCATGGGATGTGGCTGTTTGCTCTCCGTTGGTGATGCGAAAACACAGGTGATATTCTTGTCCCGGGACAAGAGGCGACTCAAATGCATGCTGGAGATAGCTTCTTTTGTTAGAGCCTACTTTGCCGCAGATTGCCAATCCAATTATTGCGTTACCGTCAGCAGCATCAACTATTGCTACGGGTGTTTCCGGTAAGTCGGCAATGTTGTTCGCTTCTTTGTGATAGTAGTCCGGGTTAGAAACAGAGCTGCCCGCATTGGTCCAACCAACTACTCGAGACCATTGACCTAAACCATCAGGGATGGCTGTGTATACTTCAAAACTGCCATTGGTGAGCTGGCCATAGCTCAACTTCGATAGCAGTAGTATGCATACAACGGAATAAAGGACTCTCACGTTAGCGATGTTTAAGTGTTAATTGTTTGGGTAACAATGGTTCAAATATAATCAAAGTGCTCAAACCATTTTACACTTTCTGTATGTATGCAGAACATCCTAAAGGAACGCGGAGGTCAAAACGTTCTTCGTATGGAGAGGTGAACCAATTGGCTCCGGCTGTGCAGCGTGAAATAACCTTCCGGATTCAGTGCCCTGTCGGGCAGGTAACATGTCAGTGTGAGATACACCGACCAATGTTTCTCCAAAAGACAGTGTTTGATGAAATGATATCCTGCTCCTATACTGAACATAGGAGAAAGAAAATTTTGCGATGAAAAATAATCTTTTTCAAAGACACGGTATTCGGCTTGGTCGTTTACAAGGTAGTAATCATGAGCCGTTTGTCCTCGTTGTCGGAGTTTGCGATATACCACGCCTATTTCACCAAAAACGGCAAGGTTGGTGATGCTCGGACGGTAAGTGATTCTTAACCGAATAGGAATATCCCATGTGCTGATATGTGTTAAGTGCTTTTTCACGGGAAGCACCAGTGTATCCGGTTCACCAATGATTCCGTGATCGGTGGTGTCAAAGATGGTAAAGTAATGAAGTTGTAACTGGTTATCGAGATACTTCAACCCGAGGATACTATCCTGTTCCAGCAATTGAAGCGGAAAAGAGGAGGTGGTTATATTGATTTCATTGTATGCAATTCCTGCATGTCCGGTAAAGAGTAACTCTCCTTGCTTTACCGGGTGGTGCCAGATGGCACATCCTCCATCCCACCCAAGGCTGATATTTCCCTGGCGTGAATTGGGTTGATTCATAAAGTCATCCAACGGTTTGTACCGAATATAATTGGATTGATAAGTTCCGACTGTTTGATTCCATCCAGTGCTGAGAGCCAGGCTCCATGGATGCTTCAGCTTTTTTTCGGTCCTTATATCATGGAGCGATTTTTCTTGTAGTGAGTCAAGGTTGAGTTTGCGGTGCCTTCTTTCGATGGCGATGGTGTCTCCATCAAGAATGAGTGTATCACGTGGAGGCCACGATGCGAAAACCTGATTGGTGAGTGCGAAAAGAAAAAGCAATGTTGCGGTGACAACATTGCTTTTCAATATTCTTATGAAGGTTAGTTTCGACACCGGTAATGAATCAAGGTATGTGGACTCCGGTGCTAAAATATTGTATCCATAGTTTCCTATGAATCTTACGGATTGAGTTCTGTTTTCAATGAGTCATCTGTAATGACTTCTACCGGTAGTTTTTTGCGCTTTTTGATAGGTTTCATTTGCATATCGGTATCGGCAGATTCTGTTTCAGTATCTGTCACTGTCGCATTGAAATCCGGGATGATGATTGGACCGGTAATTTCTTCAGGCGTTTCTTCAGTCAATATTGTAGTATTCAATATTGAAGGTGTTGAACGTATCTTGGTAGTCACATTTTCTTTTCTTACCGATTTGGAGGTTTCATCATCGGTGTTGCTGTTCATAGGAGATTCAGCCGATGCGAGTTCTTCGGTATTGTTGGGGCCGGCACTTGGGTTAGCCAAGACCGGCTTGATGACTTGCGGCTTTGCTGCAATTGCCGAGGCATTTCCTGAAAGGCTGTAGGTCCACACCGCAGCGATAACTCCCAGCAACAGAAGGCCGGTCCAAAGATTGAGGCGCACAAGGCTCAGGCGGGTAAAATTGCTCCACCATAATCTTTTGCGCATACCTTCATAGACAGCGGCCGGGGCCTCAGGAGCATAATGCTCCAGCGCATTTTTTACTTGTGAGAAAAATTTCTCGTCATTCATTATTTTCAGTTTTTATACGACTTATTAAAGCTAGTTCACGTTGTAAATGTGCTTTGGCACGGGATAGCTGAGACTTGGACGTGTTGATGTCGATTCCCAACATATCTGCTATTTCCTTATGCATGAATCCTTCAATCACATACATGCTGAACACCGTTTTATAACCGTGTGGCAGTTTTTGAATACAATTCATCATCTCCTCAGCGGTGAATTCAAGGTCTTCAACCGGTACGGGTTCATCTTTGATGCGTAACACGTCATTGATATCTTCCTGATATGCGTGTTTCTGATTTTTCCGGTAATTGGTGATGGAGGTGTTCACAGCAATTCTCCTCAACCATCCTTCAAAACTGCCATCGTGGTGGTAAGTGTGTATGTTATTGTAGATTTTTACGAATACATCCTGCATGACATCTTGGGCCTCCATTTTGTTCTTGGTGTATCGGAGGCAGATGCCGTATATCAGGCCGGAAAATTTTTTGTAGAGGCGGTCTTGAGCATCTTTCTTGCCCTTGACACACCCTTCAATGATTTCCTCTAATTCGCTCATCTCTCTGCCTTAAAACTCGTTTAGTGCCTCTAGGGTTGCATGGTAGGCTTTTTTTTAGATGGAGCCCTATACCTTTTCTATCAGCTAAGGTATTTGCAATGGAGGAGAGTTTTATAATGTTGAGCCGGTGGGAACAAAAAAACGGAAGCAAGACTTCCGTTAATCGTTGTGGTTTACATAAAACCTAGTTCCAATTGAGCCTCTTCGCTCATCATGCTTTTATCCCATGGCGGTTCCCAAGTGATATTCACTTTGCAATCGGTAACATGCTCCACGGCTTTTACTTTTTCTTCCACCTCCGGAGGCAAGGTTTCAGCAACGGGGCATGACGGTGACGTAAGTGTCATGGTAATGGTGACTACTCCGTCATCAGCTACATCCACGCCATAAACCAATCCCAGCTCATAGATGTCAACCGGAATTTCGGGGTCGTAGATGGTCTTCAACACCGCTATCACATTATCTCTTATCTGTCCTTTGTCCATGTTCCAATTTTTAATGCAAATTGATGATTGAAAATTGCCGGAGTGCAGTCTTCAATATCAGGTTAGCGATTTGCATACGCAAACGCATACATTTTCATTTGCTTAATCATACTAGCAAGACCGTTGCTGCGTGTAGGCGAAAGGTGCTCGTTGAGGCCTATCTCTTTCACAAAATACAAATCGGCTTCGGCTATGTCGTGTGGCGTTTGATTGTTAAGCGCTCTTATCACCAAAGCTACCAAGCCTTTTGTAATTATGGCATCACTGTCAGCCGTAAAGGTGATTTTTCCATCTTGTAATTCAGCGTGCAACCAAACTCGTGATTGACATCCGCGAATAAGGTTGTCATCGGTCTTGTGCATTTCATCAATGAGCGGGAGTTCTTTTCCCAATTCAATGATGTATTCATACTTTTCCATCCAGTCAGTGAACATGTTGAATTCACTGATAATTTCCCTTTGTCTTTCTTCTATAGTCATAATTTTCCTTACCCCAATAGCTCTATGGACTTACGAAGTGCCGCCATGAATTGGTCCACTTCGGCAGTCGTGTTATAGACTGCAAAGGACGCACGAACGGAGCCAACTACTTCATAAAATTCCCAAAGGGGTTGGGTGCAGTGGTGGCCGGTTCTTACGGCAACACCTTGTTTATCCAGAAGAGTTCCTAAATCGTATGGATGTATGTTTTTTATTCCAAATGAAATAACACCGGTTTTCTGTGCTGCTGTGCCGTAAATTGTAATGTTATCCAGCTGTTGCAACTGTTCGGTGGCATATTTCAACAATGTCATTTCTTGTTCATGAAGCGTGCTCCACCCGAGCTCGTTCATGAAATCGATGGCCGCACCAAATGCTATTACGTCAGCAATGTTGGGGGTGCCGGCTTCAAACTTATAGGGGAGTTCGTTGTAGGTGGTTTTCGAAAATGATACGGTTTTGATCATTTCACCACCACCGCGCCAAGGCGGCATTTCGTTCAATATATCTTCCTTGCCGTAAAGAATTCCTGTGCCGGTGGGGCCATACATCTTGTGAGCACTAAAGCAATAAAAATCGCAATCCAGCTGCTGTACATCTACTTGCATGTGTGGTACGGCTTGGGCTCCGTCAATCAGCACTTTTGAACCTATCGCATGAGCCTTGTCAATGAGCATCTTGATAGGGTTGATGGTGCCTAGAGAGTTGGATACATGGTTCACCGCTACGAGTTTAGTTCTCTCGCTTAGCAAGGAGTCAATCTGTGAAGTGTCCCATTCACCTGCTTGCGTGATTGGTAGCACTTTGATGATAGCTCCTTTTTCTTCAGCAATCAATTGCCAGGGAACAATGTTGCTGTGATGCTCCATCATGGAGAGCAAAATCTCATCACCGGCTCCTAGGTTTTTGCGCCCCCAGGTTTGCACCACGAGATTGACTGCATCCGTAGTTCCACCGGTGAAGATGATTTCGTGCCGGTGCTTGGCATTGATAAATGTCTGAACCTTTGTACGTGTATTCTCAAATGCCTCAGTGGCTATGTTGGCCAGATGGTGAGCTCCTCTGTGAATATTGGCGTTGTAGTGATTGTAGTAATGGCTCAACGCATCAATAACTTGATAAGGCTTTTGTGAAGAAGCCGCATTATCGAAGTACACCAAGGGCTTGCCATTTACCTGTTGATGAAGAATAGGAAATTCCTTGCGAATGCGTTCTATGTCCAATGTTTCTTTAATCATCATACGAAGAGGAGCCCCCGGTCTACCAATTGATTGATTACATACTGCTGCACGGCTTCGTTTTCTACCTTGTTCACCACATCATTGATGAATGCTGCTGCCAATAGTTTGCGCGCGTTTTCATCGCCAATGCCTCGCGCTTTTAAGTAGAACAGAGCATTTTCATCCATCTGACCGGTGGATGTTCCGTGGCTACACTTTACATCATCGGCATAGATTTCAAGCTCGGGCTTGGTGTTCATTTGCGCATCATCGCTTAGCAACACATTCGCATTGCTTTGGAATGCGTTGGTTTTTTGTGCATCCATTTGTACATATACTTTGCCATTGAACACGCCTGCACCTTGGTCATTCAAAATGCCTTTGTAGAGCTCATTGCTATGAGAGTGCGGTTTGCGGTGGTCAACCAAGGTATGGTTGTCCACGTGTTGTTTCCTGCGTGGCAAATAAAAACCATTGAGATTTGCTTCAATGTTTTCGCCATCTAGGCAAATGTTCAGCCCGTTGCGAACCCAGCCACCATCCACGGTGAGTGTGTTGATGGTAAAATTTCCGTTGCTTGCCACATATATGTTCTCTTCATTCACGAGGAAGTTGTTATCGCCTTCCATCTGAATTTTGTCTAAGTGAACATGGGCGTTCTCTTCTACGGTGATATTGAGCAAGCGATTGGTAAGCGTTTTCGCATCTCCCTCACATACGAATGATTCTACGATATGAAGGGAAGAGGATTGCTCTGCATGGAAGAACAACGATGCCTGAGCCAACGCCTTCTCAGTAGAAGCAATGTGCAATACATGAACGGGCTTGGATACCACCACATTCTTTCTGATGCGTATGCATAGCGCAGCCGTGCTATAAGCAACGTTAAGCGCAGTGAAGATGTGCTTGTGAACGAGGTTCTTTTGTTCGAAACCTTTGTTCAGCGAAAGCTCAAATTCAGCATTCTCAACGTTTGAGAGATGGCTGTTGTACACACCATCTACAAATACAATGAGATGAGCATCCAAATCCGGAATCAGGAAAGGCTCAACATTGACCGATTTGGCGTGTTGTACCAGTTGCCATTGTTCGTTACTGATGCGTGTGGTACGGGTATATTTCCAGTCTTCCACCCGGGTGGTGGGGAAGTCGAGAGTTTCTAACGCAGATGTAGCCTCGCTGAATAATCCCTGATCGTTTTGCAAAGCAGATGTATGACCTTGCAAAGTGTTCAGGAATTTGTCCTTTTTGGATGCTACACTTATTTCGTCTTTAGTCATTCTATCCAATATGAATTAAATGGATTCAACTTCTTCTTTGATCCAATCGTAACCGCGTTGTTCCAGTTCCAAAGCGAGTTCTTTGGTTCCGCTCTTCACGATGCGGCCTTTGTACAATACATGTACATAATCCGGAACGATGTGGTCCAGCAAACGTTGGTAGTGCGTAATCACGATGAATGAACGTTCGGGAGAGCGCAAAGCATTCACACCGTTTGACACAATGCGTAATGCATCGATGTCTAAACCGGAGTCGGTTTCATCCAGAATGCAGAGCGATGGTTCCAACATGGCCATCTGGAAGATTTCGTTGCGTTTCTTCTCACCACCACTGAAACCTTCGTTCACGGAACGATTGGTCAACTGGCCATCCAATTCAACGAGTTTGGATTTTTCTTTTACAAGTTGTAAAAAGTCCTTTGCACTCAAAGGCTCCAAACCTTTGTGTTTGCGAACTTCTCCAAGTGCAGCTTTGAGAAAGTTCATGTTGCTCACACCAGGGATTTCTACGGGATATTGAAAAGCGAGGAATATGCCTTCGCGGGCGCGCTCCTCGGCTGCCATTTCGAACAAGTCTTTGCCATTGAATGTTACGGTTCCTTCTGTTACCTCAAAATCTTCACGGCCTGCTAGTACTGATGCAAGTGTTGATTTCCCGGAACCATTAGGTCCCATGATGGCGTGTACTTCACCGGGTTTTACTTCGAGTGAAAGTCCTTTTAGTATTTCCTTTTCTTCTACACGTGCGTGTAGGTCTTTTATCGTTAGCATTGAAAATTGAAAATTACTCCTTACGTTATTATATGTCTTGTCTTCAAGTTGTTTAATTGGGCTTAGCCTACGCTGCCTTCCAATGAAATGGCCAAAAGCTTTTGAGCTTCCACGGCAAACTCCATGGGAAGTTTGTTCAACACTTCTTTGGCATAGCCATTTACAATCAGGCTGATGGCTTGCTCTTGGTCGATACCGCGTTGTAGGCAATAGAAGATTTGGTCTTCCCCAATCTTTGAGGTGGTGGCCTCGTGTTCCACTTTGGCTGTTTTGTTTTTCACCTCTATGTATGGAAAGGTATGTGCTCCGCAGCGATCGCTCATCAGCAATGAGTCGCATTGCGAGAAGTTGCGGGCGTTGTCTGCACTCTTGTTGATTTGCACCAATCCACGGTAGCTGTTCTGGCTCTTACCGGCACTGATACCTTTAGAGATAATGGTGCTCGAGGTGTTCTTGCCGATGTGAATCATCTTGGTACCGGTATCCGCTTGTTGGTAGTTATTGGTAACTGCCACGCTGTAGAATTCACCCACGCTGTTATCGCCTTTTAAAATACAAGATGGATATTTCCATGTAACAGCACTTCCGGTTTCTACTTGGGTCCACGAAATTTTGGAGTTGACACCTGCACACATTCCGCGTTTGGTAACGAAGTTGAAAATACCTCCGTTGCCATCCTTGTCACCCGGATACCAGTTTTGAACTGTGCTATATTTGATTTCAGCATTGTCCAAGGCAATGAGTTCAACCACTGCAGCGTGCAATTGGTTTTCATCGCGCATCGGAGCGGTACATCCTTCGAGGTAGCTCACATAACTGGATTCATCGGCAACAACAAGTGTTCGCTCGAACTGACCGGTATTGGCCTCATTGATGCGGAAGTAGGTGGAGAGTTCCATCGGACATTTCACACCTTTGGGGATATAGCAGAATGAACCATCGGTGAATACCGCTGAGTTCAATGCAGCATAGAAATTATCAGTGCGTGGTACCACTGTTCCCAAATATTTTCTTACAAGCTCAGGGTGTTCTTTAACTGCTTCACTCATGGAGCAGAAGATGATGCCCAGCTCGGCCAGTTTTTCCTTGAATGATGTGGCAACGGAAACGGAGTCCATCACAAAGTCAACGGCAACACCGGACAAACGCTTTTGTTCCTCTAGGGAGATGCCCAGCTTGTCCATGGTTTTGCGCAATTCAGGATCGAGCTCATCGAGGCTGTTGAGCTTCGGCTTGCTCTTCGGAGCGCTGTAGTAGGAGATGGCCTGAAAATCGGGCTTCGGATATTTCACGTGCGCCCAGTTGGGTTCAGTCATGCCTTGCCAAATGGCAAATGCTTCCAGACGCCATTGAAGGAGCCATTCAGGTTCATTTTTCTTCGCAGAGATTAAACGAATGATATCTTCATTTAAGCCGACAGGTGCTTTGTCTGATTCAATATTGGTCGTGAACCCAAACTCATATTCTTTTGAGGTTACATTTTCCAATAATTCATCACCTTCGTAAGCCATATCAATTGTGTTGTTTAAGAAATACTTGATTAAATAGAGAAAGATTCTCCGCAACCGCAGGTACGCGATGCATTTGGATTTTTAAATTCAAAACCTTTTCCGTTGAGACCACCTGTGTATTCGAGCTCTGTGCCTACGAGGTAAAGAAAGCTTTTCTTGTCCACCACGACTTTTACACCATTGTCTTCAAATACCTGATCTCCTTCATTGAGGACGGTGTCGAATTTTAGTTTGTACATGAGACCACTGCAACCACCACCTTCAACCCCTACACGGACAAATGAGCCTTCGGGATGATTTTCTGCCTTTAGCAGGTGGGCTACTTGTGCCTTTGCGTTATCTGATACTTTTATCATGATTGCGTATTAGTTATCAATCCCTTGTGAAACAAGGTTTTTGTTTTATTATTTAGATATTTTCTAAATAAATGCGGCCTCAAAAATACCTTGATTGTGGTAGTGATACCAAAAGATTTTTCATATCAAATCAAAAATTGATTACAGCTAAGGCCCGGTGTAGAATGGGATAGCCGGTTTTACCTTTTTTACCAAGAATAATCAGCCGACTAGCCTAGGGTAAGGGGTATCTTTGCGCTACGTTTATCGATATGAATAATTATCGGTTGTATCTGCTCTTTGCAGTCACTATATCGTCCTTATTAACACTGATTTCTTGTGAAAAAGAAATCACCGTGGAACTCCCAAAGACTACACCTAGAATGGTGGTGGAGGGGTCCATTATTTCCGGACAACAGCCGTTGGTTATGCTCACTTGGAGTCAGAACTATTTTGACCCAACAGATCTTACCACACTTCAGAACTTGTTTATCCACGATGCCGAGGTGGTCATCTCGGACGGAATCAATTCTTACTCGTTACAAGAAATATGTACTTCGGATTTAACTCCTGAGCAGCTTGAGCTGGCTGCGCAATTCTTGGGAATAAGTGTGGATGACCTGCAATCTTTTAATGTCTGTGTCTATACGCATTTCGGCCTAGTGGGGCAGCCGGGGACTATTTATACCATAGACATCCATTATGAAGGAACGCATCTGAAAGGAATGACCCGTATTCCAGAGTTGGTCTATTTGTCCGATGTGCGTTTTGAAATCATCAGCGAATTACCGAATGACAGCTTGGGTTTCATTTTTGCCAAAATCAGTGATCCGGATACGCTGGGTAACGCTTATCGCTGGTATGCGAAAAGAATCAATCACTATCCACAATGGGTGCCGGATGTTCACTTGAGAGGACAACAAAAGGATTTGACCTTCATTGCTCCGCTGGGTTCGGTAGTGGATGATACGTTCTTCAACGGTCTGGAATTTGAGTTTGCTTATTACCGGGGAACGCAGCCTAATTCGCGTAAGTTTGACGATAGAAATCACGAGCGCGGTTACTTCAAACGTGGAGATACCGTGGTGGTGAGAGGATGCGTGATTGATCGCAAGGCATATCAATTTCTTTATGCAATGGAAACAATGGTTGCCAATCAAGGAAGTCCTTTTTCACTGCCGGCCAATTTGCCAAGCAATATCGAAGGCGGTGGATTGGGGGCGTTTATAGGCTACGGTGCCATTTATGATACATTAGTGTGTAATTAATTCTCTCTAAATAGAATGGAAAAGAATAATGCAGCAGATGTAAATTCTGCAAAATCAATGGGGGCTTTGAAATCAAGTGTCTTATTGAGATGTCCTCATTGTCATCAGGGAAGCTTGTTTGTCAATCCTCAGGCATATACATGGACGAAGATTGGTGAGATGAATAACGAGTGCCCTCATTGCCATATCAGTTTCCACAATGAAGTGGGTTTTTATTTTGGTGCGGCTTACGTGAGTTACGCACTTACAGTGGCCTTGTGGGTGAGTGTTTTGGTAGCGCTCATTGTATTTGATGCATTGGGTTGGATTGAATTCGGCTTCTTGACACATCCTCTCAAACTGCTAACAGTAGGTTGTATTGCGACTGCCGTTTTGTTCCCTTATATCTTCCGACTATCGCGAAGTATTTGGGCGCATTTCTTTATCAAATAAATTGTAATTTCCTATGGGGAAGATGCAATCAAGACGGGCGTTGCGCAACCTTGTTGGGCTTGCGCGGGCGCCTCTTTGTGATGGGATTGAAGCGCATTCCAGAGGGAATAAACTGCTCAAGATTAACCTGTAAGAAGATAATCTATGCGTGAATAGGAATAAATTCGCGCGATTTTTAAAAAATGAAAGACAATAAGGTGATGTTGTTGGCAAGGCTGGCTCTCGTGCTGATTTGCCTTGCAGGGTGGGACCGCGCACAAGCTCAATGTATTGTGATCAATGAAATTATGGTTAATCCCGACAGCCCTTTTGACGGTGGAAATCGTCCTAATGGAGACACGGCTGAGTGGATTGAGCTATACAACACATGTGATACTCCCGTGGATTTAACCTGCTTTGTGCTGAGTGATGGGGATTTCACAGTGCGTTTTCCGGCTGGAACGTCCATTGAACCTCACGGTTACTTTGTGATAGGCAGTCATAACAGTCAAGTTCCCGGAGGTGTCGATTTGAACTGGTCTACTTGTGGATGTACTACAGGCGGTGATCAGGTAGGAACGCTCACCAATGGCAATGAGCAAGTTGTACTTAAGGATAACAGTGGAAATATTGTAGCGGCTCTCTACTGGGGTTCAGGCCAGTTCGGAAGCGGTTTCAACATCAATGCTCCAGCCATGTTCGGTTGTTCTGCGGTATCTTTCAATTTTCCATCGGCAACATCTGTCTTTGATCATTTGCCTTCTCAAAATGACGGTTGCGGATACGCCAGAGCATGTGATGGTTCTCCAAACTGGGTTGAAGTTTGTGGTAATGCAACCACACCCGGTGCAAGCAATGGAGGCCAAACACCACAAATCTCCATCTCTGCCTCGTCAACAGATATTTGTGCGGGAGAATGTGTGAACTTCACCTATACAGGCACGGGTTCGCCTACACAATATTCATGGACATTTGAAGGGAGTTCTACAGGGGCGTCTATTTCCGCTGGACCTTTCGGTATTTGTTATCCGGCAGCAGGTGATTATGACGTAACACTTACTGTTACTACGGCATGCGGCCCTTTCACTCAAACATTTGCGGATTTTATTCATGTCAATGCAACAGGAGATATAACCATTACTGCCAACGGTCCCACTACGATTTGTGCCGGAGGCAGCGTTGAGTTGCAAACGACCGCTGCAGGCCCATATCAATGGAACCTCAACAACACCCCGATTGCCGGGGCCACATCTGCTACTTATGTGGCACAACAAGCGGGTTCATACACTTTAACTACCACAGGAAGCTGTGGAGGAACTTCCAATGCAGTGGTGGTATCGATAGCTTCCGGACTTCAGCCGGTTATCGCGGCTAATGGTCCGGTCAATATCTGTAATGGCCAATCCGTGGAATTGGCGGTGCAAGGCACCTATGAAACGTATCAATGGTACAATGGTGCTACCCCCATTGCCGGTGCAACCTCGGCAACTTATACCGCTACACAAACAGGAAACTATACTGTGCAGGTAACAGATCAGGGTTGTAGCGGAACATCCAATCTTATTCAAGTACAAAGCACTGTAGTGATGGCTCCGCCATTGACTCAAGACTTTTCAGAATGTGAAGGCCACATGGTAACCCTTCAGGTTTCGGATATTTATGACAGTTACCAATGGCTGGACCATGGTAACCCGATTGCCGGAGCCACTGGTCCTGTTTACACTTTTACGCTGACAAATACAGTGCATATATCTGTTGCGGTGACGAATCAAACGTGCCAAGCAACGAGTAATGAAATTACCATCACCAGCATTGCAACTCCACAGGCTAGCGTATCACCGGCACAGGATGTTCAAATCTGCCAGAGCTCATATACATTGACTGCGACCACCAACGGTGCTAGCATTCAATGGCTCAATAACGGTATTCCAATTCCGGGGGCTACCGGCATTACTTATGTGGTGACTGAAGATGGTACATATAGCTTCCGTGCTACCTCCGCTACTGGAAACTGTTATTCCAATAGCAATGCTGTAACAGTCATTCTCGAATCGGAACTTGAAGTAGAAATTCAGGCAACTGCCTTGGAGGCTTGTGAGGGTCAAACGGTGACTTTGTCCATCGAAGGTAACTACGATAACATTACATGGTCAACTAATTCTACGGCTAGCTCCATTCAAGTTACCACCAGTGGTACCTATACCGTGACGGTGAACAATGGAGGTTGTACTGCAACAGATGAAATTTCGATTTTGTTCCACCCGATGCCGGTTGCCAATGCAGGTAATGATACCATCATGGACTGCGAAACGGGAGTGACGCTTGTTGGAACCGGAACCGGTACATTGTCCTGGTTGCCCGATCCTGCTTTGACACCCGGTATGAATCCGGCTGTGGTGCAGGCATTCCCAAACCAGTCCACTTATTTCACTTTGCAAGCGGTTATCGGTAATTGCGTGGTTACGGATCAGGTGCTTGTAGAGGTGGATTGCAATACGCTTTACATCCCGAACGTGTTTACACCGAACGGAGATGGTGTCAATGATTTCTTTGAAATCAAAGTGCGTGGAGCCAAACATTATCACTTGCGCATATTCAATCGCTGGGGGGAGTTGTTGTTTGAATCAACCGATCCCGCCAAGATGTGGAATGGCGGTAAACAGGACTACTACGCACCGGATGACATTTACCTCTGGACGTTGGAAGTTTTGGATTACCAGAACAGGCCACTTAAGGACAATGGCTTGCTACAAGGCCATGTCACTCTGGTGAGATAATCGATAGGAAAATATATCATGAAAGAAGCCTTGCAATCAGGGCTTCTTTTTTTTGCCTTAACTTTTCGTAGGTTGCATCAGGATGTAGTGGACGGTGTTCCAGAAAGCGCAAGTGTGGCTCCATTTGATCAAGCAAGGTTCGTGTTTCTTGCAGCATACACCAGCTACAGAATTTCTCCCATACATACTCGATGGCAAGCTCATTGGGATGCAGCATGTCTTCTTTGAAGAAACGGTAATCCCGTAAATCATCCAGTACCAATTCATATGCCGGGAAATAATGTACATGATTGAATTGCTTTACGAGCGCGTGTACGGCAAGGATGAGCTGTGCTTTGGATACTTGATTTTCAATCACACCATCGCGCCAATAACGCACAGGGCTTATCGAGAATACGATTTGTAACCGATGATTAAATGATTGAAGCTCTTCCAAGAACTGTGACCATGCAGCGAAGATTTCATCATGGTGCAGCAGCTTTTTATCAAAGTGATGCTGAGGAATTTTATGGCAGTTGGCAACTATTTGTTGATCTTCTTTCCAGATGTATGCCCAAGCACTGCCGAAGGTCACAAGTAGAACATCACATTGATGTAGATGCTGATGAAAGCTGTCAAGTTCGCGGTTGATGTTTTCTACCATCTGTTGGGCATCGGTATGATTGAACCGGCCGTGATGATGCAGGCTTACATAATGCGAACCGTTGTGACGCAACTGATGAGTGTGATATCGATGATTGCTTACTACTTCTTTCAATGCCGTCAATACCGATTGCGGATTGAATACAATACCATGCGAATTGATTTTTACATCAAAGCGATAGCGTTCGAGTTTCGCACCGATATTCTCCGAGAAACAGGAACCCACCATCATGACCTTCGACTTGTGATGCAAGGAGAAGGGAGCAGGCTCAATTTTAATCTCCGTTCTGAAGTTCATCGGTAGAATCAAGATTTTATCAATACGGTCAAATCTTTAATTTCAATTTTGCTGCAACGGAAGTGTCCTTGTGGGCATTTTTTATAGCCGTGCAAGCCGCAAGGTCTGCAATCAAGGTGCTCACGTGTTTCAATCACGAATGATTTCTCCGACAGCGGTCCGAATCCAAACTCGGGAATGGTAGAGCAGAACACAGCAGCTACCGGTGCGTTCATCGCAGAGCAGAGATGCATTGGAGCACTGTCGTTGGTATAGTTCATTTCTGCTTTACTCATCAGCGCAGCCGATTGCAACAGGCTGAGTTTTCCTGCCAACACATGTACATTGCCATGCTTGGATGCGGATGCGATTTTTTCGCAAAGCGAAGTGTCGCCCGGACCACCAAGCAGATACACCTTTTTACCCGAAATGCGCTGTAGGAATTGTATCCATACTTGCTGAGGTGTTTGCTTGGTGAACCATACAGAAGCCGGACTAATTGTTATAAAGGGTTCGGAGGTGTATTCTTTAATTTTTTCCCAATCAGTTTCACTTGGATAAAGACGCGGCATCTGGGTTTGGTCATCGGTGAGATGAGCAACAAGTGCCAAGCATCGATCCACTTCATGCATGCCGGTTGTGGCCCGGTTGCCGATGGAGTGAATGAGCACTTTATCAAACATGAACGACAATGGATTTTTCTTAAAACCCACCCGATGCTTGGATTTGGAGAAAGCTGTCAAGATTCCGGATGAGGCGAAGCGCTGAAGGTTAATCACTGCATCGTATTGCGACTTTCTGATTTTTTTTAGCAACAAGATGAGGTTGGTGTATTTGCCTTGCTTCTTGTCCCAAACCAGTGTTTCATGGAGAAAGGGATGATTCAGAAATAAACTTTCATTGCCTTTGCGTACGAGAAAATCAATCTTTGCCTGAGGATAAAATGCGTGCAATTTTTCAAGTACAGCGGTAGCCAATATGGCATCGCCAATGAATGCTGTTTGTATGACAAGTATCTTTTCCAGAGTGACCAATCTGTTTTGAGCAGGCAATTTACCTACTTCCTTCGATTGTGTGAAGGGGCTTTATTGCCTGAGACGACAAAACCTAATTTTCTTTGATGAGCATATAATCTTTTGTGCTGATAATGGCAACATACTGGTTCTCGAATCCGCTCTCTTGGCCGGTTTTGATATAATCAAATCCGTGCGCATAAAGTTTGTTGGTTTTAATGTCATTGAGGTGATTCGGGAAATTGCGACCGAATTGTTGCAAACCGCTGCCGTAATAAATCATAAGGTCAAATCCGAGAAATGCATATTCATTCGGTTCGGATTTGAAACGTTTTCGATAGTTCTCAATCCAACGTTGCACGCGGTAGCTATCGTAATCCACAAAGGATGTTTGCGGGAAATGAACGTTGTATTTGTTGCGATTCGCTACACTGATGACTTCAAGATTGTCCCATGATTCATTCCCGTAAACTACGATGTTGCCATCACCCAATACACGGAATAACGTGGAGATAAGCTTTTTGTCGCTCGTTGGGGCTATAACGATATTTTTCTTGGTAGAAGAATATTTATCCTGAACAACAAAGTTGGAGGCATCATTCACTACAATAATGTTGCGGATGCTGTCACCACTGAGGCGTTTCCATTCTTCTTTGAAGGCATCAATGGATCTGCGGTCATCAATGTTTTTGGAATCAATGATGATGATGTTTTCGTTCGGGGATGTTTTATAAATGTGTCGTGCAATGGTAATCCATTGGGTAGCGCTGCTTGCCACTGATTTGGACATGTTGGATGAGTGAAGCAATACTCTGTTAGGCTGTTGCACCGGGCAAACAAAGTGTACTCCATTCTTCGCCCCCCAAATGGAAGCATCTGTCATCGCATCGCGGAATGTAGGGCCAATGACCACGTCCATCTGCTGCATCTCTGGTTTTTCCAAAACTCCTGTGATGGAGGATTTGCCATCCAAGACATCGTAGGTGAAAACGTTCGCACGCAGTCCTTGAGCTTCTAATGTGTCAGCAGCCATGAGTGCTCCGCGATACATCTGCAGAGCCACTTCGCGCAACATTTTCTCACGCGAATCCATGGTATCGTTGTAGTGCGTGTAGAAGGGCAACATCAACCCGATGTTGTACTTCTCTTTGAAGTGCTCTCCGGGTATGACCACAGTGGAGTTTGTTTGCTCTGGGAATGTGCCGGTTTCATCGTTGAGTTTTACAGAATCAACCCCCGGAATGATGAGTTCCTGATTGATGCGAAGCCCTTGCTCCAATCCGCCATTGGCTTGTTGGATAGACTCAACGGTAACACCGTATTTTCTTGCAATACCATACAAAGTTTCACCTGCTGATACAGTGTGCTTTATAGAGGCAGGGGTAGGAGCAACCGGTTGGGGAGCAGCTTTTTTCTTCACTGGAATGCGAAGTATCTCTCCCTTCTTCACTCCAGCATCGGAGCCGGGATTGGCTGCCACCAACTCATTGATGTCAACGTTGTAAAGTTTCGAAATGGAGTAGAGGGTCTCTTTGCGTTGTACTTCGTGGGTGAGGTATTCGGTATTCGCAACTTGATGTTCTGATGGTGATACAATTACCGGAGCAGTAGCAGGAACCGCTTTTGCTTTTGCTACAGGAATACGCAATACTGCACCTTCTTTGATACCTTGGTCCGAACCGGGGTTGGCTGCCGTGATTTCGTTTACATCAATTTGGTAAAGCTTGGATAGCCCATACAAGGTCTGACCTTTCTCTACGGTGTGGATGTAGTATTTTACACCATTTACCTCTTCTATTTTGTTGGAGACCACCTGAGCTTGTGTGGCACAGGAAGATACCATCAAGGCCAAAAACACAAGCAGTACCACAGGCAGGCTAATGCGATATTTCATCAGAGTCGAAGTATTCATATTTCGTTCAGTTCCTATAAAAACAATGCCAGACAAGTTTCATTCACTCAGCCTACATTGCAATGTAAATTATTCTAACAACTGTGTGGGGCCACGAAACCACGCGCTTCCCACGCAGCACTCATCGCTTATCCAACCCATAGTGGAGAGGGGTTATTTATTCCCACTCAATGGTTGCCGGTGGCTTGCTGCTAATATCGTATACCACGCGGTTAATGCCTTTTACTTTGTTGATGATTTCATTCGAAACTTTCGCTAGGAACTCATGTGGCAAGCGACTCCAGTCAGCTGTCATACCGTCAGTGCTGGTCACCGCGCGCAAGGCCAAGGTTCGCTCATAAGTTCTTTCATCACCCATCACCCCTACACTTTGCACCGGCAACAAGATTGCTCCGGCTTGCCATACTTCATTGTAGAGGTTGTGCTCGCGCAAGCTGTTAATCCAGATGGCATCAGCCTCTTGAAGCAGTTGAACTTTTTCAGGAGTGATATCGCCTAGGATGCGAATGGCCAATCCGGGGCCGGGGAACGGATGCCGCCCCAAGATGCTGTCCGGAATGCCAAGCGCTTTACCCACTCTGCGCACTTCATCTTTGAAGAGCAAACGAAGCGGTTCTACTACCTTGAGTTTCATATAGTCAGGTAGACCACCTACGTTGTGATGGCTCTTGATAGTTTGCGATGGTCCGCCACTGACGGAAACCGATTCTATCACATCCGGATAAATAGTTCCTTGGGCAAGCCATTTCGCATCTTGGAATTTCTTGGATTCTTCGTCAAACACTTCAATAAAAACGCGGCCGATGGCTTTGCGTTTTGCTTCCGGATCAGTGAGTCCGGCAAGTGCGCTATAGAATTTCTCACTTGCGTCAACACCTTTTACATTCAGGCCAAGGTCTTTATAGCTGTGCAAAACATCGCTGAATTCATTCTTGCGCAGCAAACCGTTGTCAACGAATATGCACTGAAGTCGTGTGCCGATGGCTTTGTGCAACAACATGGCTGCAACAGTAGAATCTACACCACCGCTGAGGCCGAGAATAACTTGTTCATCACCTATTTGCTCGCGTAGGCTTGCCACCGTTTCGTCTACAAATGAATCCGGTGTCCAGTCTTGAGCACATCCGCAAATGCCTACCACAAAGTTTTTGAGCAATTGGGTACCATCAGTGCTGTGATAAACTTCCGGGTGGAATTGTACTCCGTAAATGTTTTTACCCTTGAGTTGATAGCCTGCAAATGCTACATCCGAAGTGGAGCAAATAATTTCAGCATCCGCTCCGGCACTTTTGATGGTATCGCCATGCGACATCCATACTTGTGAGTCTTGCGGAATATCCTTGAGCAACGGGCTGCTTGTATCCACTTTGACTAGGTTGGCACGTCCATACTCGCGGTGAGTGGAACGAACAACCTCACCGCCATTTTTGGTCGCGATGAGTTGAGCTCCATAGCAAATACCCAAAACCGGTACCGCTGAAGTATAAGGAGTGATATCAGGCAGAGGCGCGCCTTCCTGATGCACCGAAAATGGACTGCCGCTCAGAATGACTCCTTTGATATTTTCGGTCAATTGAGGGGCCTTGTTCCAGGGATGAATCTCACAATAGATGTTTAACTCTCTGACTCTGCGTGCGATAAGTTGTGTTACTTGAGAGCCGAAATCGAGAATAAGTATGGACTGATGCATGGGCGCGAAATTAATAGTTCTGAGCCTCCCGTTTACGACCCATTTTGAGAAGATGGTATTAGATTTTCGCAGGCAAATCGTGACTGAATTCATGGTGCGCTCGCATTCATGACCATCTTTGTCGCCTCTATGAGTATGCTAAATAATCTAGAAGGCAAAAAAATCATTCTGGCTTCCAAAAGCCCCAGACGCCAACAGTTGTTGAGTGGTTTGGAACTGAAGTTTGAAATCCGTACGAAAGAAGTAGATGAGGTATTTCCAGCTGAACTAAGGGCGCAGGAAATTCCGTTGTATTTGTCAAAACTGAAAGCAGAAGCTTTTCTGCCGGAACTGGACAGCAATGAACTTCTCATTACTGCCGACACTGTTGTATGGGTGAACGGCCACGTCCTCAACAAACCGGACAATCGCGACCATGCGATTGAAATGCTCAAGGAGCTCAGCGGCAATCAACACCATGTTTACACAGCGGTGACCATCACTACCAAGGAGAAACAAGTTTCGTTTTACGATGAGACAGTGGTTGTCTTTTCAGATTTGACTCAGAAAGAAATTGAACACTATATCGATGTCTATCAACCTTATGATAAAGCCGGTGCGTATGGCGCTCAGGACTGGATAGGATTTACCGCCATTCGTTCTTTAAAAGGCTCCTATTTCAATGTGATGGGGTTACCCGTGGATTTGCTCTATCGGGAGTTGAAGAAATTCTAATCTCGATAAAAAACTTTCATTCATGAGTGTCTCTCGTAAATGCCCCAAATGCAATACTTGGAATGACGACAATGATTATTGTAGCAATTGTGGTCATTTGCTCAACTATGCGATGCAGCTGCAAAAGGAAGAGCAGGAGCGCACTGAGACACGAAAACAGCGTATCCCCGATCCACTGGAGCAATTCTTTCAGCGGTGGAAAGCTTCCAGAAATGTTTTGATAAGAGCAGCTTATTATGTCGTCTATTCGGTTTGGTTTCTGCTGTTTGCATTCTTCTCCTTACTCATGTCAATTATATTGTTAGGGCCGGGATGAGCAACACACAATTACTTATCGTTTTGTCCGGTATGTATGCCCTTCATCTCAGCATGAAGTTTTCCGGAATACAAGTGCCTGTTTGGATGAGCAGTTATCTGGCAGATTTGTTATGTATGCCTGTCATGTTCGGCTTATTTACTGGGTTTATACGCCATGTGCTGAAACGGGCAGATTTCAAGATGTCGATATGGATGATATTATTCGGTGTTGGCTACGTGACTCTGGTGTTTGAATGGTTAGCGCCTATTTGCAGCAACCGCTATACTGCCGATGCCATGGATGCTGTTTGTTATCTGATAGGTGGCGTTTTTTATAAATCGTTTCAATCATGGGAGCGCATGCCTGTTTTGAACTTCCATAAATGAAAAACCACGGACTCAGCCGTGGTTCGCTCATATCCTATAACCTGCCCTTATTGCTTTGGACTGTTCTTTCTCTTTTTGAAGAAGCGCTGTTTACCATTGCTGTGTTTGCCTTTTCTGGGGCCACCGTTTCGCCCCTTGTTAGGATTATAAGGAGGAGTGGCACCTAGTGATTCAGGTACGGGACATTTATCTATCACGCGTTCAATGAGTCGCTCAATGCGGCTAAATGCTACTTGGTCATCAGGCGAAATCAGCGTATAAGCTTCTCCTTTGCGCTGTGCACGAGCAGTTCTTCCTACGCGGTGTACATAATCTTCGGCATCGCGCGGCACATCGTAATTGATGACCATGTCAATTCCATCAATGTCAATTCCGCGGCTGATTACATCCGTAGCAACAAGGATATGGATGCGCTTGTTTCGGAATTTCTGCATCACCTCTTCGCGTTCTTCTTGTTCAAGGTCACTGCTGATGCGTCCCACATTGAAATGCGATTGCTTGAGTTTTTGATACAAAGCGCTCACGGCCTGCTTGCGAGCGCAGAACACGATGATGCTTTGTTCTTTGCGCGTTTCATCTTGCAGAATGTGGTGTATCAATGGTAGCTTCTGTTCTTCAAACACCACATAGGCTCCTTGTTTCACGCCTTCAGCCGGTTTTGATATGGCAATGTTTACCTGTACCGGATTGTTCATGAAGGTCTTTGCAAGGTTTGCAATGGCAGGTGGCATTGTTGCGGAAAACATGAGCGTCTGTCGGTTCTCATTGAGTGCTCGTACAATGCGTGTAAGGTCAGGGTGGAAGCCCATGTCCAACATGCGGTCCGCCTCGTCTAAAACCAGAAACCGCAACTTGGAGAAATCAACATAGCTGCCGTGCATGTGGGAGATGAGTCGGCCGGGAGTGGCAATAATGATGTCCACTCCGCTCACGATGGCATGTTTCTCTTGACTGAAATCCATACCGTCTCCACCACCGTAGATGGCAATGCTGGATACTCCGGTAAAGTAGGAGTATGCTTCAACGGCTTGGTCAATTTGCAAGGCAAGCTCACGTGTCGGAACAATGATAAGCGCTTGGGTATAGCCGGCATCGGGTCGGTCCATAATCATATTGAGTATGGGAAGCAAAAACGCTGCTGTCTTACCAGTACCGGTTTGAGCAATGCCGATGAGGTCTTTACCTTCTAATACAGAAGGGATGGATTGCTCTTGAATGGGAGTGGCGGTGGTGATATTCATGCTCGAAATGCCTTCCAGCAATTCCGGATGAAGATTCAATTCTGAAAATTTCAATTTTATCTAAACTATTAACGTGGCAATATCCAAATGGATATTTTCAAATACTCGGGGAAATTAGTGTTGATACGCGTAAGGTTATCAACAATGTTTCTTAAACCGGTCATTATTTGAATTTGGACAATACTTTTACCGACTCGATTTATATTTTTTAAAGGCACGACATGGAACTAATAGGAAGAATAAAACTCATCAGAGATGAACAGACCTTCGCCAGCGGATTCAGCAAGCGCGAATTTGTAATTACTACCGAAGAACAATATCCCAACGACATAGCATTTGAACTTCTCAAAGAAAAGGGAGAATTAATAACTAGATTCAATCAGGGCGATCGTATCAAAGTAAGTTTTGATATCCGTGGCCGTGAGTGGCAAGGCAAATACTTCAACAGCCTTGTGGCTTGGAGAATTGAGAGTGCCGATGCTCCTGCTGCTCAGTCGGCAGCTCCTGCACATCAACAACCTCAATTCCAACAACCGGCACCGGCTCCTCAAAACTTCGCTGCTCCGGTAGATGACGACTTGCCTTTCTAATGTCTTGATGTTTCCCTGCAAGGAAAATCAACCACAAAAAAAACCGCACAATGTTGGTGCGGTTTTTTTGTGCTCATTACTGAGACCAAGTGAATACAGTTCCATCCTAACAGGGAATGGAATGACTATTTAAGCTTTTATTTAATCCAGTTGATGCCCTTACGCAAGAGTTGAAGGGTCTTCATTTCCTCACTGCCTTCAGCGGGTTGGTGGTTGTATAACCAGGAGGCATGCTCCGGCAAACTCATGAGGATGGACTCGGTGCGGCCGTTTGTTTCCAATCCGAAACGAGTCCCGCGGTCATAAACCAGATTGAATTCTACATAACGACCTCTGCGCAACAATTGCCAGTTCTTTTGTTCCGGTGTGAATGGCAATGATTTGTTCTGCTCTGCAATCGGAACATATGCTTTGAGGAACGTATTGCCCACCGCTTTCACGAATTCATAAATATCATCGAGCGAGGTGTTTTCATCCGCTTTGAGGTAATCAAAGAAGATACCTCCAATACCACGGGTCTCATTGCGGTGAGTGATGAAGAAATAATCATCCGCCCATTCTTTGAAACGGTCGTAATAAGTCGGGTTGAATTGATCGCAAGTCGCTTTCAATTGTTGATGGAAGAAACTTGCTTGCTCCTCATTTACATAAATAGGTGTAAGATCGATACCTCCACCAAACCAAGCATCACCTGCATTGGTTTCGAAATAGCGAATGTTGGCGTGGATAATCGGAACCATCGGAGAATAAGGGTGAATAACGATGCTCACACCGGTTGCAAAAAAGTCGGTAGCATCAGGGTTCACCTTTTCTTTCATGAATGCAGGAAGTTTACCTTCTACTGCGCTGAAGTTCACACCACCTTTTTCGAATACATTACCGTGGGCGATTACTCGGGTAAGTCCACCGCCTCCGGTTTTCATCTTCCATTCTTCTTTAGAAAATAGGGATTTGCCATCCACTTGCTCCAAACCTGTGCAAATGCTGGTTTGTATATCGCTAAATGCTTTCGCAACTTGTTCCCTGGTGAACGATTTTGCCATTGAATCAACTAGTGTTTCCATAAAACCTCTGTGTTTGTTGTGGACAAATGAATCGACTGAACTTCTAAAATCAAGTGATATTCGTCAGACACAGGGCTTACATATATCGGTCGCGAAGCTAGCTATACTTAGTGTTTTTGAAAGCATTTTGACAGAATCGTTTCGCAAACCTTTACATTTGCCAAAAATTAATTGTATTCATCCAACTTTTTAACCGACTAACATTCTCCCCCCCCACTATGAGGAAAATTTTATTCTTTCCGTTATTACTGCTCACTCTTTCTCTATCAGCTCAAACCAAGGCGTTAACTGTATACGGTGATGAAGTCATGTTGTTTGATGATGGAACGTGGCTCTTTGTAAATGATTCGTTGAATCAGTTCGCTGATGAAGAGGTAACACTCAATCTTTCTACAAACCCAAATAAATTTACTAAACCCAAAGATGCCAAGTTTGAGCTCAGGAGTAAAGTGATGGATGTGGCATTTTGGTTTGATACCCGAGTTTGGAAATCAACCAAATTCTCATTCAATGAAGATGCAGAGTATCAATTTGAATCCAAGGACAAGGATATTTACGGCATCGTAATCACCGAACGCATTGAAATTCCTGTGGAAACATTGCGTACCATAAGTGTTCAAAACATTACAGAGGTTGCTAAGAGCGTTGAAATTATCGAAGAAGAATACCGTGAGGTAAACGGTAAAACAGTTATATCAACTCGCCTCAATGTACTTGTGGAAGGCATTAAACTTACCTATCATATCTATTACTACTCGGATGAAAGTGGTAGCATGCAGTTCATGACCTACACTTCGCGCAATCTTTATGAGAGCAGTAAAATAGAGATGGAAAATCTCCTCAACGGATTTGTGGCAAGCAGGAAATAATTTTCTTTGCTGCGATTAGTCTAGTTGATTGAAAAAGCAAAGAGTACTCATAGCACCATTGGATTGGGGATTGGGACATGCCACCAGATGTGTCCCAATTATTCAAAGTGAACTGGCTAAAGGACATGAGGTCTTGCTGGCGTCCAATGGCAGAAGTGCTGATTTCCTAAGTGGTTATTTTCCTCACATAGAAGTTTGGCGCGATATACCGGATTATGCCGTTACATATCCTGCAGATGGAAACATGGCATATCATTTTGCCAAGGATGCTTGGCGAATACTCCGTGTAATAAAAGAGGAGCATGAATGGCTCGCAAAGAAGATTGACGAACACGCCATTCAACGGGTTATCAGTGATAATCGCTATGGACTTTCTTCATCAAAAGCTTGTTGCACTTTCATTACCCATCAGCTCCATATACAAGGGCCGTGGTGGTCTCGACCATGGACAAAGCTTGCATTGAAGTACTTCATTCAGGGTTTTGATGAATGCTGGGTGCCCGACTATCAAGGTGAGAGAAGCCTTGCAGGAGAACTGTCACAGCCCATTTCATCTTCGGTGTTGAAGTATATCGGGCCGCTGTCGCGGTTTAAAGGTGCCGCTGCGTGCAAACCAACAGACAATGAGGTACTGGTGTTAATCAGTGGCCCGGAACCTCTGCGCAGTTGCTTGCAGAAGCAGTTGTTGCACGTTTTGAAAGAATTGGGCAAACCTTCTGTTATGCTCTGTGGTTTGCCAAATGGTGAATCGGAAATGGTGGATGGAAACGTGCGCATCCTCTCCCATACATCCGATGAACATTTCATTGATTTAGTGTCTCGCAGTCGGTACATCATCTGTCGTCCAGGCTATTCAACACTTATGGATTTACATGTGCTGAATCGCAAAGCGTTGTTGATACCTACTCCGGGACAAACCGAACAGGAATATCTTGCGCACCGTTTTCAGCAATGTTTTGGTTTTACCGTCTTAAATCAGTCTTCATTGACGACTGATAACGTGCTAAACAATTTGATTGAGTCATAAAAGAAATGGAATACACGCAACAAGAGATAGATGAGCGCTTTATGCGTCAGGCAATTCAGGAGGCTTTGAAGGCGCAGGATGCCGATGAAGTTCCAATTGGTTGTGTCATTGTTTGCAATAATCAAATCATTGCTCGTGGTCATAACCTCACGGAGCGTTTGCGCGATTTTACTGCCCATGCGGAAATGCAGGCCTTCACAGCTGCCAGCGAATACCTAGGAGGGAAATCATTGCATGAGTGCACACTTTATGTGACACTTGAACCATGCGTGATGTGTGCCGGGGGCGCTTATAACACACGCGTGGGGCGCATTGTATTTGGTGCCTATGATGAGAAGCGCGGTTTCAGCAAATTCGGTCCGCACAAAGACAATGGACAAGGCATTCTTCATCCCAAGAGCGAAGTAGTGGGAGGAGTGCTTGCTGACGAGTGTGCCGCATTGCTCACCAATTTCTTCCGAGCTAAGCGAAACTGATTTTTTCCGAAAAGACTTCTCGATAGATATTACCGCTTTCTACATTAAATGGAGAAAGTAGCTTGTATCCATTTGTTCCAAACCAATTTATCCCATGTATAAAGGATAACGCGGTCACGTGACATTCCAAAGCTGATATCAAAGGAATAGCGCCCGAGCCAGAACTCTACTCCTGTAGAACCATAAGCTCCAAATCCAATATCGGTGCGAGGTTGTGCATTCACAAGTTGTTGGTTCGGGTTGTATCCACCCACAAATAGATCATACGCTCTGTCGGCTACATAAACTTGGTTTTTCTGGAATTGTGTTCCCAACATGCTTCCACCTAACTGAATGTAGAAGTTCGAATAATCGCCCATCATCCAGCCTTGGCGATATCCCAAGGTGATATTGAAACGCTGCTCATTTCCAGTTATCGTAAACAAGCGTACATCTGCTTGTGAGTTGACGGGAAGCGGTGTTCCCTGAAACTGCATTGTGAATTGACTCACTGCTTTGAGTTTGGCTGCATTGATTTTCGCGATGACTGCAGCATAACGATTGAAATTGTATTTCAACTGCAACCCAATCATAAAGGCCGGATTGTAGCGCATATCCAAAGGATAAGCATCACGAGGGAAACCGTAGGATGATGCGTTGTAATAGGAGAGAATGTAGTTCTGGTCTTGAATGAATGGTGATGACATCCCGATGCGCTCCTCAATACTATATGCACGAATTTGCTGGCCTTCATCAATGAAACCGCTTACTGTGCCACTGCCGTTGTAGAAGTTGCCGGTAGCCTTATTAGCAAAATACGCTCCAAGGTTGAGCCCGAATCCGAATCCTCGAATGGAGTCTTCTTCAAATTCCTCGTCTTCATCATAGAGCAAATTGATGGCCTGTCGGGCATGTGTCAGCTTGCTGCGATGGCGTTGAGCGTCAGCTTGTGTTGATATAAAAAGCGCTATCGATACAAGTAATAGGAAAGAAAATCTCTTCATCATCCAAGTGTTATTACGGCAAAAATAAGCGGCACCGTAAATGTGGCTTGTTAAACAAGTATGCCGGAAAGCAAAATGAGCGCCTGCCAACTAATTCAGACGCTCATTTCTTTCTGTTTTCAGTTTAATCCGAGAAACCCGGTGTGATGGTATTACTCTTCCACATCGGCTTCAATGTTCACCTCAGAGATGGCCAATTCGGATAAAATTTTGTCGGCATTTTTCTCTTCTTTCAAAATGCCTTCCAAAAGTTTTTTGGCTTCAGTGTGCTTCAGGATTTTGGCATATGCTATCATGGTGCCATAGGAAGCAATTTCATAATGCTCCACCTTCTGACAGGCAGCGATAATGCCCGCATCCCGCACAGGTCCGGCTTCGGTAGATTCCATAATGTCTTCCCCTTCATCCAAGATGCCTTGCATGGCATCGCACTTTTCTTCTTCGGGCTTTACATCAATGGATTTAAACACTTCTTTGAGTGCTTTGATTTGACCTTTGGTTTCTTCCAAGTGATCCTCTAGCGCTTGCTTGAGATGTTCGGACGATGCGTTCTTGATGATTTTTGGAAGCGCTTCCTTTACAGCATTTTCAGCCCACAAAGCGTCTTTCAGACAATCTTCAAATAAGTCGTTCAATGATTTCGCAGCGTCTTTCTTCGCTTTTACTTTTTGATTTGCCATGATTGTATTGTTTTAATGGTTAATAACCGGTTGCATTTCACTTGCCTTTGCAAGTGCGGCTTCAGGGGTAAAAGCGAGAGATTAACAGGGAGTTGACAGCCTTAATTGCCATGCTCAAAATGGAGCCACAAAGAAGGTTCACCGGTAGCCATCGCGTCTTACAAAATTGTTGTGAGTTGTTATAGGGTTAATGAAGGTGAGGCCGTTTATACCTTCTGCTTATCGGTATATCAGTATTTATTACCAATAATCACAATTGATGTTTTTTGCGAAGGATATTGTCTGACTTGGATGCACTTTCGCGTCCGCTTTTAAAAACGAACGTAATTTCAATTATGTCTTTACTAATCAAATCTGCCGTCAGACGATTAAGTCTGTTCCTTCTTTTGTTTTTCGGATTGCAGAGCATGGTGGTCGCTCAGAATTATACCGTTAGTGGTACCATCAAGGATGCGGCTAACGGGGAGGATATCATCGGTGCAATTGTTGTTGTCAAAGAAAATCCATCCAAGGGAACAAGCTCCAATTCGTACGGTTTCTATTCCCTCACTTTGCCTGCCGGTGAATACACGTTGGTGTATCAATACTTGGGTTATTCCACACAAGAGAAGAAGGTTTCGTTGCGGAGCAACCAAACGTTGAACGTGCAATTGGGTTTGGCAGAAACAACTCTCGGTGAGGTGGAAATTTTAGGTGAACGAAAAGACCAAAATGTGAAAAGCACGGAGATGGGCGTTGTGCGTATCGACCCAAAGGCCGTGGAATCGGTTCCGGTGCTTTTCGGTGAAAAAGATATCATCAAAGTTTTTCAACTCACTCCCGGTGTGAAGAGTGCAGGAGAAGGCAACTCAGGATTCTTTGTGCGCGGTGGTAGCGCTGACCAAAACCTCATTCTTTTGGATGAAGCACCGGTTTACAACGCATCGCACTTGCTCGGTTTCTTCTCCGTGTTCAACTCCGATGCTTTGAAAGATGTGACCTTATACAAAGGTGGAATGCCTGCCGAATACGGTGGACGTGCATCATCGGTGATGGATATTAAAATGCGTGATGGGAACAGCAAAAAAATTGGTGTTACCGGAGGCATCGGATTGATATCGTCTCGCCTTACGGTGGAGGCGCCTATTGTCAAGGACAAAGGTTCTTTCATCATCTCCGGGCGCAGAACCTATGCCGATTTGTTCTTAAAACTGTCCAAAGACAAGGATATTCAGAGTTCACAGCTTTATTTCTATGACTTGAATCTCAAGGCCAATTATCAAATCAACGAGAAGAACCGCATCTTCCTGTCCGGATATTTTGGTCGGGATAAATTTGGGTTGGCAGATATATTCGGTTTTGACTGGGGAAATGCTACAGCCACGTTGCGCTGGAATCACTTGGTCAATGACAAGATGTTTTCCAACACGAGTCTCATTTTTAGTGATTATAACTACCGTTTCTTGTTTGACGCACAAGACTTGGAAGCGAAATTCTCCAGCTTCATTCGTGATTGGAATTTGAAACAAGATTTCTCTTACTTCCCCAACCCGAATCACAAGGTGAAGTTCGGATTCAATGCCATTCATCACACGTTTATTCCGGGAGAAATCAAAACAAATGTGGATGCGTTTAACAACCTGAATTTGACGAATCGCTATGCATTGGAAGGTGGTGTATATGTACAAAATGACCAAAGCATCACCGAGAAATTCGGAATCCAATACGGTGTGCGCTATTCCTTCTTCAATTATATGGGCAAGGGCAAGGCCTACACCTTTGATGATGATGGTGAAAAATTGACTGAGAAGGAATACGGCAACTGGGAATCCATCCAAATGTATGGAGGCTTCGAACCACGCCTATCTGCCAAGATTGAAGTAGATAAACAAAGCTCTGTAAAGGCTTCTTTGAACCGTGCCATTCAGTATCTGCATTTGTTGAGCAACTCTACATCTTCTCAACCAACGGATATATGGATTCCGAGCAGCAACAACGTAAAACCACAGATATCAGATCAAGTAGCTTTGGGTTATTTCCGCAATTTCCGTGACAACAAATACGAAGCTTCATTGGAAGGATATTACAAAACCTTCCAGAATCAAATTGACTATCGCAACGGTGCCAGCTTGTTCTTCAATGATGAAGCGGAAGGTGAACTGGTCTTTGGCAAAGGCCGCGCTTACGGAGTAGAATTTTATCTCCGTAAACAAACAGGCAAGTTCACCGGGTGGGTGAGCTATACCTGGTCTCGTTCGCTGCGCACATTTGATCAAATCAACGATGGAAAAGAATTTCCATCACGTCAAGATCGGATACATGATTTTGCAATTGTGTTGATGTATGATCTTACCGACCGTTTGAAACTATCCGGTAACTGGATCTATTACACCGGAACTGCAGTTACTTTCCCTAGCGGCAAGTATGAAGTGAGCGGTATTTCGCTTCCTTACTATACGGAGCGCAACGGATATCGCATGCCCAATTACCATCGCATGGACATCGGTCTCACTTGGTTGAACAAAACCAAAAAAGACTATGAATCTTCATGGAATGTATCCATCTACAACGTGTATGCAAGACGTAACGCATACGCTATCACTTTCCGTGACAAAGAGGGTTATCCAGGACAGAAAGAAGCCGTGCGCATTGCGCTATTCAGTATCGTTCCATCCATCACTTATAACTTCTCATTCTGATTACCGAAGTACCATGAAAACTTTGACAAATAAATTCTCCTTTATTGCATGTATGTTGGGGTTATTGACCTTCACCATGCAGAGCTGCCAGGATGTAATTGATGTAGACCTCAACGATGCAGATCCTAAATATGTAATCGAAGGTCATATCTACGAAGGTGTGGATAGCATTATGGTTCGGGTAACTCAAACCGCTAGCTTCTTCGATGGCGGCCTTCCTCCGGTTGTGGATGATGCAACCGTTATCATCACCATGCCAAGTGGCGAAGAGGTCCTGCTGCAGTCCATTGGTAACGGTTATTACAAAGCCACCAATCAAGTGATTGTGGATGATGCTGATTATGCTTTGCGTGTTTTGGTGAATGATGAAGAATTTACGGCCGTAACGCGCATGCCGAAGCACATTGAGCTCGACTCCTTGGAGCAAGTAGCCAATCCACAATTGTTCGGCTCTGATCCTACATATGCTGTTTATGTGCGATATCAGGACCCTGTAGGTCCGCAGTATTACAAGTATGTGGTGACTTACAATGACACTTTGCTCATCGATTCGGATGAAATCATTGTGGTGGATCCGGGAGCATTGGATGGCCAAGAGATTTATATGCCCATTTACTACTTGAGCTGTGAAGTTGGTGATGTAGTGGAAGTAGAACTTCAATGCATTGACAAAGGCGTATATCAATTCTTCGATACGATGAAAGATATTGCTGGTGGCTCGGCAGGAAGTCCTTTCAGTGCTACGCCAGCCAATCCGATTACAAATATCCGTGGTGGTGCATTGGGCGTATTTGGTGCTTATACCAGCAGTAAAAAGTCCATTACCATTACTGAATAATGGAGAGCGAAGAAGACCGAATCTTCAGTTAGGTTTAAAAACACTTATTTATCATTTTTGCGGCAATGAACAGAGTGTTATACAATGTAACGTGTAGTGTCGACAAGGACACGCATGAGGAGTGGTTGGACTGGATGATGTTTGTCCACATTCCTGAAGTCATGGCCACCGGTTATTTTTTGGAAAATCGTATTTGCCGCATTCATGAGTATGAAGAGAACGGTATCACCTATGCGGTGCAATACATTGCCAAAAGCAAAGCCGACCTCGAAGAGTATCAACGTGAAGAAGCTCCTGCATTGCAGCAAAAACACTTTGATAAATATGGCAACAAAGTGGTGACATTCCGAACAGTGCTCGAAATTTTGCACGAGTTCAAAGCTCCTTACGTGGATGTTTATCCTAATTGACGATTTGCTTTTAATGACATACTATTAAAATAGCAAAGGCATCCATATGGATGCCTTTTGCTTGCACTCGCTGTACAGACTGTGTTACTTCCTTCGCACACTGTAGCTCTTTTATATCACTTTAAGGATAAGCTTCGCTGTTGTTTCTATCGTAAAGCTAATGCAAGCGTTGCTGTTTTGTCCATTTATTAGTGTGCAAAGCGAACCAATAATTTCTTGTCTAATTTGGGTTCACCTCGATGGTCTGCCTGTCATTTGTATAAAGAAGGTAGCCTTTAACCGGTCGCGAATAAAGCTCTTGTAAATAATGGATATATTCCTTTACCTGCTGCGCATGGTGTTCAAATGCCTTACCGGTTTTGAAGTCGATGACTTCGATGTGGTTAGGATAAATCACTACACGGTCGGGACGAATCACTTTTCCATCTGCTGTGGCGATGTCGCGTTCTGTCATAGTTTCTGTTTCTTCACTGAACCATCGCGCAAATTCGGGATGTGTGGTAATGCCTAGCACCTCTTGCAACAGGCGTTGCTTCTTATCTTCATTCAATTGGTGGAGGGATGCAATCCGCTCAACGGCTAGCGGTATTGTATCGCTGGTTTTGACCTCTGCAAGTGCTTGGTGGATGAGGTTACCTTGTAAGATTTCATCCGAATAATCATCGCTAATGCGCATGGCTCTGATCTTGAGTTGACGCGCCTTTCCGGTTGGTGGATGAATGTGATGCACGTGTTCTATGCCCGAGCTGCGTTGCACTTTTTCTCGCTCGCCAAGTTCCCAATGTCCTTCATGCAGGCAGTGTGCGAACTCTGAAGCCAGCACCTCTTCAATTTGCTTGCTGAGCCAGCTTGAGTTGTTCTCCAATACCATATACAATCTGTCCTCAGCACGCGTAGTGGCTACGTAGCACAGGTTGAGGTCATCCAATCGCGCTTTGGCTGTTTCTTCATAAAATTCTTTCGGAAGTTTTACGGATGCGGACTCCTTGTCTTCTGCTTCTTTATTCATGGTGACCAGCGCAGTGGGCAAGCCAAATTCCGCTTCATCGATTTCAATCCATAAGGATGAGGGTTGTTCTTTGGAATTGAAACGTGGATAAATCACAACAGGAAATTGAAGTCCCTTGCTTTTGTGAATCGTCATTATGCGAATGGCATTATCGCTGGCTGTACCTGATACGTAGATGTTATCGCGTTCATTATTCCACCATTCTAAAAAGTTGGGGAGCGATTTGCCGCGACCAAGTGTGCGTTCGCGTATATGGTCAAGAAGGCACTCCAAGTAGTTGTCCATTGGAAGGCCAAATCTGTCTATGATGTGCTTTGCTAAAGCATAAGTGGATGTCGGTTTATAGGGTGGGGCAGGAAAGTGTTTTCTGAGATAACCATGCAAATCCAGCTGGGTTGTTTTGCCCTTGCTCATATAATCCTGCACGAACTGCTCCACTTGTATGTGTGGATGGATGCTGCTCAGCGATTGAATTAAATCAATTGCCGCGAAGTGTTTTTGTGGATCCGCATAGTAGTTCAAATATCCCATCACTGCGCGGACAGCCGGTGAGTTTTGAAGCAGAAAGCTGCCTTGTGTCACTACTTCCATTCCGTTTTCGGCAAGCAGTTGTGCAATCTTGCCACTTTCCTTGTCACCTTTGCGCGTAAGGATGGCGATATCGCTTGGCTTATATCCGTCATTTAGGCATTCATTCACATAGCGCAAGATGTTTTCAGCAGTGAGCGGCCAGCGCTCTTTGATGTTTTTGCCTTTTACTGTATCAATACGCACATAACCGGTACGTGGCTTTACACTTTGCTGCGCTTGCCGGTGATAGACTTTTTGTTTATCGCCCAGTGCTGGTGAAAGCGCATCATAAAACCGGTTATTGAACTCTATAATCGTTCGAGCACTGCGAAAGTTTTTATCCAAAACTTGCTCAGTAAAGTGTTGCTCAAAAAAGCTTGTATTGTTGTTGAAAGCCGTTTTTACTCGGACCGTTGGTAAATCGACAAATTGCTCCACACGGCCTCCACGCCAGCGGTAGATCGATTGCTTGGCATCTCCCACGAGCAAGCTCATGTTATTCTCACCCAAAGCATTTTGAATGAGTGGTACAGCATTCGACCATTGCAACGCAGAGGTGTCCTGAAATTCATCTATCAGAATATGCTTGTAGCGGTTGCCAATGCGCTCATAAATAAATGGTGCAGGACTTTCCCTTACCACCTCATTCACAAGCAGGTGAAAATCGCTTATGAGAAGCAGGTTGTTTTCTTCCTTGATTTTCTTGGACAACTCGTTCAAGCTGTTGAGTATGCCGATGAGGTAGATGTTGCGAAGTAATAAGCCATGGAGCAGATAAGCCCCGTATTCTTCAGCACCCAATCGCGCAAGAATTTCTTGAAGTATAGGTTCTACTTCCGGACGAACTGCATCCACTGCAGCTTTGAGTTCAGGACGTGCTTTTTTCGCATACCAGCTACCCCCTGAAGCCATTTCAATGAAGCGTTCCTTCGGTGGTTCTAAGTTTTCATTGGCCAGTTTAACCAATTGCATCATTCCCCCTTTATAGCCATAAGCAAGATCCAGTGGATCAATGCCATTGCCGTGCAACTTGGACAATGCCTTTTCAGCCAATTGCTTCAAATCGTTTTCATATGCTTTGATTTTTGCATGGAGCTTTTTGCGCACATTGCTGAAATCCTCCAGCGTATAACGCGAGAGCTTTTCAATGGCTTCCAACGCATCTTCCTTAAGGAGTTCTTTGGAGAAGGTGATAAGCTGTTGACGGATGTTCCAACTGCTTCCTTCTTCTAGATTCTCTAATGCAAAATGTTCAAGATAACGGGTTATATCCGGGTCATTGCCAATGTTGTCCAAGCATTTGTCCGCGAGCATTTCAATAAATGCATCCGTATCCAACTCCACATGAAAGTCTTGGCTGAGCTTCAGTTCACGAGCAAAGCTGCGTATGAGTTTGTGTGTAAAACCATCAATCGTTTGAATACTCAATTGGCTATAGTTGTGCAAGATGTGGCGGTAGGTTGCACGACTACGCTCCTGCACGGCTTCTGGTGAGATATTCAGCGTTTGCACCAATTCCTGGAGCAGGGGATTTTTCGGATCTGCATTTTCACTGAGTTCTCGTAAGCGATGGATGACACGCTCTTTCATTTCAGCTGCAGCCGCATTGGTGAATGTGATGGCCAGGATGTGTTTATAGTAATCTGCACTCTTGCTCTTTAGTGCAAGAAGCAAATACTCCTTTACCAGAGAATATGTTTTACCACTGCCGGCACTTGCTCTTACAACTTTGAATAAACCGGTGGTGTTGTTGTGCATCGTTGTCAATTAAATAAATAACTGGGGTTATTGATAATCCTTGGTATGGATAGCAACCATGGTTATGCTTGTTGATTTTCTTATGTGTCACAAAGTTAGTCAGAGCATGTGGCTGCTTCAGAAATAGATATCCAAAACTCAGGATGTTTCGTTTTGTTTATAACCCGATGCTCCGTGTGCATAACATGACTTGTAATGCTTGCTTCAGGTGTGCTGAAAGGACTAGGTTTGCCAACGAAACGATTTTTTACATGATTTGCAGAGCTGCTTGTTTCAGAAATGAAACGGCAGCTTTGCTTTTTATAGCGGTTGCATTTGCAATGTCTTGAGTAACATATCTGTTGCAGCCGGTTTTTGATAAGATGTGAACGAAGTTCGGTCTGCGGTGTTCACAGTTTTCATTCTCCCTGCTTTTCTTTGCTGCTGTTGAAACTATGAGCGCACAAGAGGAAAATAAAACCAAGGCAAAGGACATCGTAGAAACTCCACTGATGAAGCAATACAATGCCATCAAGGCGAAATATCCTGATGCATTGTTGTTGTTCCGTGTCGGGGACTTTTATGAAACGTTTGGTGAAGACGCCATCAAGGCTGCTGATATTTTGGGTATAGTGCTTACCAAACGCAAGAACGGTGCAGCGGCCTATGTTGAGTTGGCCGGCTTTCCTCATCACTCATTGGATACTTATTTGCCGAAGTTGGTTCGCGCGGGTAACCGAGTGGCCATTTGTGATCAATTGGAAGATCCCAAGCAGACGAAGACAATTGTGAAGCGCGGGGTTACGGAGTTGGTTACTCCGGGGGTTTCTTACAATGAGAAAACTATTGAAACCAAGAGCAACAATTTTGTTGCTGCCGTAGCTCTCAATGGCAGCAATGCCGGTGTGGCATTTCTTGATATTTCTACAGGTGAATTTCTTACAGCACAAGGAACCATTGATTATGTGGACAAACTCTTACAGAGCTTTCGTCCCAATGAAGTGTTGTTTGAAAAGAATTATGATAAGCAGTTCAAAGAAGCGTTCGGAGATAAGTTCTACACGTTTCGATTGGATGACTGGGTGTTCAGTGCTGAGTTTGGCAATGAAATTCTGACCAAACACTTTGGAACAAAAACACTCAAAGGATTTGGTATTGAAGAATTACAACTTGGAATTGTCGCGGCCGGTGCGGTGTTGCATTACCTCGCAGAAACGCAGCATGATAAAGTTGGTCACATAGCGAATATCTCTCGGATTGAAGAGGACAAATACGTTTGGCTCGATAAGTTCACCATACGCAATTTGGAGTTGGTGAGCAGTGGCAATGATAATGCAACCACGCTGCTGCGTGTGTTGGATCAAACAGTCACCCCGATGGGCTCGCGCCTCTTGCGCAGATGGATGTTGCTTCCATTGAAAGAGAGAGCTCAGATTGAAAAGCGCCATTCTGTTGTGGAATACTTCACTGCCCACATGGAGCAACTGGAAGGCTTGCTCCAAGAGTTGAAACAGGTGGGTGATCTAGAGCGTTTGATATCGAAGGTAGCGGTTGGAAGAATTTCGCCCCGCGAGATGCTCCATATTAAGCGTGCACTGGAATGCATTGTTCCTCTCAAAACATTTGCTGAAAACTCCGATAACGAACACCTCAAATATTTGGGTGATCAGCTCAATCCATGTGCTACCATTCGTGAGCGCATAGAGCGTGAAATACATCCCGATGCTCCCATTGCGCTGAGCAAAGGACAAGTCATTGCTGATGGCTTTGATAAAGAGCTTGATGAATTGCGAAGCCTGGCCTTGAATGGTAAAGATTATCTGCAGCAGCTGCAAGAACGTGAATCAGTGCGCACGGGCATTCCGTCTCTCAAGGTTTCGTACAACAATGTCTTCGGTTATTATCTCGAAGTGCGCAATACGCACAAGGATAAAGTTCCGGCCGATTGGATACGCAAACAAACCTTGACTCAGGCCGAGCGCTATATCACTGAAGAGCTCAAGGTGTACGAAACAAAAATCTTAGGAGCCGAAGAGAAGATTGCTGCGATTGAACATCGGTTGTTCAATGAATTGGTTCTTGCTGTAATGGATTTTACGGCAGCTATTCAACTCAATGCGCAGGTGCTCGCACAACTTGATTGCCTTATGAGCTTCGCGAAAGTGGCGGTGCGCAACGGTTACGTGAAACCATCTGTCAACGATGGTTATTCACTCAAAATTCTTGAAGGTCGTCACCCGGTGATTGAACAATCTCTAAAAGCAGGCGAGGAGTATGTGAGCAATGATATCTACCTCGACAATGAGACACAGCAAATCATGATGATTACCGGTCCGAACATGTCGGGTAAAAGTGCGGTACTCAGGCAGACTGCTCTTATTGTACTTATGGCACAAATGGGCAGCTTTGTTCCTGCCAAAGCTGCCGACATTGGCATCATCGATAAAATCTTTACACGTGTGGGCGCAAGCGATAACATCAGCAGTGGTGAATCCACATTCATGGTAGAGATGAACGAAACCGCCAGCATCCTCAACAACCTATCAGATAGAAGTCTTGTGTTGTTGGATGAAATTGGTAGAGGTACCTCTACATATGATGGTGTGAGCATCGCTTGGGCAATTGCGGAATACATTCATGAGCATGCGAAAGGAAGAGCAAAAACATTGTTTGCAACGCATTATCATGAGCTCAATGACATGGCCGATATATTTAAACGGATCAAGAATTTTAATGTGAGCGTGAAAGAGGTCGGCAATAAAGTCATCTTCTTACGCAAACTAACTCCCGGTGGAAGCAATCACAGCTTTGGTATCCACGTGGCGAAGATGGCCGGTATGCCGGTGAAAGTAGTAGAGCGTGCAAAGGACATTCTCCTGCAGCTCGAAAAATCTCACACGCGTGAAGGCATTAAATCATCGAAACCTGAAGTGGCAAAAGCCGCTCAAGAATCTGCCATTGGCCAACTCAGCTTTTTCCAACTCGATGACCCTACACTTGCTCAAATCAGAGAAGAAATTATGACGCTCGATATCAATACGCTGACACCCGTTGAGGCTCTGATGAAACTCAATGAGATTAAGAAGATTGTGGGCGGGAAGTGATGGCTGAGCTGGATTTCGCTAACATTCATTAACCTCTTCTGTCCTGGGAATGTTTATCCCTGCTAACTTTGGCAACATCTGAATAATCCTGATTTATGTTATCAAAAAAGGAAAAATCTGAATACTTAGGAACCATCTTCCGACACCTTGATGGAATTGTAACAGCTCCGTCAGCTTTTGCGTTGCATGAAAAAGGTGTGTTGAATTATATCCTAGAAAAAGAACGTGTTTCTTTAAAAGAAGTCACAGAAAAGTTCAAGGCAAACGAAGGATATTTGAATGTCGCCTTGCGTGTTTTAGCCTCTCAAGGTTGGCTCGTACAACACATTGATAATTCAAAGGACGAAATTCATTATAGTGTAAACGAATCTTCTTCTGTCGCTTTTTCATTGGTACATCTTTATAAAGATGTAGTCAATTTGCTCAAGTATGCAGCGGATTTTCATCCGCGAAAATTCGAGATAGAGCCGTTTCGGAAACTCGAAAATATCATGAGCAGATACCGTGAAGGTTACGGTGTTCAATCTGCTTCAAATGAGTTGCAAGAGCGTCTTCAATTTCAGGTTTTAAAGCACATTGAAGGTATCATTATCGGTCCAACGATTGTGCATTTGGGCATGAGCGGTATGTTCCATAAATATTTTATGGAAGCATCTTTCAAGCCTGAGGAGTTTCACAAAGACCCGGACAGCTTCCGAAAAATTCTCGACTTTATGACAGAGTTGGGATGGTTTGTGAAGAAGAATGATACCTTCCGATTCACCGAGAAAGGATTGTTCTTCGCCAAGCGTGCAAGCGCTTACGGAGTGACTGTTTCTTATATACCAACAATGACCCAGTTGGATGAACTCCTGTTTGGCAATCCTAATGTTTTGCGAATTACCGATGGTGGCCCTGAGAAACATGTGGATCGGGAGATGAATGTTTGGGGAAGTGGTGGTGCGCACTCAGGCTATTTCAAAGTGCTGGATGAAATCATCGTGGAGTTGTTCAATAAACCCATCGAACAACAGCCCAAAGGAATTCTGGACATGGGGTGTGGCAACGGTGCGTTGATTGAGCATTTGTTCAATGTGATTGAACATCGTACGCTGCGAGGAAAAATGCTGGATGAATATCCGCTCTTTCTGGTGGGAGCCGATTACAACGAAGCCGCTTTACGCGTTACGCGAGCGAACCTTATCAAAGCCGATATCTGGGCAAAGGTGATATTCGGTGACATTGGTCGTCCGGATTTGCTTGCAAAAGACTTGCTGGAAAACTACTCAATTGATTTGAAAGACTTGCTCAATGTGCGCACCTTCCTTGATCACAACCGCATTTGGGAGGCTCCAAAAACAGTTACGGAAGGACGAGTGAGCTCATCTACCGGGGCGTATGCCTATCGCGGTGTGCGATTGAGCAATAATTTGGTGGAAGATTCTCTATTGGAACATCTCAAAAAGTGGCAACCATATGTACACAAGTTCGGATTGCTCGTCATTGAATTGCATACATTACCTCCGGCACTCACTGCTGCTAATCTTGGTAGAACTGCTGCAACTGCTTATGATGCGACCCATGGCTATTCCGATCAATACATTGTGGAACCAGCCGTGTTTGAACGCATTGCCGAAGAAGCAGGATTGCCAATTGACAAGCGTTACTACAAGCGATTCCCAGACTCAGATTTGGCAACGGTCACCATCAATCTCTTGAAAGGATAACATTGTATGTGGATAAAGAAAAAATGCATCCCTTAAGTGGATGCATTTTTTTTATTCTTGAAATTGACTTTGCCTTTTCGGAATGTTGGGCTGGTCGCTCTCTATCTTGCCATCACGCATGCGCACAATGCGATGTGCCATTTGAGCGATGTCTTCTTCGTGTGTTACGATAATAATCGTATTGCCAGCTTGATGAATTTCATCAAACAGGTTCATGATTTCATAACTGGTCTTTGTATCCAAGTTACCCGTTGGCTCATCGGCAAGAATGATTGATGGCTTGTTAACCAAGGCACGCGCTACAGCCACACGTTGGCGCTGACCACCGGAGAGTTCATTGGGTTTGTGATTCATGCGCTCTGCCAGTCCCACTTGTATCAAAGCTTGTCGAGCTCTTTCCAATCGCTCCTCTTTGGGTACTCCGGCATAAACCAGTGGAAGTGCAACATTGTCCAAAGCCGAGTAACGAGGCAATAAATTGAAGGTCTGAAAAACAAATCCGATTTCCTTGTTGCGGATTTCTGCCAGTTGGTTGTCGTTGAGCTGGGCTACATCCGGGCCATTCAGGAAATAGCGCCCGCTTGTTGGGGTATCCAGGCAACCAATGATGTTCATTATGGTACTTTTTCCTGAACCGGAAGGCCCCATCAATGCAACATATTCGTTTTTGTAGATGGATAAATCTACGCCATTCAGCGCTTTGATGACTTCCTCACCAATACGGTAATACTTGGTTAAACCTTCAATGCGGATAATTTCCTGAGCCATGTTCCAAATGTATCTAATCCATTGGCTCTTATGTGAATAATCCTATGGAAGGCCTAAATGGGTGATTATCGGAAAATTATAAATATAAATGCGAGAGGCAACTTATTACAATTGGCCAGAGTCAACTAAGTGCTTTTTTAATCCACAGCCTGCCGCGGACGCGGGATTTTGTATGTAGCAATCCTCGTTTATATTGCGCTTACAATTCTCCGCTTCATACCCGATAAAGGATTGCGGAAGGAACTTAATCAAAATGACAATGACAAAACCAACTAATTGCATTCGTACACTATTTATTAGCCTCTTCATTTTAGGGTGTGTAGGAGGCCTTCACAGTCAGTTAACGGTCGACTCATCCATCTCTGCAGAAAATGCCGTTCAGGACATCCTGATGGGTGGTGGTGTTGAGGCCGCCAACATTGTTTTCAGTGGCAATGAGACTACACAGATTGGTTATTTTGAATGCAATAGCTGCGGTATTAATATTAGCTCAGGTGTAATCATAGGAACAGGAGCAGTGACCGGTGCAGTAGGACCGAACAATTCCGGAAATTTTTCTGCAGGTCCTCCAACAGGAAATGATTATTTTGGAGACCCTGATCTCGCAGTATTGGCCGGTAACACCATTCACAACGCTGCGATTCTTGAATTTGACTTCGTTCCTACCGGTGATAATATTTCTTTCAACTTCGTATTCTCCTCTGAAGAATACCCCGAGTATGTGAACAGTGTGAACGATGCATTCGGCTTTTTTCTCAGTGGACCTGGAATTTCAGGGCCCTTTACCAATAGTGCCGTGAACATTGCTTTAATACCCGGAACCACCGATCCGGTGACCATTAACTCAGTTAATTTTAATGCCAATTCAGCGTATTATGTACGCAACCACTTGCCTAATAATACCAGCTATTCTCAGATTCACGATATTCAGGCAGATGGATTTACTACCGTATTGACTGCCCATGCAGATGTGATATGCGGAGAAACATATCATATCAAAATTGCCATTGGTGATGCCTCCGATGGCTCTTGGGACTCTTGGGTGTTCTTGCAAGAAGGTAGTTTCAGTACCTCCCCGTTGGATGTGACCTTTATTCAACCCACCATTGCTCCGGGTATGCCCAACACCATGTATGAGTTCTGTGGTGAGGCTCCAATTACTTTCTACAGACCGCCATGTGTGTTTGGGGATTACACTTTTGATGTGACCTACAGTGGAACGTTTACCAATGGAGTGGATGCTCCCGCGCTGCCAACCACTATCACCATTCCCGATGGCGAAAATGAAGTTACCATCTACTTGAACCCATATGATGACGGGGAGGACGAAGGCGTAGAAAATCTAATATTAAACACCCAGCTTGTCATGGCAGATGGTGAAATCATTGATATTGAGCTCGAGCTCTTTATTTATGACCACCCGCAAATGAGTGTGACGATTGATTATGATCAAAACGATGTGTGTCCGGATATTCCGGTAACATTGACCGCTGTCCCAACCAACACCTTGGCGGGTGAATTCTTTCTGTGGTCAACCGGAGAAACTACCCAGTCCATTGTCGTGTCATCACCGGTCGACTCTACATTCTACCTTGTTTTGGATGATGGATGCAATTATTCGGCAGATGCAGAATTTACTTTGAATGTCTTAGAGAGAGAGACTCCACTTCAGATGCCTGATTCTATCTTCTACTTGTGTACAGGTATTTCCAGTGGTCCGATTATTTCCGGTGGTTACTATCCACTTACCATAGTCTATGATGAAACGCTGTTAGAGGTAGAAGGTGGAACCTTGTTCAGTAATGCTCCTGTGGGAGTGACTACCGTTGAAGTGACTGATTTTTGTGGTAACTCAGATTCATTTGAAGTAGTGATTAATGTCTGTGATACTACAATTCCTAATATCTTTACACCTAATAACGACCAGCATAACCCTACATTTGAGATTAAAGGAATTCAGTCTTTTCCTAATAGCTCTTTGACTGTTTATAACCGTTGGGGTAAAGTAGTTTATGAAAATCATAACTACAATAATGATTGGTCAGCAAACGAACAGGAAGACGGAACCTATTACTATATTTTTAGAAGATCTGATGGCTTGGAATACTCAGGTTATATAGTAATTGTGAGATAATGTTTTGAAACCGAAGGAAAAAAATAGAAACCTCGTACAACCATTTTTGCCTATGAAGAGTTTTTAGTGTGTTTAATTAACCAACCAACGAATGAAAAAGTCTTTACATCATTCGGTGCGTAAGACGATATTTTTAGTGGCAATCATCTTATGTTCCGGTGTTCTTACTGAAGGGGCACTAAAAGCCCAGCTTGCGGTTAACTCTAGTGTCACTGCAGCCAATGCGGTTCAGAACATCTTATTGGGTGAAGGAGTTACTGCTTCTAATATTACGTTTCAAGGTAACCAAACCACTCAGATTGGAAGCTTCGTGTGTAATAACTGTGGAATCGGTCTAGCTTCCGGAGTGATTATGGGTACCGGTCACGTAAATGGTGCAATAGGGCCTAATAATTCCGGCTCTTTTAGTATGGGGCCACCAACAGGCTCTGATGGATTTGGGGATCCGGACTTACAAATCTTAGCCGGTAACTCCATCCATAACGCTGCTATTTTGAAATTCAATTTTATTCCTACAGGAGATTCTTTGAAGTTCCGATTTGTTTTTGCTTCTGAAGAATATCCTGAATACGTCAACTCCATCAATGACGTATTTGGTTTCTTTATAAGTGGCCCCGGTATTTCAGGTCCATTTCAAGGTGGTGCTAAGAATATTGCATTAATTCCGGGAACTTCCGCACCGGTAAGTATCAACTCTGTCAATTATTCCAACAACTCGAGCTATTACGTTCGAAACCACCAACCAAATAATACCGGCTATGCGCAAATTCATAACGTTCAAGCCGATGGATTCACCACCGTGTTGACAGCTCAGACGCCAGTGGTGTGTGGAGCTACTTATCAAATTAAAATTGCAATAGGTGATGCATCTGACGGTAGCTGGGACTCATGGGTTTTTCTTGAAGCGAACAGCTTCCAATCAAATGCCGTTCAGCTTTCCTATACAGCACCACCATTGTCACCATCAGGCACCGGACTTTATGAAGGATGCGATGTTTCGGAAATTACACTGACCAGGCCGGAGTCTGCTGCCGGAAATGAGGTTACTTATCCGCTTAGTTATACCGGTACAGCCATCAATGGTTTGGACTACGAGTTGTTGCCAGAACAAATTACGTTCCCTGCCGGTACGACTACGGTGTCATTACCTATTATAGCATTAGCCGATGATTACCCAGAAGGAACGGAAACTTTGATTCTGACGGTGCATGATTTGGGTTGTAACGCGGGTAACCCTGTTTCAATAACGGTTCATATATCGGATGTCCCGCAGATGTCCGTTTCTGTGACGGATCATCTCATTAACTGTGGAGATACTGTCGTCATTGAGCCCGTCATAACGGGCGGGCTGGGATTCTATAAGGTACAATGGACAAGTTTAGGTGTCACACAACCAAGTCTGACGATGACTCCATCGGGACCGGTTTCTTATCCTTTTATCGTCACGGATACGTGTGGAGTGGCCCCTGTAAGCGGAGCTGTCAATGTGGCCTTCGTCCAGAACCCGCCATTGGTGGTCGATCTCGGACCGGACTTTACCGCTCAATGTATTGACCAGATAAGTATTATCCCCGCTGTGTCAGGTGGTTATGGTAATTACTATTATCACTGGACGGCCAACGGCCAATTCCTCTCTAGTGCTCCGTCCGTCTCCTTTGTGGAAGGAACGACACAAAACATTACTCTGACCGTGACAGACGACTGTCAGGTTAGCACAACGGATCAGGTTACGGTATCCTATCCTCCTGTTCCTGTTACGGTGGATATTGGTCCGGATATTACCACCAACTGTATCACTCAGAATCTTGTTCAGAGCAATGTGTCAGGAGGAGTGGGCACCTATTCTTACAACTGGACATTGGGAACCGCACCGCTTGGTTTTGGTCCATCAGTTACTGTTCAAACCGGAGTAACATCAACGCTGACTCTGCATGTAACCGACCAATGCGGTAACAGCGCTACTGACCAGAAGCAAATCATTATTCCTCCGGTAAACATCCTATTGGACATCGGTCCCGATGTAATAGCGGACTGTATTACGACTACTTACCACTCTCCGGTGCAATTGGAGAACGGAATCGGTACATATACCTATGTGTGGACCAACAACGGTGAGTTTGCATCTAGTGCTTCGCAATATGCCGTTCAGACAGGGGAAACACGTACTATCCGCTTGACTGTAACTGATCAATGCGGAAATACAGCGAGTGACCAAAAGCAGGTCATTATCCCACCGGCACCGATTTCACTTACTGTGTTCCCGGCTGATACGGTGATTTGTATCGGAACTTGGGCCAGATTGGGAGCCTTGGCCTCCGGTGGTGTGGGCAACCTGACTTACACGTGGACGGGTATAACCGGAACACCGAGCACAAGCCAGAATGCAAGTTTAGTTTTGGAATCTCCGGGGCAAAACTCCGAGTACTATGTGATGGTGGAGGATCAATGCGGTAATTCCAATAGCGGCTCTATGAGAGTGGTTGTTCGTGAATTGTTCCCTGAGTTTGAATCCCGTTATATCTCTGAAACCGAGGTGGTTTTCGAAAATACAACCATAGGTAATGCCCCATTTGTATGGACATTTGGTAACGGAACAACCAGCTATGATAACCCTGTAACAGTTAATTTCTTGGGGGCCCAGGAATGGTCAGGAACACTGACAATCTTCTCTCCTGAAGGCTGCTCTGAATCTAAAACCCAAGAATTCACCGCTTTGGGAGATTTGTTCGTGCCAAACTGTTTTACTCCGGACAATGATGGTGTCAATGACTTCTTCTTTGTTGTCGGGCATGATTTACGCTTTTTCGAGTTGACCATATTCAACCGTTATGGCGAGGTTGTGTTCAAAACCAATGACATCAACGAACCATGGAATGGCTCTTATCAGGGAGGAGATCATTATGTGCCAAATGGGGTTTACAATTACCATGTGGTAGCCATTGGCAACAGAGAAAACATGATTGAAAGAAAAGGTCGGATTACTGTTTTCCGATAGTAGTTAGATAGTATTTGGTTGTGTGAAAAAAGGAGGGCTCGGTAACGGGCCCTTTTTTATGGGTTTTTCAAAATGGTGGAAACTCAAGCTGGTAAAAACAAAAAGGCTCAACACATGGTTGAGCCTTTTTGTTTCGTGTCACCGTAGGGAGTCGAACCCCAAACCTCTTGATCCGTAGTCAAGTGCTCTATCCAGTTGAGCTACGGTGACCTTTTTCCGTCAAACGGGCGGCAAATATACGCGCACTAATCGCAAATCCAAATCCGTACCGAAAAAGATTTTTTTATGTCATCTTATTTGGGTGCTTATTGTTTCATCAACTTGAGTTCAGTAAAGTCGAAATCAGGGTTGTCCACCACGATTTTCAATTCTGAAACGCGTCCATCGGCATCGAGAATAAAGGTCGCTTTTCCGCTGGGAAGCATCATTTGGGTGGTCCAATTGAGCTTGAACGTATCATAATGCCAGTGTTCTAGGTTGCCCTTGAAGAGCGCGGTGGGTACGAAATCAATTTTTAGCTGATTGTCCTGGAGCGACACCTCGACATTGCCATACATCTCACTGTGGTAAGTTCCGGTATACTTCTCCAATGCCAACGATGGCTGAGTATTCTTCACACGCGCATCTTCATCCGCTTTGGCTGCCGCTAATTCTGCTTCTTCGCCATCTTTTTTCATCTTAAGGAAACGAGTGGTCCAGTTGGGCTCGGTTCTAATTCCCAAATAGGTGTCCAAAATGTCGAAAGAAAGCGCTGACGGCAGACTGTTGATGTTGTTGGTGAGGATTACGAATCCCAGATTGATTTCGGGTACCAATACGGTTTTGCTAATCATTCCGTCATATCCGCCTCCATGACTGATGACTTTTTTACCGCCATAATCCATGAGTTCCCATCCTAAGCCGTAGCCGTTGAAATGACGGGTAGGCATGTTCTCGCGTTGCCATTTGCTCACAGGCTTGGGTGTTACGTTTTCCCACATTTCATATGCTCGGTTGACACTCCAGTATTGCTTTCCATCCAATGTGCCTTTGTTGAGCTGAAGTTTAATCCACTGCGTCAACTCCGATACGCATGCATTGATGCTTCCTGCAGCGTTGATGTTATCCCAATTCACATAGTCAATGGCGATGTTCTTGCCTTTCACTTCGTTGTGAGGTGATGCAATGTTGCCGTTTGGTTGAAATGCGGTAATAGAAGTATTGCTGGTGGTCATTCCCAGTGGTAGGAAGATGCGCTCTTTGATAAAGTCATCCCAAGTTTGACCGGTAACGGCTTGCACCACTTCTCCCGCAGCAAGGTACATGATGTTGGAATAGCCGTATGCCTCTCTGAATCCATAGACAGGCTTCAGGTACTTTGCTCTGCGGATGACTTCTTCTCGGCTGTGGGTGGTGCCATACCATATCAAATCACCACTGAAGGTTGCAAGTCCGGAGCGATGTGAGAGCAAGTCTTTGATGGTCATCTCCGCACTCACATACGGGTTGTACAACTCGAAGTAGGGAAGGTGATCCCGCACTTTATCACTCCACTTTATCTTTCCCTCATCAACCAACATGGCCAATGCGGCTGCTGTGAACGCTTTGCTGTTGCTGGCAATGGCAAATAGGGTCTTGTCATCCACCTTCTCGGGTCTATTGACATTCCGCACACCGTAACCTTTGGACAATACCACTTCACCATCTTTTACTATGGCAATAGCCATGCCCGGAACGTTGTAGTCTTCCAAGGCTTTGGCAAACAGCTCATCCAGCTGTTGTTCGGTAGTGGTTTTCTTTTTCTTGCCGGTAGTCTGTGCCTTTATATCAGCCATCCATGGCAATAGGATAAAGAGGCTGAGCAAAATGAAAGGTGCGTTTTTTCTCATGTGTCTTGTCATTGCTTATATCATGGGAATATTGTCTTATGAATGCAGCTTGGGATTTTGCTGATGGCGATTTGCATCGCGGTTGGTCTTTTTCGCCAGATTTTTCTGAAAAGCTTCTTCCAGATTGATGCCGGTCTGATTGGCCAAGCATAACAATACAAAGAGCACATCGGCCATTTCATCACCGAGGTCTTTGTTCTTATCACTTTCTTTCTCGCTTTGTTCTCCATATCTGCGCGCGATGATGCGAGCAACTTCGCCCACTTCTTCCGTCAGCAAGGCCATATTGGTAAGCTCGTTGAAATAGCGAACACCTATTGTCTTGATCCATTCGTCTACCTGGGCCTGCGCCTTTGCAATTCCGAGTGTTTCTTTCATGGTTCCAAACCTAAGCAAATAGGCCTGAACCCCGAGTGATTAACAATCGTTGAAAATTCATAAGTGGTATTGGCACAATGGGTTAGATGTGAGTCGCGGGTTTAAACTTTTTTTGTTGTACATGAAGCCTCCAAAACAGCGTTACCTTTGATACACCTAAAATTGGATTCGTTATATGAGTGAAGAAAATCGTGATCAGCACTACGCGCAAGATTTAGTTGCTCGTTATGAGCAAATGCTGGAAGCTAACGAATCCTACTACTTCGATATAGATCAGTTTGAGGAAATCGTGGATTACTATTGCTTCAGCAGTAAGTTAAAGAAAGCGTTGGAAGTAATAGATTATGCCTATTCTCTATTCCCGGATAATACAACCTTGATGTTGAAGGAAGCCCAGATTCTTTCAGGAATGGGGCATCTCAACAAAGCGATGCAACGCTTGCGTGTATTGGAGCAAATTGAACAGAATGAAGATGTACTCCTTACCATGGCATCTATCTACAGCCAGCAGCGCGAACACCGCAAAGCAATTGCGTTGTTGCAGAAGGCAATGGCTTTAGGCGGAAAAGAATTCGAAGATGAAATCTATATGGAGATTGCTCTCGAGTACCAAAACATGGAGCGCTTTGATAAAGCTCAGGAGGTATTGATGGAAGCACTTTCCAAACGTCCGGAGAACGAGGTATTGCTCTATGAGCTGGCGTATTGTTTTGATGTAACAGATCGCACGGCTGAGAGTATTGAGTTCTATGAATCGTTTCTGGATAAATACCCATACAGTTTCCCGGCTTGGTACAACCTTGGCAATGCTTATCAAAAAGTAGGCATGCTGGATAAAGCATTGAATGCCTATGATTTGTGCCTAGCTATACAGGAAGACTTCACTCCTGCCTATTATAACAAGGCCCATACCTTGTTCAAAATGGACCGCTTTCAGGAAGCAATCAGTGTGTTTGAGGAAACCTATAATTATGAGGCCCCTCAGGCGCCTGTATATTGTCATATCGGTGAATGCTTTGAGAAGATGAACCAGCTGGACAAAGCGTTGTTCTATTACCGCAAAAGCATTCAAACCGATGAACTCTATGCCGATGCTTACCTTGGTATTGGTGTGGCGCTGGACCTCAAAAATGAAACCGCTGAAGGATTGACCTATGTAAGAAGAGCGATTGAACTCGACCCTGAAAACGTGGATTACTTGCTCTTTGAGGTAGAGTTTCTCAAGAAACTTGAGTTGTGGTCAGAGGCTGAATCCATCACCGAAATCCTGATAAAGCGTTTCGCTGATAATGAAGACGCTTGGATGGAACATGCCGATATTTTCTTCCAAAGAGGTGAAACACACAGGGCTCTTGAATTTATCAATCAGGGTTGGCAGCATTGCCCTCAGAGTTATGAGATAGCTTATCGCAAGGTTGTTTATTTGTTCGAAACAGGTAAAAACAATGAAGCGGAAGAGCTATTGCTACGCTTGCATGAGTCATATCCTGAAGGAATGGCTGATATGGAAGAGTATTATCCTGAAATAAAGCGCAACGTTCTTTATGCAGAACTTTTTCTGCGCCATCGTTCGCAGTAGTCTGCATATTAAAATACCTAAGAAAGATTAGTTGTTGTAAGGGATACACTTAGCATATTTGTGCCCTTATTTATCATTGAAAAACTCTATGAATTTCAAGCTTCAACACCTTCCTGAACGAACTGTGAAGGCCCGCGAACATGGTTTGACCATGGTAATGGATAAAGGACTTAGCCTCCGTCAGGCTGAAGATTTGATTGATAGTGCAGGAGATCAAGTTGATATCGTGAAACTGGGCTTCGGTACTTCAGCTTTTGCCAAGAATGTGAAGGAGAAGGTTAAGCTCTATCATCAAGCCAACATCAAAGTTTATGTGGGAGGAACCTTGTTTGAAGCTTTCTACGTGCGCAATCAGGTTGATGAGTACCGCAGATACATTGATTCCCTCGGTCTGGAATGCGTAGAAATTTCCGATGGTAGCATCGTGATTGACCACAAGAAGAAATGCGACATTATTGCGGAGTTTGCAAAAAATTATCGTGTCCTCTCTGAGGTGGGTTCTAAAGAAGAGGGGATTCTTATCTCCCCCGCCAAATGGATTAAGATGATGCAGAATGAACTGGAGGCCGGCAGCTGGAAGGTGATTGCAGAAGCGCGTGAGAGCGGTACGGTAGGTATTTATCGTCCAAGTGGGCAGGCTCACGTGATGCTTATCAATAAGATTATACAAAAAGTAAAACCGGAAAATATCTTGTGGGAAGCTCCTAAGAAACCTCAACAGGTGTACTTCATCAAACAGTTCGGCCCGAACGTGAACCTCGGAAACATTGCTGAGAACGAAGTTATTCCTTTGGAATGTTTGCGCATCGGTTTGCGTGGTGATACATTCTTCGAATTTTTACCTAAGGAGATTGCAACTGCTTATAAAAATCAATAGTTATTAATTGTCCAAGCCAACATCATTCGTTATTTGAATATGAAACTCATTACCCCTCAGGAATTACTTGAATGGAAACAGTCCGGTAAACCCTACCAACTGGTGGATATTCGCGAGTCATATGAAATTGAAGCTTGCTCCATGGGTGGAGAATCCATCCCCATGGAAATGATTCCTGAACGATTAGATGATTTGCGCACGGATATTCCTGTGGTGATTCATTGCCAATCGGGCCGAAGATCAGAAGCTGTGGTACGCTGGATTGAAACCAAGCGTTCCATGGACAATCTTTATTCGCTGGCCGGTGGCATCGCTGCATGGAATGACTTGATGATGGAAGCTCAGCATTAAGTGTTGAGCATTCGCTCGGTATCAAACGAAGCTTTTACTTGGTTGGGACGAATATGAATAAGTTGGCCGAGATGACTCGGTTGTGCTCCTTCACGACAGACTTTCTTCTAAGTAGCTATTAAAAAAAAATGACGTCCTCGGTTCATTCGCAGGCGGCTATTTCTCCATCGACCTAATGTCTGTCAATGCCTTGAGTTATGATTGGGGTAAATGTTGTGTTGACGACTTTATCCCATTCCGGGCAGATGTAGTAGTCTTTCTGTGTATTCAATAGTCAGGAACAAGTACAATTGATTAAATCTCTCAATTGGAGAGAAGAGGAGCAATGCGCCAGTGTGAATGCGATTATTCCATGAATTGTCGGTGTGGTGTGAGTGTTAGGAACAATACTTGCTGACGGAGTACACCGATGTCTAATTTTACCACATAAATTTTTCTCTATGAATTCTATGACCGCCATTGCTACATGCTGTATCCTGTTGGTAATAGGTATTACGGCACAAGCGCAGACCAACACGAATCCAGTTTCTTCAAAGATTACGGATGTCACCGTTTTCATGAGTGGTGCGCAAATCACCGAAACCGCAGCGCTCCAATTGAAGGAAGGAGAGAATATCCTGCGTATAACCGGACTCACCGCATTTATGGATCCCAACTCCATTCAGGTAGAGGGCAATCCCAACTTCACCATTATGTCTGTGAAGCATCAGATAAATTATTCAGTGGATGAATATTCGAACCCTGTCGTGAAAGTTCTCAAGGATAGCTTGGACGATGCCAAGTTCAAGCAGCAGGAGATTATAGGGCTTAAAAATGTTGTAGAGCAGGAGCGTGCTTTGCTGGAGAGCAATCGAAAAGTGGGTGGCAATAATTCAACTTTGGTAGTAGAGGACTTGCAAGACATGGCCAACTTCTATCGCAAACGTTTTCAGGAGTTGGAATACCGCTGGATTGAGCTCAACGAGAAAGAGCGAAAGAACAACCAAGAATTGACCCGTCTCCAAAATAAGCTCAACAGCATGAATGCACGCAAAGGTGCGAATCCGAGTGAAGTGCTTATCACATTGGTAGCTAGCAAGGCTGTCAATACCCAATTGAAATTCTCTTATGTGGTTAGAAATGCAGGTTGGTATCCTGTGTATGATTTGAGAGCGGAAGATGTGAATTCCAATATTTCCTTCGTTTATCGCGCCAAAGTTTATCAAAGCACAGGTAGAGATTGGGAAAAGGTGAACCTTACCATCTCTACGGGGAATCCAACGGTGGGTGGGCAGATTCCTACACTTTATCCTTGGTATGTGGATGCGCAAGATCCTATCCGCTATAACACGCATGGACGCTCCGATGATGAATTGTATAAAAACGCAACTCCGTCAGTAGCTATAGCCCATAACAAGGGCCTTGAATTAGAAGAGGTTCAAGTAACTTCTAATGGTACATCAGCTAATTTCACAACCATACAAAACAACACCGTAAATGCGGAGTTTAAGATTGTAGTGCCATACGATATCCCAAGTGATAATCAGCAATATGATGTAACCATGCAAGCCCAATCATTCAAGGCGCAATACAACCACATCACCATACCTAAGCTGGATAATGACGCATTTTTGAGAGCCCAAATCACCGATTGGACGCAATATGCTTTGTTGCCGGGAGAGAGCAATATCTATTTCAAAGGAACCTTTGTAGGTAAAGGCTTCATTGACCCATCACAAGCCAACGATACGCTGAACTTATCATTGGGAAGAGATCGTTCCATTAGCGTGAAGCGTGAACTGTTGAAAGAGTACAGCAAGACAACCGGAATAGGCAATAAACAGCAAACCACACGTGCGTTTGAGATAACGGTGCAGAACAATAAATCGCAAACCATTCAGCTTACCATTGAAGACCAATTGCCCGTATCCCAATCCGGTGACGTGGAAGTGAGCGTGGATGATGTAAGCGGAGCACAGGTGGATGGGAATACTGGCAAGGTAACTTGGAATGTAACGCTTGCTCCGGGAGAAACCGTGAAGAAGCAGTTGCGCTTCAAGGTAAAATATCCGAAGAAGAAATATGTACTAGGACTCTAATCCGTGATGATATGAATGAATAAAGGCTGCACTTTATAGTGCAGCCTTTATTGTTTTAATAATCGAAAGAAAAAAGAAAAGCAATACCTATAAGCCGAGTTTTGTCCCGGGCTTGCGCCCGGTGTTCATCATTTATCTATGCGACCTACCCTCCGGGACCGGACGGGTCACCCTTCGACAAGGAGTGAAACACTCATTGTACCCCCGGTTTACATGGTCTTACTGCCCGCAAGGTTTTCCAAGGCTATTGCAGTTACCCGCAATACCGGTAAGCTCTTACCTCACCTTTTCACCTTTTCCCCAGGTTGCCCTGAGGTAGTTTAAGTTTCTGTAGCACTATCTGTCCGCAAGCAGTCACCCACTTGTGGCCCTCGCTTTTCACGAGGTGCGGCACCCTATGCAGCCCGGACTTTCCTCTCAGCATCGTTGCAGCTGAGCGATGAACCGGTATTGCTTTTCAGTGTGCAAAAGTAACGCGCCATTGTGTAGGCCCTGCGGCCTTATTGTTGTTTCTGTTACATTCGGGTATGGCATGATGTTCGCCTCTGGTGAAAATAAATTGGATGGTGCGTTAAACCTTTCCGATTTTTATTCATCTAACTCGTCACTCTGCAGATAACTACATTGATAAGCGATAAAGAAATACTCGAAAAATTTAGAGATGAAAACTCGCGTGACGAGGCCTTGCGCTTACTGCTGCGTGAGTACCGTGAACCTATCTATTACCACGTGCGCAGAATGCTGCTGAATCATGAAGATGCTGATGATGTTACGCAGACAACTTTTATCAATGCCTGGAAAGGGTTGTCATTCTATCGTGGTGAGTCCAAATTGAGCACATGGCTTTATCGCATTGCACACAATGAATGCCTTCAGTTTCTTAGCAAGAAGAACAGAATTATGAATGTGCCGTTGACGGAGGTGCATCAAAAATTGCAATCGGTGTTGCAGGAAGACGAACTCTTTAACGGTGATGAGTTGGCAAGCAGATTGCACGTTGCGGTCGCTTCATTGCCTGAAAAGCAGAAAGCAGTCTTTGTTTTGAAATATTTTGAAGACAAGAAATACGATGAAATAGCAGATATAACCGGCACCAGTGTGGGAGCTCTCAAAGCAAGCTACCATCATGCCGTGAAGAAAATTGAAGAACAACTGGCTAATGTGAAACTGTCATGAATACCCGACATAACATACCGCATCCATCCGGCAAGCAGGAGTTCAAAGTTCCTGCTGGATACTTTGAAAGCCTATCACAACGCATACAGGAGCGCATAAAGGAGGAAGGAAATACAGCTAAGAAGGATGTTGTGCTTCCTACAACTATTGAAGATTTTAAAGTGCCGGATAATTATTTCAATCAATTGGAGCAGGCAGTGTTAGGTCACGTATCACAACCTGTTGCCAAGAAGAGACATTTTTCCGGAAGGTGGATAGGATGGGCTGTTGCGGCATCTGTACTATGGGCAGTGGTGGTGTACTTACCGAAAAAAGCTACTACAGTTCAGCCTTCAGCGTTTGAGCTGGCTATTGCACAAACAGACCTAGAGATGGATGAGTTTATCAGCGCACTTACGGATGAAGAATTGGAGTATTTGTTCATGGAAGAATTGAATGCTGTGGAATATTCAGATCTTGGTTTAACGCAAGTTGAAGTGGTGGAACAACTAGTAGAAGAAGAAAAATTTTCAGATGACATTAAACCTTCACCCATTGAAGATGCTCTAATGAATGAAGAGCTCACCGAAGAAGATGTTTATGACTATCTCTTGGATGAGGCTTCAGAATTCTTATTTGAATAATTAAAAAAAAGACTATGATGAACAAAGCAAAATTGTTATTGGCGACTTTCCTATTCAGCGGATTGGTAGGAGCAAGTGCCCAACCCCCTGTAGGGATTGAGGACGGTAGAAAAAGGGAAAAGATTGAAGCACTCAAGAGAGCATATCTCACAGACTACTTGGAGCTTTCAGTGAGTGAAGCCGAGATGTTCTGGCCTATCTATAATGCTGCAGAAAAGAAGAAAGATGAGTTGCGTCAAGTGATGCGCGAGAAGCAAGTCGCATTGGCAGGTGCCGCCAAATCAGAAAAGGAAGCTATTGCTGCAATGGAAGAAATAGCCATGAAGAAAAAAGAGGAAGCGGATATCGAACTGAAACTATTCAAGGATTTGTTGCCGGTATTAGGGGTTGAGAAATCGGTACAGCTTTCATCTGCAGAGCGTCAGTTCCAAAGAGAGATGTTGATTGCTTTGAAAGGAAAAGGCCATAAAGGTGGCAAGGGTGATAAGGGGCCAAAGCCTCATAAGTATGTACCTTCAGGTCCACCATCACCTCCAACAACTCCATTATCTCCGGCTCCAACCACACCACCAAGCCCACCATCACCTCCAAAGAAATAGGAACACCTAGGTAGTGTGTATATATGCAACCGGCCGCAAGCTTCGCTTGCGGCCGGTTCGTTTTATATCGAGCAGTGCATTATTGTGGAAATAAAAAAGTCCGCTGTTTTTCAGCGGACTTTTTTGTGTGGTTCGATTGAGAAAGGTTATTCTGCAATTAGAATTTTCTGAGTGAGCACATCCTTACCATTGCTGTAACGCAAGATGTAGATACCGTCTTCATACATTCTTGGATTGAAGGTGAAAGTACGCTTTTCGCCACCTCTGATGAATCCTTTGTAAAGTGGCTCAACAATTCTACCATTGATATCGAAGAGTACGAGTTCCCAATTGTTATCATACTCTGAAGTTACTTCCACCATTGCAAGTTGCGGATTTACCGTCCAACCATGAAGGGTGTTCGGAATCATGCCTGCTACAGCTTCCATGGTGATGACTTGTGTGTGACACACTTCATTGCCTACACAGTCAGAAGCACACCACTCACGCGTAATTATTTGGCAATTGCTGGTGGGCGTAATCACTTCATTGAAGGTGACTTCAATCTCATCAGCACAGTTATCAATTGCTGTAATTATCGGTGCCGCAGGAATGCTTGAACCACATGGTAGCGTGATGTCTTCCGGATATTCACTGAGCTCCGGAGCATACATATCGGTGATGATGACGTTCGAAAGCGCTTGGCTCATATTGCCGCAACCGTCAATAGCCACCCATCTACGCGTGAAGACTTGATCACATCCTACTTCTACAGTAGTTGCAAACAAGCTCACTGGAACCTCTTCACCACAATTGTCGATAGCAATCACATTCGCAGGAGGAGTACTTTCAGTACAATCAATGAAGCTGTCCATCGGTACGCCAAGGATAGTTGGTGCTTCATTGTCTGTAACTTGAATAGACCATGTTCTTGAAGTAGAGTTGAAGCAATCGTCATACAAGGTCCATGTTCTGTTCAAGGTATAATTGTTAGGGCATGAACCAGGAACGACCGTTTCAGTGAATTGCACATCCACCGCAGAACAGTTGTCAGTATAGGTCACCAGCGCGCTGCTTATTGAAGGAATTTGATCGCAGCTTACGGTGATATTCTCTGGGAAGTTGGTAAATACCGGTGCATTCTCGTCAATGATGGTGATGAATTGCTGTCTGGTTGTTTGGTTACCGCAAGCATCTGTAGCCACATAAGTACGAACAATACCACCATTGCATGGACTGCCGAATACTTCATCGGTATAAGTGAAAGTTGGATTGGAGCAGTTGTCCACTACGATTGCAAATGATTGGCTAGAAAACTCACAGGCCACTTCAATTTCATATTCGAAATTGATAAAGGTCGGGCCTTGGTTGTCTTCCACTGTAATTGTTTGAATGTGCACAGCTTCATTGCCACAAGCATCGCTACTTCTATAAACACGATAGATGGTGTAGTTGTTTGGGCAAGAGCCATTCAAGGTAGTTTCTGTAATGAACACTTGCGTCTCTCCGGAACATTGGTCATAGGCTGTAATGTTTTCCGGTGCAGGAGCAACAGCATCACAGCTGATGGTGATATCGGCAGGAAGAGAAGAGAAGACTGGTGGGGCGAAGTCTTCAACGGTCACGGTCTGTGTAATGGTTGTACTGTTACCACAAGCGTCCGTTGCGGTACGTGTGCGGAGAAGTTGATAGCCGCATTCCTGTACAATCATGGACTCGGCATCGGTGTAGATGATTTCTTCGGTACAGTTGTCTGTAGCCATTACATCAAACGCAGGAACTGGCTGACTGCAATCCACAAAAAGGTTGCTGAGGTAGTTGCCAAATACCGGAGCCTCATTATCACCGTAAGTAATCATTTGTGTTGCAGTTGCTGTGTTGCCGCATGCATCCATAGCGGTAAATGTGCGAAGGATACCTGCTTCACATGAACTGCCAAGGAATTCATCTTGATACGTAACTACCACATCCATGCAATCATCGGTAGCTTCTGCAAGCTCCAGGTCATCTATAGAGATGCCCGATCCACATGAGATCGTGATGTCCGCAGGAATGTAGGTGAATACCGGTGGAACTTGGTCGATGAAGGTAATGGTTTGTGTCGCTTCAGAGGTATTGCCGCATACATCAGTAGCGGTCCAAATGCGGATGATATTGTAACCGCACGCATTCTGTTCGGTTTGCTCAGTGTATGTAATTTCTACATTGCCACCGCAATTGTCTGTAGCGGTTACGTTCGCTTCTTCAACTGTGTCACCGCAGGTAAGTGTTACATCAGCCGGAACGCCATGCAAAACAGGAGCAACATCATCTACAACGTTAATGTTCCAAACAACGGTAGTTGAGTTACCGCAAACGTCTGTTAGTATCCATTTGCGTTGGATGATGAAGTTGTTAGGGCAGTCACCCGGAATGTATTGCTCGCTTGTAGCAAACATGACTGAACTGCATTCACCTTCATACTCCGGATAATAATCGTTACCTGACGGAATGTTGTCGCATGAAACGGTAACATCAACAGGAAGTATCGGCACAACAGGAGGAGTGTTGTCGATGATGTTCACATTTACTGTTGCTGTAGTGGAGTTGCCACAAGCATCAGTAGCAGTGTAAACTCGTTGGAAACCACCTGCACAACTACCACCAAAAATATCGGTGGATGTGATGGTAACAGCTCCACAGTTGTCTGTCGCTACAGGATTGGGAAGTTCATATTCCTCTCCGCAGTTGACTGTGATATCTGCAGGAACGAAAGTAAATACCGGAGCTTCGTTATCTACGAATGTAATCTGCTGGGTAGTGGTAACCGTGTTGCCACATGCATCAATAGCAGTAAATGTTCTGGTGATGCCGCTTACACAATCGGATGAGTTGGGAGTGTCTTCGTATGTGACAATTACCCCCATGCAATCATCCGTTGCGGTTGCTAATTCCAAATCATCAAGTGAGGAGCCTTCGGAACAACTGATTTCTAAATCTTCTGGAACGAATGTGAATACTGGCGGAACAAGGTCAATCAAGGTAACGGTTTGTGAAGCGCTCGCAACATTGCCACAAGCATCCTCGGCTGTCCATGTACGAATGAAGTCATATCCACATTCGTTGAATTCCGTAGTGGCGGATAGATTTACCAATACAGGACCATCGCAATTGTCTTGCGCAGTTACATTTACTTCAGCAACCTCATCACCACAGTTCAGCGTGATATCAGCCGGTACTCCTGATAATACAGGCGCGAGGTTGTCTTGTACATTGATGGTCCATGTGACAACCGTGCTGTTGCCGCAATCATCGGTCAAAGTGTATTCGCGAATGATGGTGTAGTTGTTAGGACAAACATCTGAGAGAATGATGTTCTCATTGTAGCCCACCGTAACGGATCCACACAAGTCGTAGTACTCTAATCCAGATTCCTCAGGGGTGGGGATGTTGTTGCAATCCACTGTTACATCTATTGGAGCTGATACTACTACCGGAGCTTCGTTGTCAATGATGGTAACTGTTACGGATGCTGTTGCTTCATTACCGCATGCATCGGTAGCGGTGTAGGTTCGAATATAACCTCCGCCACAACCACTGAGCATAGCATCTTCATATACAATGGTTACATCTGAACAATTGTCTGTTGCTTGGGCATGCGGTAAATCGAAATCCTCACCGCAGTTGATGGTTGTATTTTCAGGAACGAAGGTGAATACCGGAGCTTCGTTATCCTCAATGGTAACGAATATTCTTCGGTCATTTAAGTTCCCGCAATTGTCGGTGGCCAGGTAGGTGATGGTAATCGGGTCATTGCAGGTGCCGGTATTGTCAGAGTAAATAATGTTGAGCACTGCTTCTCCGCAATCGTCAAATACCTCGGGGGCAAGAATGCTGCTGAGGTCAAATGTTCCGTCACAAACAATGGTAGTGTCCTGCGGAATGAAGCTGAACTGCGGTGCTTGGTTGTCGATAAAGGTTATTATTTGTACAGCGCTGGATGAGTTGTTGCAAGCATCTGTCGCTACCCACATTCTGTGCAATTGATAACCGCAGTCGGTTGCTATTTGCTGGTCGTATTGGTAAATGAGAACATCACCGCTGCAATTATCCGTAGCAGTGATGTTGTATGCAGGAAGCTCCTCGCCACAGTTGAGTGTGATGTCGGCAGGTACACCGTGCAATTGTGGTGCGATGGTATCTGTTACGTGGATATTCCATATCACCTCCGTGCTGTTGCCGCAAGCATCGGTGAGGGTATATGTGCGGGTAATGTTATAGGTATTGATGCAATTGTCTGTCGGTGACACAACGTCATCAAAGGTCACAGTAACATCACTGCATGCATCAAAATAATTCAACCCAGGAGCATCGGTTGGCAACGCTTCGTTGCATTGTAAGGTAATGTCTTCAGGGAAGGAGGTTACTACAGGAGGTGTATTGTCTATGTAACGCACTTCTACCTGCAAGTTGCTGCTATTGCCGCAACCATCTGTTGCTGTATAGGTGCGAACGAATCCTCCAGTGCAATCTAGCATAGGCTCATCTGTATAGGACAGGCTTACAGTTGAGCACTCATCGGTCACCACCGGCTCCGGTAGATTGGCTTGTTCATTGCAGCTAAGTTCGATGAGTGAAGGATATTCTGCAAACACCGGTGCAGTGGTGTCGATAAATGACACGGTTTGTGTTGCCGTAGCTGTATTACCACAAAGGTCGATAGCAGTGAATACGCGCGTAAATCCTGTTCCGCAGTTGCCTTCCAACGGGAAGTCTTCAAACACTACCGTCACACCAACGCAATCGTCTTCTGCAATGGCCATTTCATTTTCATCGTATTCCATACCGTTGGCACATGCGAGGTTCACATCGGCAGGCACATAAGTAAATACCGGTGGCTGTTGGTCGATAAGTGTAATGACTTGGCTAGCCTCTGCCACGTTGCCACATCCGTCCACAGCTGTCCATGTGCGGATAAAGTTGTAACCACAGTCAAGGTATTCGGTAGTGGCACTCATGTGTACAGTGAGAAATGCTGTATCGCAATTGTCTTGTGCTGTCACATTCACTTCCTCAATGTATTCACCGCAATTGATGGTTACACTCGCAGGAACACCTTGCAATACCGGAGCTTCATTGTCATAAACAACGACTGTCCAATCGCGGGTGATTTGGTTGCCGCAGTCATCGGTGAGCGTATAGGTGCGCACAATGGTGTAGTTACCGGGACAATTACCTTCAATTTGAGCATCGGTATAGGTTAGGTTATAAATCATGCATGGACCTTCCCACTGGATGTCAGCGACATTCATTTCAGCAAGGTTGCTGCAGCTCATTTGCGTATCTTCAGGAAATACGGTAAAGATTGGTTCCGCATCACCAAAGAGGTGAATGGTTTGTGTAGCCGTGATGGCGTTGCCGCAAGCATCGGCTACGGTGTAGGTACGCGATATTTCACCATTACATCCCGGAGTGAGGTACTGATGGGTATAGGTGATTACCACTTCAGAACAATTATCGGTAGCACTGATAAAGTTGTTGTAATGCTGACCGCATTCCACTTCAATCACTGCATCGTAAGGAAGCAAAGTTGGGGCTTCGTTGTCTACTACATTAACACTATAGGTGTGAAAGGCCACGTTTCCACAGGTATCTTCAGCTCTGCAGATGCGTGTGTAGGTAGTGGCAGCGCAGCCAGCATTGCCGTCATCGCAATTGGTGTCCACGCTGAGGTGACCAACACCGGCACCGCAGTGCTCACCCTTCACCATTCCGGTATAGCCAAATGCACCGCCAAACCCGGCTTTGTCGTTTTTGTTGTTAGCACCAATACCACTTTGGAACCCATAATACATGGAGGTAGGGAAAGGAGTGATGTCCAGGTGGTCACCCGCTAAGCCATCGATACCGATGAAGGTGGAGAACTCGCCCATGAGTTCATAATAATCCCAATCCACATAGTTGTCACCGGCTAGACCGCTATCGTTGCGGTAGCCACGACCAAGAGCTGACCACTCTTCCCAGTTTCTGCGGTTATGGAACCACAGGCTCACCTCAAACTTATAAGAGGAGTTCTGGTAGTTTACAATCGTGCCCCAGAGGTGCGCGGTGCCATCGGCATATTTTTCGAAATAGGCCGGGCCGTCAAACTTCCAACGCTCCACGGGCATGTTCTCTAACGAGAGCCAAAAAGCCCACGCCACAGAGTTGCCCAGCTTGGATGGCGAGACGGTGCAGTGATTTTCCAACGCACCTGTTTCGCTCTCGAATGAGGTGATGGATACAGGTCCGGGACAGTCAGGACTGGTAGCCTCGCAAGCCGGAAGGTCCGGCACGGGTTCACCACAATTAACGGTCACGGTCGGGTGCTGTACAAAGACAGGTCCGGACTGCGCCTGTGCCCCAACGCCAATGCAAAGCACAAACGCACACAGTAAACACATCTGAACAAGGGGAATGCGGCATAAAGCCATAGAGAGTAAAGTTCTTCTCACGGGTAGATGAATTAGGTTGAACAATAAATGTTTAAGCAAGTGAGTCGGCTCAATGCTCCTGCAGCGGTCTAGGACGGCTACGGTCACATTGATATATGACTTCAATTGTTTTCATTTTCAGCTTAGCACCGTTCGGTATTGTCTTATAGGGCGGAGGAGAAGACAAGAGTGCTAAAATGTGCTACAAACATATATATAATGCCGACAAATTGACTGAGTTTCAAGACGGAAATAAACGGAAGTTATGGATAGGGGATTGTTCAAAGCCTTGCCTATGGTCCAGCTTCACCCACTGGTCCCTTTCCAAAAGATTGTAGAGCAGGGGCGCGGAGGTTATTTTGTGATGAACTAATGCTTGATGATTTTATGGGAGAATGTTTTGCCTTGGGAGTCGTGGCATAGCAACGAGTACACACCACTTGGTAGTTCTTGAACACCTATCGAGTAGTGCAACAACTGATGAGGTTGTTCTTCTTTTACCAATGCACCTTGCATGTTATATATGCTCACATGCCATTTATCAATATGCGGAAACTCGATGTTGAGCCTGTCGGTTGCGGGGTTGGGATAAACAAATAAGTCATTGGTGGCTTCATACTCCGTTATATCTACCGCACAGCCAGAGACAAGACAACCATCACTATCCACACGCAAGAGCCATGAGTCTTGTATATAACCGCTTTGAGGGCCTGTGCCTGTGTACGTAAATGCTCTTCCCAGGGCAGTGATGCCTCCATCTTCATTTTCTACGAAGTCGTTGAGGTGGCAGGTGGGTTCAGCTAAGGGGCCACCTGCAAAACCAGAGGGTGTATATATCCGTTTCCATAAAAGATTATATTCACTATCCAACTTGAAAATAAATGCAGTAGTGATAAACATGTTGACCGGAAAGTTCAATGGTTGGCGCGTTTCACCCACTCCTATGTATTCGCCTGTAGATAGCCGTTTAAAGTTGTGCATGATATGAATGGAGTCGGGAGAGAAATACTTTTTTGTCCAAAGTGTATCACCGCTCAGGTTATCTATTTCACCAATCATAGGGCGAAAACATTCCTGTAATAGCTGACCAGATGTTGCTGTACCTGCAAATAAAATGTTGCCATTGTCCATAGGCATGGCATTAACAGCGCCCATACTGGGCAGAGCGGTTGACTCAAAATTTTCAATAATGTTTGTCCAAAGAAGCTGCCCATCGTAGCTAAACTTTCTGATGTATTGCCACTGAACAGCGTTTGGATGATCCACAGGAAAGTATGTGCCGCCTATTAGAAAGCCGTCTCCTTCATTTACAATGAATTTGGGGTCAGATATAAAGCCAATACTGGAAATCGTATGAGAGAGATAGTTTCCATCCAAATCACATTTGATCAAGAAAGTTTGAGTTGAGTTATTTAATTGACCAAGAAGATATAGGTAATCGCTGGCTATACATCCGCCTTGAGTGTGTAGGTTGTGCTCATTCAGGGCGGTTATGTAAACAGTATCTATGATTTCACTTGATTCATTAAGACGTAAAATAAATGGTTTGTTAAAGTCACTATCATCTACTTGATGATTTCCGAAAACATAATACAACTCAAGATCGCTATTGTAGACTATTCCGAAATTAGGCTCTGATAATGAGAAAATATTATTTTGATCACCTAGAGAAAGATCGGTCAGTAGTGATGACAAATTGTTATGGTTTGAAATGAAAGTAGAAAATCGTAAACTCTCAATATCTATTGCTGAATGTGTACAAATATAGCCAGTGGTCGTTTTAATTATTGTACTGCCGTCATTTGCAAAACTGTTATGGTCATACAAAACAGAGAATTGTTGTGCCTTACAACAATTTAACCACAACAACCATATTGAAATAGTTAAGAATATTCTCATAACAATAAAAAAGCCCTCGGAGAAATATTTCTCCGAGGGCTATGATACGATTAATTATGTAGTATTAATGCTTGATGATTTTATGGGAGAATGTTTTGCCTTGGGAGTCGTGGCATAGCAACGAGTACACACCACTTGGTAGTTCCTGAACACCTATCGAGTAGTGCAACAACTGATGGGGTTGTTCTTCTTTTACCAATGCACCTTGCATGTTATATATGCTCACGTGCCATTTATCTATATGCGGAAACTCGATGTTGAGCCTGTCGGTTGCGGGGTTGGGATAAACAAATAAGTCATTGGTGGCTTCATACTCCGTTACATCTACCGCACAGCCAGAGACAAGACAACCATCACTATCCACACGCAAGAGCCATGAGTCTTGTATATAGCCGCTTTGAAGGCCTGTGCCTGTGTACGTAAATGCTCTTCCCAGGGCAGTGATGCCTCCATCTTCGTTTTCTACAAAGTCGTTGAGGTGGCATACCGGATCTAAAAAAGGACCACCAACATACCCCGTTGGTGTATAGTATCTATACCATAGCAAATTGAATTCGCTATCCAATTTCATGATGTATGCCATTGTCACATAAGGCAGAGCAGCAATTCCCGGAGAATACTGAAAGGTTTCACCTACACCTATGTATTCCCCCGAGGAGAGGCGTTTGAAGTTGTGAAGCCTGTTCGTGGAGTCAGGATTCAAATAACGTTTTGTCCATAGTGTATCGCCAGTCAGGTCATCTATTTCTCCAATGTATGGTTGAAACCTTAGCATATCAGGGTCACCCTGAGAGTGGGATGACGCAAACAAAACATTGCCATTGTCCAAGGCCAACGCATTCACTGCACCATAAGTAGATAAGCCATTGTTGTTGTACTCATTTGTCCATAACACATTACCATCGTAATCCAATTTGCGCACGTATTGAAAAGAAATATTGCTAACTGCATTAGGTAAATAACGCCCGCCTATGACTAGGCCATCGCCAACATCGGTGATGAACTGAGTGTCTGACTGGAATCCGATGGGCGAGGTGAAATGCGAAAGAGGCTCTCCATTACTATTACATCGAATAATGTAATTCGTGGAAGAGTTCATGGGTTGACATAAAAGGAAAAGCGTTTCGTTGGTAACAACAGAACTGATGGTTAATAGATGTATTCCGAAAAATTCATTAAACAAAATAGTATCAAGATGATTACCGGCAACATCAAACTTTAAAATGGCTGGAATCACAGTTGTCTCATCCAAGTGTTTATTACAAAAAAGCCAATTCTGATTCAAATCTGGACGTGGTATAATACACGATGTTGCACCTGATGTATGCGACCATTCGTCATCTTCATCAGTCAAACTTCTCTCCCAAATAAGTTCGCCTTGCTGATTAAAGCGAGCGATAATAACTGAATAGCGCTGGCTTCCTATATCAAAGCCGTTGGTAGTAACGATGTATCCATCGGAAAGTCTTGCAAGAGAAACACCATCATTCGCAAAATTATTGTAGTCATACAAAATAGAGAATTGTTGTGCCTTACAACAATTTAACCACAACAACCATATTGAAATAGTTAAGAATATTCTCATAACAATAAAAAAGCCCTCGGAGAAATATTTCTCCGAGGGCTATGATACGATTAATTGTTGTACAGTATTAATGCTTGATGATTTTGTGAGTGAAGATGATAGTTTGCGTTTCTCGCAAAACCTTGGAATAAGCAAATACAAGTGTGTTCAAAAGAATTACGTATTCTTCGGGTATAATTAATATATTAGTACTTCCTTTTTTCGCTTAACCATGAAGAACACCCTTCTCACATTTCTCCTTTTTGTAAGTTGTATTTCCTATTGCCAAAACTTAGTGCCTAATCCGAGTTTTGAGGAGTATGATGAATGTCCTCAATGGCTTGATGATTTTTTCGTTTCAAATTGGATAAGTCCCACTTGGGGATCACCGGATTACTTTAACTTATGTAGTGAGGAGCAATTGGGGATACCTCAGAATGTTTTTGGCTGGCAACAGCCATACTCAGGAAATGGATATGTGGGGGTTTGGTTAAGCGATTTTACCAAAAATGAATATAGAGAATATATTCAATGCGTCTTATTGTCCCCATTGGAACCACTGGAACAATACGAGATAAGCTTTTATGTTTCAAGAGCTGATAGCTCTACTAAGGCCTGCTCGAATATCGGACTTTACTTGTCTGAAACAGTTGTATCATCTGAAAGTAATGAGAGCTTGCCTTATACACCGCAGGTAGTTAATAGTCTTAACAGTATTATATCTGACGCAATGAGTTGGACACATGTTATTGATACAATAGTAGCCAATGGTGGGGAGAGATATGTTACGCTAGGCGTTTTTACTGATAACGCAAACACGAATTGGGTATCCACATCAGGTGGTTGGATGAGCGAAGCTTACTATTATATAGATGACGTATCAGTTAAGAAAGTTAACAATGTCGAGATAGAGGAATTTACCAAACTAGAAAATGGGACAGTTTCAATTCGAGTAAACCCCAATGAGAAAGTGGAAGTTAATTCATCCGAACTAATTACTGAATATTCCTTATATGATTTGTCAGGACAGTTATTAAAGTATTCCAAAATTAGTAGTAAGGAATTCCAAATTGATATGTATGGTTTTATGACTGGTGTTTATTTCTTAATGTTAGATAATTCAAATTCGAGGACAGTATGTAAACTCTTTAAATATTAACTATTAGAAGTGCGGAGTCAGCACTTAAAACACTGACGCTATTGCCATGAAATCAAAACTTAATTTAAGTGTATTAGTAGTAATTCTTCTGCTAAGTATTTCAACTTATTGCCAAACGCCTTGGTATTTGACTGGAAATAATATAGCAAGCACCAACTATTTCGGAACCAACAACAACTTCCCAATTGACTTCCGTACAAACAATGTTCAGCGCATACGAATCAATGGTGTAAGCACTGGCCACACTATACACGGATTTACTGGCCAAGTCACTACCGGTTTTGTTGGGTTAAGTGCGGATCCAACGTATTGGACTGCGTCTTCATCACTTAAAACTCCTGTATCCCTTCTGCACTTAATTGGTGATGTCAATGGTCATGTACCATTTGCTTATCGTCCATGGATGAAAAATGGTATTTCGTTCACATTGGGTTATGACCATGCGTTTATAGGGCCAAGACTAGTGAATGATCAGATTGATGTAATGGAATTTGTATTAGGTTGGGGTGATAATCCTTTATCTACAAGCGGACCGGATGTAATGTCCTTTCGTTTTTTAGGAGGTGAAGGTGGAGGAGGCTCAGATTTGGAGGCGACTGATCTAGACGGTCGGGAAATAATGCGACTTACAGGAAACGGCCATGTAGGAATCGGACCAAATTTTTCGTCAACGAATTTGCCTAAGGCCGATTTACACATTAATACTTCTCTTCAGGACCCTTTAAATCCTGGTTCAGCAGATGCGAAAATCCAATTGACCATGAAGGGATCAACTGGAGAGACTGCCTTGGATGGATTTCATATGAGTATAGATCAAATGAGTGGAAATGAGTCGGGAACAGCGTTTTTTCGTCAATATGAAAACCGAAGCATCCGAATTCTAAGCTCGATTGATGCTAGCGGAGTTACAATGGGGGAGCGTATGAGGATCTCGACAGTCAGTGATCCAACTACAGGTAATCCCGGCAGCGCATTTGCTACAAACACAACTCGCATCGGTATTTCATCGTTAGGAAGCAGTCCCCTGACCAGAATAAGAAGTGTTTTACATCTTGGAACAAATCTTAATACAGATAATGATGGGTGGCGCAATTGGATGAATGTGGGGACCTTGTCTACAGAGAATGGACATCATCTATATACCGGTATAGGAAGCCTTGTAGGGGGGTACCGATCAGCAAATATTGCTTGGGGTGCGAGTAGCTATTCTGTTTCCAATGAGTCAGTTAATCTCAATAATATGCCGCTGCGTTTTGTATTTACATCGGATGCTTCTGGGAGCGAGGATATTAATGGGTTGAGCGGAAGAGAAGTAGCGAGAATCAATTCTAATGGTAGAATGGGGATTGGTAATGCAGCACCCGGCAATCGTCTAGTAATTGAATCAAAAAGCATAGATCCGTATTACGCAACAGATAATACAACAGGAGGAATAGGTTCCAGCGGTTTGCAGTTTATTCGTTTAACGAGTGCCAATTCACCAATGAATAACCCCGGCCAAGGCGTATTAACCGTGGATGAACATGGAAATGTTATTTATGTACAAGGAGGCAGCGGTAGTTGCGAATGGGATGAAAGTGGTAATGATTTGTTTATGGGAACTCCAGGTGCATGTCATCCAGGAAATACAGGAATAGGTTCTATGCCGATGGCGAACACCAAGCTATATGTTGTTCAAGCAACTAATGATGCGAATCCAATAGGTGTTGACGTTGTTACTACTGGTAATAGTGTAGGATTAAATCCGACAAACATAGGTGTGCGTTCCACTTTGAATAGCCCACCAAATTCACTGTCATATGGCTTTTATTCAGAAGTTAGCGCAGTTGATAAGGTTTTCGGTGCAGAGTTTCACGCAAATGTAATTCCATCTGGCTCCTCAGCTTCAGGAATCGGGTGTTCTGGTGTCGCAACTAGTAGCGGAGCTCAAATCAACAACACGGGCGTTGCAGGATATGCAGCATCTGGTCAATCAAACGCTGGTGTTTCAGGAACCGCGATTGCAGGAGAGTCAAGTGTAGGTGTTTCCGGAACTGCTTATTATGCTAATACTAACTATGGAGTTATAGCAAATGCCAGTTTTGGGGCATCAAATTTTGGTGTTTTCACAGCGGCTCCTACAAATGGTTCAAATGATTGGGCGCTATGGGCAAATGGAAAAACTCATTGTACAAGTGGTTTTTGGTCAACATCTGATCAGAGCCTGAAGAGCAATATCAACACTATTGAGAATTCACTAGAGATATTGTCGTCCATTAATCCAACTAGCTACAATTTTAGAATCGAAGAATACCCTCAAATGAATTTACCATTGGGCATTCATTACGGAGTAATGGCGCAAGAATTAGAAGAGGTATTGCCCGGTTTAGTGACTGAGGCTACAAGACCGGCAGAGTTCGATTCATTGGGTAATATGATAAGCGCAGCGGTACAATTCAAAGCTGTTAATTATACTGAACTTATCCCTATCCTGATAGCAGGCTTCAAAGAACAACAAGCCCAAATACAATCTTTACAAGAGCAAATCAATGGCTGTTGTGCTGCCAATGGTACTGGAGCACCGAGCCCAGCAGGTATGCAGTTAAACAACGCTCCGGAGTATCAACAGAGTGTTAAGCTCACCAATGTGGATAAACCAATGCTAGGCTTTGCATCGCCCAATCCGAACAAAGGAGAAGTGTTTGTAGATTACTACATACCAGAAGGCACCAACGGTACTTCTGAAATGTTATTTACAGATGCTCAAGGCAGACCTGTGCAAACAGTTCGAATTAATAGCAATGGTAACGGTCGTTTAAATATTGATACCACAAGCCTAGCTGCTGGACAATATCAGTATACTCTTATAGTAGATGGTGAAATCATCGCTACTCGTAAAATGATTCGCGAGTAATTTCTTTATAAAGTCATTAAGAACCGCTCAATTGATTGAGCGGTTTTTTTATGATTTCTGGTATAGTGCTAATGATGTTGTATAGCGCTATGTTTATTCGCAACCAAACCCAAATTTCTCTGAACAAAGTGCGCATATAGCGCAGCAAAGTGCCCTTATCGCGCAACTATGTGGCCATATAGTTCGTGAATGTGCTCACATTTGTGATAAATGTGGTCGTATAATTCTTGAAGGTGCTCGTATAGTTCATCAATGTGCGCATATTGATCATAAACATGGTCACATTTATCATAAATGTGGTCGCATAGTTCGTTGATGTGGTCACATAGTTCTTAAATGTGCGCATATTTCTCGAAAATATTCTGACAATATTTCCGATTACATCTAATTTAATGGTCCATTACTTCGTCTTTTACATGAGTAATTATACGTATTTGATACCCTTTTTAACTGTAAATGTTCAATGCTCTGTCTTAGGGAATACTTGTGTACATTGATGATTAACAAAATATTATGACTGTGCTAGAAGTCGGTTTCAGGTTTTGTCAGGTCGGGTTTATCAATAAGGTGTTATTTATAATTGCTGGTATGGGATATTAATTGTTTTGAAAAATATGATCTACTATTGTCTTAGCGTTTAACCCTAAATTCAATATATTTTATGAGACACCGTTCTTGTGTTACGAAAATGCCTATTAGGCTTGCCGAGTTCTTATTAAGAGCTAGAGTCATTCAAGACAAACTATCCACTCCGGAGTTTAACAGTGTATTACCAACGCCAGCCGAGGTAGTTCCTCTGCTGGATCAGATTGGTGTGTACTTCAATCAAAGTTTGGAGCGCGACTACACTACTGTTTGGGAAAGAAGATTGCTGGAGCGTCAAGTTAGAGACATGCTGCGCCAGCAAGTAAGCTATGTAAATGCCATTGCCAATGGCAACGAAGGAATATTAAGCAGAAGCGGCTTCGAGTTAAGCAAAGAGCCTGCTGCCCGCGTCATTCCTGCCATGGGAGAGGTGGACAATGTGGTCAATCTTTTTGATGGTGATGTAATTATCACATGCAAACGACTGGCCACCGCAGAGCGTTACCAACTGGAGGTACACGGCCCCGATAACTTAGTAGTGGGTGTGGAGAGCTTTGGTGTTCGTTTCAAGGTTCCCAACCTTCCTTCGGGTGTGGACCTTATAGCCAGAGTGCGAGGCATCAATCGCAGAGGCGATGGCGAATGGAGTCCAAGCATGATTTTCCGTGTAGCTGGCCGCACCGATAGATAGTGGCTGTGCTGCGGTTTTATTGCACATAATTAAATCTATATATCTTGTGTTAATGTATATTTATATACATTCAGAAACCCTATTCATTTAATTGAATGGGGTTTTTTTGTTTAAGGTTAAATAATTAAATGATAAATAGAATAAAATAGACGTACAAGGTGTGGGTGTGTCGTAACGGCAATCGAGATGTGCCTTCGATAGGCTCAAACCCGTGATGTGCCTTCGACAGGCTCAGGCACCGTACGCAAGCGATAGTATGTGATTTCGACAGGCTCAGGCACTGGGATGTGCCTTCGATAGGCTCAGGCACCGTACGCAAGCGATAGTATGTGATTTCGACAGGTTCAGGCACTTGTATGTGCCTTCGACAGGCTCAGGCACCGTACGCAAGCGATAGTATGTGATTTCGACAGGCTCAGGCACTTGTATGTGTCTTCGACAGGCTCAGGCACCGTACGCAAGCGATAGTATGTGATTTCGATAGGCTCAGGCACTTGGATGTGCCTTCGACAGGCTCAGGCACCGTACGCAAGCGACAGTATGTGATTTCGATAGGTTCAGGCACTTGTATGTGCCTTCGACAGGCTCAGGCACCGTACGCAAGCGATAGTACGTGATTTCGATAGGTTCAGGCACCCCTTAGTACCATCGCCAACTCTGAATACCGAATACCGAAGACCTAATACCCAAGACCCAACACCCAATACCCAATACCCAATACCCAACACCCAACACCCAACACCTAAAATCCAATTACATTTCCAATTCCACCAGCGGGTCCCATTTGAGTTTATCGAAGTCGAGAACTTTATCGTTGGCTACACGAATGCCTTCTGCTTCGAGAAGTTCTTGCATGGCGGTGGGAGTGGCGAAGTGCATCTTGCCCGTGAGCATACCGTTGCGGTTGACTACGCGGTGGGCGGGAATGTCGGGCAGACTATGAGCAGCATTCATGGCCCAGCCTACCATGCGCGAGCTGAGGCCGCTGCCCAGGTACGTGGCTATAGCACCGTAGTTGGTCACACGGCCGCGCGGTATCAACCGCACCACGGCCCACACGTCTTCAAAGAAGGTGTAGTGCTTTTGTGGCTTAGGTTGTTTCATGTGTTGTGACTTTAGCTGTTGGCCCTTGGCTGTTAGCTCATAGCATTTGGCCGTTTGATATTGCAATGGTCGTCTTTTTTTCTCTTCCCTTGTCGCTCTTCTTTCGCGGTAACATAGCTAAGGGCTAAAGGCCAAAAGCCAAAGGCTTCTACACCCTAAAACGTATGTACTTAATCTTGCGCCCTTCATCCAGCCACATCTGCTCATAGTAAGTGCGAATGTTGAGGATGCGTTGCATCTCTTCAGGTTGTGTTTGCATGAAGTCGCCATAGATATCATCATTTGCTACTTCAATCGTGTAGCCAGCGCCAGTTAGCTCTTTCATGGCTTTGGCATAGAGGTCGGGGTTATCGTGCTTGATATGAATCATACCACCCGGCTTGATAAACTTCTTGTATTTATCGATGTAATAAAGACTGGTAATTCTGCGCTTGCCTTCGTGGTCTTGCGGTTGTGGATCGCTAAAGGTGAGCCATATCTCATCCACTTCATCCTTGTCGAAGAAGGACTCGATGAACTCCACGCGTGTGCGAAGAAAAGCCACATTGCTGAGTCCTTGCTCGATGGCTTCCTTCGCGCCTTTATGAAAGCGATGCCCTTTGACATCCACACCAATGTAATTCACATTAGGATTGTTCATGGCAAGACCAACGGTGTATTCACCTTTACCGCAACCCAGCTCCAATACTATGGGGTTGTCGTTCTTGAAAAACTTCGAACGCCATTCACCTTTCATGAAGGTTTTCCCTTCTTTTATGATAGGCAGCAAATCTGGTTCAAACACATTGCCGAATGTCTTGTTTTCTGCCCACTTTTTGAGTTTGTCTTTTCCCATAACTGCGTTGCACAAGCTGCAATCGTTGCCTTTTCGTTTTGTTTATTCTAATTAATGGTCGTGAATCAAGAGTCGTGGGACTTGAGCAGCTCAAGACCAAAGACCTTGTACCATTAAAGATGTTTCGCTCTATTCCAATACTCGTCCATTTCCTCCAAGGTCATTTGGCCGAGGACTTTGCCGTCTTTTTTGCTTTCGGTTTCGAGGTATTGGAAGCGCTTGATGAATTTCTTATTGGTGCGCTCAAGTGCGTCTTCAGGATTGATGCCTTTGAAACGCGCATAGTTGATGAGCGAGAAGAGCACATCGCCAAATTCATCTTCTATCTTTTCTTGGTTATCGCTCTTGTCGGCTTCGGCTTTGAACTCCGCGAGTTCTTCCTGCACCTTGTCCCACACTTGGTGTTCGTTGTCCCAATCAAAACCAACACCACGAGCTTTGTCTTGTATGCGTTGTGCCTTTACCATGGCCGGCAAGGAGCGTGGAACACCTTCGAGTACGCTCTTTTTACCTTCTTTTAGTTTAAGCTTTTCCCAGTTGGATTTTACTTCTTCTTCATCTTTCACCGTCACATCGCCATAGATGTGAGGGTGGCGCGAGATAAGTTTTTCGCAAATTCCGTTGAGCACATCGGCTATATCAAAGTGTTGCGTCTCGCTGGCAATACGTGCATAGAACACCATATGTAGCATGACATCGCCCAATTCTTTTTTGATTTCATCCATGTTGTTATCAAGGATGGCATCGCCCAGCTCATACACCTCCTCAATGGTGAGGTGGCGAAGGCTTTCAAGAGTTTGTTTCTTGTCCCATGGACACTGCTCGCGCAATTCGTCCATGATGTTGAGAAGGCGTTCAAACGCATCCTTCTTTTGCTCCATTGTATTCATATCATCCGTGGCAATAGCTACTTTGAAAATTGCCGCGGCAAAAGTAAGATGCCGCTTATTGGCATACTAGGGATTTCAATATGCTGGCTTTTTTTTACTTCTGCACACATCGGGTAAGGAGATATTTTCGCTAATAAAAAATTTTGAAACCTATGAGAAGCGAACTACTCTCCATCTGCACTGCCTGCTTGCTGTTATGGCTTGGTTGTTTGGTGCAGGTGCCCGCTATGTCACAAACCACTTGGCAGGTGGGAAATACCACCCTCATGCAAACCGATTTGGTATCGGGCATTGATTTGCCTTGGGAAATACAATGGGGTCCGGATGATTATATCTGGTGTACCTCGCGGAAAGGATATGTGTACCGCATCAATCCTGAGATTGGTCAATACACTACGGTGCTAAACATCAGCAGCCTGGTGCCCAATGGTGGCAGCAGCGAGCCTGGACTTTTGGGAATGGCCTTTCATCCTGACTTTGAGATGAATCCCAAGGTGTTCTTGGTATATAATTATATGAGTGGCAACAATGTGCGCGAGCGCCTTGTAGCATATGAGTGGAACGGTACAGAACTCGTGAATCCCGATAATTTGATTGATAATATTCCCGGCAATTACATTCACAATGGTTCGCGACTCGCCATTTCTCCTGATGGCAAAATCATGATGACCACCGGTGATACCGGTAGCGGTGCCCTTGCTCAGAACCTCAATTCACTCAATGGAAAAGTATTGCGCATCAATCTCGATGGTTCCATTCCTACCGATAATCCGAATCCCGAGAGTTATGTGTGGTCATATGGACACCGCAATGCGCAAGGCTTGTGCTATGGCCCTAACGGAATTCTCTACAGCAGCGAGCACGGACAAACGAATAGCGATGAATTCAACATCATAGAAGAAAACAGAAACTACGGTTGGCCAAATGTGGAAGGTGCTTGTGATACACCGGCTGAATTGTCATTCTGTGAGGAGCACAACGTGCGCGAGCCTCTGATGGAGTGGTCGCCTTGTGTAGCCGTCAATGGTATTATTTATTACAACCATCCCGCCATACCGGAATGGCAACACAGTGTTCTTATGGGAGTGATGGGCGGTTTGTCCGGTACCAACTCCGATAGAGACCGAGTTTCTGTGTTGCACCTTAGTGAAGATGGGTTGAGTGTCATCGGTGAAGACAAATACTTCACTACGCTCAATCAACGTTTCCGCGATGTGTGCTACAATCCTTTCGATGGAACGGTTTATGTGGCGCTCAATGGTACGGGTTATCCCGGCTCCGGTCCCAATAAAATTATTCAGTTTCGCAACGATGAATATGTCGCGGTAAAAAATCATGCAGCCCTTTCCTCTCAACTCAATGTATATCCTAATCCCGCAGTGGATCAGATAACACTTGAGGTGGCTGAAAAACTAATTGGGCAGAAGGCTGCTATCTACGCAGTAGATGGCAAGCATATCATGAACTTGGATATTCAACAAACCATTACACCTATACCCATCCAACATCTTGCACGCGGTAATTACTGGCTCATAGTGGGGGAGGGAACCAAGTTGACCAAGAGTTTTGTTGTTCGATGAAACAACAATTGGAATCGCTAATAAAAGAGCCGCTTTAGTAGCGGCTCTTTTCGTGTATCAGATATAAAAAGTGAGTCCTTCACTGGCAAGCTCCACATTGGGAAAGATAGCAGACGCTTCAGTGATAAAGTCGTGCTCTTCGGTATAACGTGCGGAGAAGTGCCCTAGCACCAGTCGTTTAGCGTTCGCTTTCAGTGCAACAGTTGCTGCCTGCGTGGCAGTGCTGTGAAAGGTCGCTTTGGCGCGCTCCAATTCCGTGTTAAGAAAGGTTGATTCGTGATAAAGCAACGTGGCTCCTTGCACATTTTCAATCACTGTTTCGGAGTATGCCGTATCGGAGCAATAAGCATACGACTTTGGCGGTGCTGCAGGTGTGCAAGCCTCGCTGAATGGCAGCACGCTGCCATCGTCCAATACAATGTCCTCACCGCGTTTGAGTTGAATGATTTGACTCGGTCGCAAGTTGTAGCGCTCGATGATGTCCTTTTCCACTTTCGGCTTGCGCTGTTTTTCCCAGAAGATGAAGCCGCAGCAGTCCACGCGGTGCTTGAGCGGAAACGAATAAACCTCGAGTGATTTGTCCTCATAGATTTTCTGGCGATTCTTTACATCCGTAGCGTGGAAATCTATATCATAGTCCAAAAAGGTGGAGGACGCTTTGAGGTTGAGGTCAATGATGGCTTTCAAATCGGCAGGACCATAGATGTGCAGTTTGGTCTTGCGCCCCAGTAAATGCATACTGCTGATGAAACCCAATAGGCCGAGGTAGTGGTCGCCATGCAGGTGAGAGATGAAGATGTGATTGATGCGCTGAAAACGGATTTTGTATTTGCGCATCTGCATCTGGGTACCTTCGCCACAATCAATCAGGAAGAGCTTATCATGCATATTCACTACCTGAGCAGTCGGATTGTGCTTGGTAGTGGGGGCGGCAGCCCCGCATCCTAATATGGTTACTTCGAACGTCATCTATATAAAAAAAGAAACCGCTCGGGGTAAGCGGTTTCAAATATCCGTATTTAATAGCCTTATCAGTGTTGAATCACCATTCTCTTGGTGATTTTCTTGGTACCGGTTTGCACGGAGTACAAGTAGATTCCGTTTGGAATATCGCTTGTATCCAGGCCTACGGTATTTTCACCACGCTTGCTCTTCACGTTTTTCTTCAACACTACTTCACCAATGAGATTGGTAACAGTAATGCTTGCTTCTTCAGCAGCAGGAAGTGTGAAGGTCACTTGCGTGTAGTTGTTAGCAGGGTTTGGAACGTTCTGCTCTACGTTGAAATTGGCGGCTGCAGTTTCAGTCACCGATACTGTTTCGGCATTAACGATGAAGGTATAACCTTCCAATGGGTAATCGATGGCTTGTGCACCACCGAAAGTGAGGTAAGCAGTAATGTTGATGGTAACCGGCCATTCGCCCGCTACGGTTGGTGTTCCGGAGATGTCACCACAATACACATGGCCGGGATAGAACATGCATGGATTGCTGGACTCACCGTTGTTGTTGCAGGTGAGCGTCAATCCAATGTCTGAAAGAGGCATTTGGGTCAAGCCGTTGTCAAGAGTAATGCTATTGAGGCGAACAGAGTCCAATGCAACACCGGCAGCAAATTGATACCAAGGACTGTCTGGACCTAATACATCACCGGCAACGGATGGGCATTTCACGTAAATTACATCGTAATAAGGTAAACCCACATGACCTACCATGAATGACTCTCCGGCATTCGGATCAGGTGATACGCCAAAGGAGGCACTTCCCCAATCATAATCTTCGGGAACACATGTTTGAGCAGATAGGCTTACGCCAGTAAATAGAACAGCTAGAAGAAGTAGAGCTTTTTTCATTTGCAGTATATGTACCAATTAAAATTAGATTTCACGTTCCACTTCGTCCATGTAAACGAGGTCAACAGCTTCGCTCAATGTCGGGGTGATTTTGAGGATTTTGTCCAACTGAGAGATAGAAATGAGCTTGCTCACATTCTCTTGAAGTCCGCAGATAACGAATGAACCGTTGGCTTCGTTACACATTCTGTTACCGACCAAAATAGCGCTAAGTCCTGATGAATCGATGTAGCGGGTGTCGGTAAGGTTTAGGATGATGTTGCGATGACCTTCTTTGTTAAGCATCACTATTTCACCTTTTAATTCAGGAGCGTGGATAGCATCCAACTTCTCCACGGAAGAAGTTATGATGGCTACTTTTTCTTTATGGTCTACTTTGAACTTCATGGATATAAGTGTTTGGCCAAAAATAGGGTATTTCCCATTTTTCTGAAAAATCGAATTCTTTTGTGTAAACACTTGCTCGTTGAAAATGGGAAAAGCTACTTTCGCGGCTTGGTTTTTTGCCGAGTGGAGCGGCCTTGGGCCGATTCGTAAGTAACCCTATTGGGGCATTTTTATAGAAAATTGAGCAACTAAATAATCTGGAATTTCGATGGATTTAATTTCCATTCATCACTGGTTGAACACCGGTGGCAAGCCGGTCATCATCAGTGGTCCTTGTAGCGCTGAGACCGAGGAACAGACCCTCGCAACAGCCCAACAATTAGCGGCAACGGGTAAAGTACATGTTCTGCGTGCCGGTATTTGGAAACCGCGTACCCGCCCGGGACAATATGAAGGTGCCGGTGAACCGGCTTTGGCTTGGCTCACAAAAGCCGGCAAGTTGACTTCTCTCCCCACCGCAACGGAGGTAGCCAACGCTCACCACGTGGAGGCTTGCCTCAAAGCGGGTATCGATATCCTTTGGATTGGAGCCCGAACTACTGTAAACCCTTTTTCCGTTCAGGAGATTGCTGACGCGTTAAATGGTGTGGACATTCCTGTGATGGTCAAAAATCCTGTCAATCCTGATTTGGAGTTGTGGATGGGAGCCATTGAACGCCTCTACAAAGCAGGCATCAAGAAGATGGCGGCTATTCACAGAGGATTTTCCGCTACCGATAAAGGCGCATTTCGCAATGCACCGATGTGGGAAATGCCGATTGAGTTGAAAACACGCATTCCTGAACTCGATATCATTTGCGACCCGAGTCATATCACCGGTAACCGCGATTTGATAGCGCTGGTCTCCCAAAAGGCTTTAGACCTCAATATGGCAGGCCTTATGATTGAAAGCCACATCACTCCTGACCAGGCATGGAGTGATGCAAAGCAGCAAATCACTCCTGCGGTGCTGGGCAAACTGGTGAGTGAACTCATCGTGCGCGAGGCGGTGGCGGAGAATCCTGAATTCAAGAACGAGCTTGCTGCTTTGCGCGATAAAATTGACCGTCTTGACGAGGAAATTCTCACCAAACTGGCTGCGCGTATGAAGATTTCCGAAGTACTGGGCCAATACAAGCGCGACAACAACGTGACCGTCCTGCAAGTAAAACGCTGGGAGGAGATTGTAGCCTCGCGAATGGCAATCGGTAAAGCGCTCGGCTTGTCGGAGGAGTTTACTCGTGAGTTGCTGAAGCTCATTCACATTGAGTCCATACAGATTCAGACGGAAGTGATGAACCGCAAATAAGGGCGGTGCCGTTATTGATGCAGTTTTTGGCGATATAATTCCGAAAGAATGATGGATGTGGCTACGGAAGCATTGAGTGATTCCGCATGGCCATGTCTTGGAATGGTGATATAGTTGTCGTCTAATGCTTGACGCATGGTATCGCGGATACCGTGGCTTTCGCTGCCAATCACAATCGCTTCTTTATTGGTAAATCGGTATTCATAGAGCGAGGTGCCTTTCATGTCTGCACCGTTGAGCTTGTAGTTGTTTTCTTGCAAGTAGCGGATGATGGTTTCCGCAGCCGCATAGTGTACATGTACGCGGAAGAGACTACCCATGGTGGATTGCACGGTCTTCGGGTTGTAGAGCTCTACACAATCCTCCGTACAAAAAACATGGTTTATACCGAACCATTCGGCTGTGCGCAGGATGGTTCCTAGGTTGCCGGGGTCGGCTATGCCGTCCATTATTACCACGGCAGTGTCCAATGTTTTGGGCCATTGCTCGGTCTCGGGAGATTTATGCAATACCGCTAAGTAGGGCGATGGAGTGCTCAGCGATGACATCATTTCCATTTCTTTCTTGGTCACATGATGGCATTTATCAGGATGGTATGCGCTATCCGTGGAGTAGAGGCTGTGCAACTTGAAGCGTGATGTAAGCGCTTCATCCACCATCTTTCTGCCTTCCACAACGAAGAGCTGATGTTCATTGCGGAATTTTTTCTGCTGAAGTGAGCGTACAAGTTTGATATCTTTTTTCAACGGCACCATCTTTGAAACTAGCGAGGCGATATATTTATTTTCCAAGCGAAATTGCGCTGCAATATATGATAGCACATCACCCGCGAATACTGTGGTTTCTTTCTATGTGTATAGTGATGCTATACGCTACGGGTTGTGCCAGATTGCGCAACTTGCCGGAAGGTGAGAACATGTTGCTCAAAAACGAGGTGGTGGTGAAGGACAAACCACACGCCTACAATATTTCAAACTCCGAGCTGCAGGAACTAGCCAAGCCCGAGGCTAACCGCAAAATCCTGGGACTGCGTTTCAATCATACCGTGTATTTGATGGTGAACAAAAAGAAGCTCGCACGCAGTGAAGAGCTCAATGCCATCCGTTGCGAGCGCAAGAATGCCAAGCGTGCTCGCAAAAACAAACAACCCAAGGAGTGCAAGACTTGGCGCATGTTTTGGGCCTATACAGTCGGGGAACCTACAGTGGTAATTGATTCGAGCAAGGCTTATCGCAGTGCAGAGCAGATGAGCATTTATTTGCAAAAGCGTGGATACTTCAGGGCTAAGGTGGAGCCTACGTTCGAGTTGAAAAGGGGACAACGAGGCAATGTAATCTATACGGTGACGCCTAATCAGCCGTATGTGATTCGCAGCATTCGCTATGATGTGGAGGATGCGATAATGGCTGAGATGTTCCCGCGTGTGCAGCGTTATTTGACAGTGAATCCCGGGATGGTCTTTGACATCACGAAGCTGGATGATGACCGCGACCGCATCACACGATTCTATAACAACAACGGTTATTACGAATTCAACAAAGAATACATCAGCTATGATGCCGATACTACCATTGGTGACAATGGCGTGAACCTCGTCCTTCGCTTACAAAACCATAAAGTACCAGCACCCGGTGCGAGCAATGAGATGATTGTCATTCCGCACAAAAAGTATTATATCGGCAACATTTATGTCGATACCCAGTTCGACCCGAGCAATCCTGACCGGGTGAATCCACCACCCACTCGACACGATGGATTATTTATCTATAACGATAACACGGGAACCATCAACAAAACCTTGCTCTCCTGCATTCAAGGCTATAACAGCGGAGATTTATATCAGAAGGACAAAATAGACAAGACTTACAAGCGCTACAGTGATTTGGGCGTGTTTCGCTCAACAACCATTGTGTTGATTCCTCGTCAGGATACCTTGAGTCCACATTTGAATGTATTGGATACGTATATCCGAGCGGTGCCCGATAAAAAACAAGGGTTCCATATTGACCCGCACCTTACCAACCGCGCTGGTAACATGGGTATCTATGCGAACCCCGGTTATGTGAACCGCAACTTATTTAACGGTGCAGAGCGCCTTGAGTTGAGAATGATCATCGGTATGGAAGCATCGCAAACGTTGGTGCAGACTACCGATGCTACAGGCAGTGGTCAGCTCAAGCGCAGCTTCGGTCTCAACACATTTGAAGTAGGTCCGGAGATAACCGTGCGACTGCCTCGCTTGTTTCCGTTGGGGTGTGATTTCACGGCACGCAGTAGTGAGCCTCAAACGGTAATTACTGGTGTGTTCAACTACCAACGCAGGCCTGACTATGAGCGCACACTCTCACAATTGCGCTATTCCTATAGCTTCATAGAGAACCCAAATAAGATTACGCGTTTCAATATTGACCTAGTGGAGTTCAGCATTATCAACATCGAGAAATCACCGGCCTTCCAAGCTTTTCTCGATCGCATCAATGATTCCTTTCTTGCCAGCAGTTATCAGAACCACTTGATACTTGCATTTGCAACTCCCACTTTTACCCTGAATACACAGAAAAATTGGTACCAGCGTTCATATCGTTACTTGCGTGCATCCTTTGGTGGTGCCGGTAACATTCTCAATGGCATCATGCAAGCTACGTCCGCTCCAAGACATGATGAGGGATTCTATATCGTATCCGGAATTCGCTTTGCTCAATATCATCGCATGGATGTGGATTATCGCTATTACTACAATGTGAACCCGAAGAATGCATTTGTGTGGCGTGTTTATGGCGGAGCAGGAGTACCTCGCAAAAACCTCAACACACTTCCTTTCGAAAAAAGCTTCTTCAGTGGTGGTTCCAACGGAATGCGTGCATGGCAGGCGCGTACACTCGGCCCTGGTTCATCGCGTGATTCATTGGCTGTGCAAACCTTCAACAACATCGGTGAGCTGAAGTTGGAAGGTAACTTTGAATACCGCTTTAAGTTGACGAAGATGTTCAACTGGGCGTTGTTCATGGATGCCGGTAACATCTGGTTGCTCAATCCCGACCCCATTCGCAAAGGTGCCGACTTCCGCTGGGACCGTTTCGTGAGTGAGATTGCCATCAGTGGTGGTTTGGGATTGCGACTCGACTTTGATATCTTCCTTGTGAGAATTGATTTGGGAATAAAATTCAAAGACCCGGCTAAAGTGCCCGGAGAACGCTGGTTGTGGCAACCGAAGGATGAATACATCTCCTATCTGCGCAGATTTGATGCCGACATCAAGCGCGTGCCTATTGCCAACAATGCTGTTATCAATTTTGGTATCGGATTCCCGTTCTAATGTGGCTATATGCTCAACCTTGAATGATGGTCAATGCTTCATTTAAGGGGGATACGACTTTATCGACTTCTATCCATTGTATGGAATGATCTCTGCGCCACCATGTCAATTGGCGCTTAGCAAAGTTGCGGGTATGTTGTTTGATGCGTTCTGTGGCTTCATCAAGGCTGCACTTACCGTTGAAGTAATCGAACAGCTCTTTGTACCCCACTGTGTTGAGGGCATTGAGGTGTTGATAGGGAAGAACGGATTCTACTTCTTGCAATAATCCTTGCTCAAGCATGATGTCCACACGTTTGTTGATGCGTGCATACATCCATTCGCGTTCTGCTGTAAGGCCTATTTTGATGATGTCAAATGGACGCTCTGTCTTGGAAGCTTTTCGCAATTCTGAATATTTCTTGCCTGAGCAGATGCAGACTTCCAGTGCGCGCAGGATGCGGTGTGGGTTTTGGCGGTCCACAAGGGCATGATACTGCGGGTCCAGTTGTTGCAATTGGTTGACAAGGGCCTCCAATCCTTCCGTATCAAGGCGTTGCTGAAGTTCCTTGCGAATACTCTTATCACTCGGCAAATCATCCAAGCCATAGAGCAGAGCATCGATGTACAGCATGCTACCACCGCAGCAGATGACCGTGTCATGTGTTTTGAATAAATCATCCAGCAACTTGAGCGCATCGGCTTCGAACATGCCTGCACTGTAATGTTCATGAATGGAAAGAAAAGCAACGAAGTGATGGGGAACAGCGCTGAGCTCTTCAGGAGAGGGGCGTGCAACCCCGATATTGAGTTCGGTAAAAAATTGACGGGAGTCTGCTGAAAGGATTTCGGTGTGTAGATGTTGAGCAAGTCCCACGGCCAATGCTGTTTTTCCAATGGCCGTGGGTCCTAATACTACAACTAATTTTTTGCGTTCATTATTCACCTGTTTGTTCGGACTCAGCCGGTGCCTCTTTGCTCTTCGCTTTGGCAGCCGCTTTTTTAGGTTTTGCAGCTTTAGCCGGCTTGGCCTCTTCGCTTGCTACTTCAGCTACAGGAGCTGGCTCAGCTTTTTCGGCAGCAGGCTTGGTAGATTCTGAAATCAAACCGCGGCCAACTTTCTTGATTTTTCCTTCTTTTTCCAAAAGAGGGAACAATGTGTCCAACAAACCATTGATGAACTTGTTGCTTTTTGGTGTGCTGTAATAGTTTGCCAATTCGATGAACTCGTTCATGGTCACCTTGAGTGGGATTTGGTCGAAGTAACGAGCTTCTGCAATCGCCATTTTCATTATGACAAGGTCCATGAGTGCAATGCGGTCAGCCTCCCAGTTAGGAGAGTGTTTTGCAATGAGCTCCATGCTTTCTTCACCGTATGCAAGGGTCTTGCGGAACAACTGGCGAGCATATTCTTCTTCGTCTTCACCGGCTTTCCAGAGCTGCATGAGTTCAACATCATCGTCATTGTCGTGAATGCCTTTGATGGTCTTCAACACCATGCTTGCAGCAAGGTCCAAATCATCGTTCCAGAAAATGCCCAACTCCTCAAGGTATTCATGGATAGGAGTGTAGTTAACAATGTGACGTCTCAAGAAGCGCAACACGTATTCACGGTCGTGTTCAAATCCGCGCTCTTTGCTGGCCATGTACTCTTTGTAATCCTCTGTTTCAATAAGGAAGCGGAACAACTGGCGCAACAAGTCATCGTTGTTTCTCCAAATCAAATGTGAATCCTTCGCAGCCTTAGCAAGGTTTTTACTATTGGCAAGCAAGCGGATGATGGCATTCGTTACGAATTTGGTGTTGGGATGCAAATCCTCCTTGGTAGGGAGTTTTTTGTTCATGCCTGCCTCAATCTTCTCGATTGCTTTGGCTTGCATTTCCGGCATGATTTGCAACAGGCCGATGTATAAATCGCGGAAACGATCGAAGCTCTCAAAGAGCATTTTTTCATACCTGACCATGTCAGGCTTATCCTCGCTGTAATAAGCAAAGAGTATTTGTAGAACTTTAATTCGAATGTGTCTGCGATTAAGCATTTTGGGTAGTCAAAAATTAAATGGTAATTCTATGGGTTACTATGCCTGGTCCGGATATAGAATTCTCTTAAAGTCTTGCATTAATCTTAGCTATGGCAGCAATGCGGGCTTCAGCAAGCTTGTTGGCTGCCAGATAAGTCGGAATATTCTCCTCAGCTGATATTTTGAAAATATTGAGTGCGGTTTGGTAAATATTCTCGGCTTGTGACAACGCAGCATTGCGGTTGTAGCCGTTCATTTCCCAGAAGCAGTTGATGATACCGCCGGCATTCACAAGATAGTCAGGTGCGTAGATGATGCCTTTGTCTTTCACTGCTTGTCCGTGTTTCACTTCATCTTTGAGTTGGTTGTTAGCAGCTCCGCAGATGATAGCGCATTTGAGTTGTTCCAATGTTTCATCATTGATGGTTGCACCCAAGGCACATGGAGAGTAGATGTCCATGTCTTGCGTGTAAACTTCATCAGGCTTGATGGCTTTCACTCCAAAGCGTTTGGTTACTGCAGCAACACGGTCTTCGTAGATATCGGTGATGGTTACTTGAGCACCTTCTTTCACTAGGTGTTCTACAAGGTATTCACCTACATGGCCAACGCCTTGTACTACTACTTTCTTGCCGTTCAAGGAGTCGTTACCGGTGAGTTCTTTCACGGTTGCTTTCATACCCATGTACACACCGAAAGCTGTAACTGGGCTTGGGTCACCACTACCACCGAGGTATTCAGGAAGGCCAACAACATTGTCGGTTTCCATCTTTACATACTCCATGTCTTTGGTAGAGATACCCACGTCTTCGGCAGTGATGTATTTACCGCCCAATCCGTCAACGAATTTTCCGAATCTGCGAAGCAAGGCTTCACTCTTTTGAGTTCTTGCATCACCGATAATCACAGCTTTACCGCCACCGATGTTCAAACCGGCCAACGCATTTTTATAGGTCATACCTCTTGAGAGGCGAAGAACATCCGTGAGGGCATCGTTCTCACTGGCATAAGCCCACATGCGTGTGCCGCCTACCGCAGGCCCCAGTGTTGTATTGTGAATTGCAATGATTGATCTTAGACCAGTAGCCGCATCTTGGCAGAAGGTTACTTGTTCATGGTCAAAGGTGAACATTCTTTCTGTAACCGCATTTTCCGAATTTGTCACAGGAACTTTTTCCGTAGTGCTCATATTTTATTTGAATGATATTTAGAGTTGGTTGCTATCTACCTTTCAGCCAATAGCCAGCTCATAAAAAGCGGTGCGAATGTAGATAGGTTTTTGTGCTCAATTATTACTTTTTTCAATTTTTACAGTGACCAAATGATGGGAGAATTACATGATCCCGATTAAAGGCCAGTTTTATTCATCTCACCTGGATGATGATTTTGGTAAAAGGTTTCCGTTCACATTTAGAAATTATGTAGTGAAGCATCAGGGAAAGCCCGGGAATCCAAGCTGTCACGAAACAAATTGGCAGAAGTCTTTTTCTATATATGTAGCTTATAGCTAGGCCTTTCTCGTATCAGAGCTCAGGGCACCGATTATCCGAGAATGTCATCAATCTTCATGGCGAGTTGACGGTCCTTTTCCGTTACAATATCGCCTGCTTCATGCGTGGATAGTTCTATGCGTACGTAGTTATGAATGTTGAACCATGCTGGGTGATGGTTCGCCTTTTCACACAAGAACGCTACACGAGTCATGAAGGTAAAAGCTTCAGGAAAATCTTTGAAACGAAACTCTCTAACCAACTTGTTATCTGATTCTTTCCACATACAATTTCAATATTGTTTATCTGAATAGGAGCCAAACCTAAGGTTTTTTTTGTTTGGTTAATCGTCCTTTTCAGCTTATTTCATTCATAGTGAATTGTTATTTAGTTGATTGTGGCACTTGAAGTCGCAAACAAAGATAAATTGCGTTGATAATGAGTAGGATATTGGCCAATCCGAGCAGTCCACCTTCATCAAACAAATCGCGCAAAGTGCGGCCAACGATGTCCGGTGAGTTGAGGCAGAAGGGGATGAAAGATAAGGTCATGAGGATGACTGACGGCCAGATGTTTCGGAGATTACCACTCGTGAGTACCAAGATGCTGTACATTATCAATGGCCATGTCCACATAAAATGTTCGGTGTCGGTGTGAGTCAGGTTCGGGATAGCAGCCACGAGTACAAAGAACTCTATGAAACGGATGTCGGTGTTCTGAGTGATGCGTTGGTTGCGTATTAGGAGCCACATAAACAACAGTGCTACGATACAGAGCAGTATCGCTACCAGCAGCGGTCCGCCATTTTCGCCCAAGAGATAATTATTGACGAGCCCATAAATTGTATTGGGACTGTCTTCAAGGCTTGTGTTGTGTTCGCGCATCGCCTCTATCCATTGGAAGAATATGGTCATGTTTTGTGACCACCCTTTGAAAATTGCCGGTAACACCATTCCTATCACCATGGTAGCTGCAGTGGAAAAAAACGCTTTCCATTTCTGCTTCCAGAACAAATAGGGAAGAAGAATAGCGAAGTGAGGTTTGAAGAGCAGAATGATACCCATCCATATACCTGACTGCCATTGTTTTCCTCTGCATAGAGCATGATAAGATGCAAAGCACATGATGAGCAACATGAGGTTGATGTTCCCCAAGTGCAATTCACGCTCGATATGGTCAGCCAAAAAGAGCACGGATAAGAAAATGACGATGCCTGTTTTCTTAAGGTCTATGGAGATGTGCTTGCTAGTGAGGTAAAAAAACAAATACAAAGGCCACAGAATGAATGCCACCGTCATGATGAGATAGTAAATGATGGATGCCGGTGTATAAGGCAGTAATGCAAAAGGGACAAAAGGCAGCGCAGCGAATGGAGAATACTTAAAGAAGCCCACATCACTCACACCAAATGCACGGCCGTAGACAGGAGTACCATCGATGAAGGCATTTGCCGCTCCGTAATACACCTGAAAGTCGGCCATCTGCGCCCGACCGTTAATGGTCTCCAATACATAATAGCCAATGCAAAGGATAAATGCGGCAATGGAATAGCGTTTCGCTGCGCGCGAATTCTTCAGCCAGATTATAAAGTTGTTATTCATCTGAAAGCCGCAAAGCTAAACGCATCCGTTGAAGTTTCTTTTCCACATAAAACCAACAGGGCAGCGTGCAGGTGAACGCTTATGAATAACTTGCGCCCACATTCAACAATCATCTTTATTTATCGGTCATCATGAGCTCTACACAGGAATTGAAAAGAATTGCATCACAAGTTCGCAGGGATATCGTACGCATGGTTCATGCCGTGAACAGTGGTCACCCGGGTGGTTCTTTGGGGTGCACGGATTTCATGGTTGCATTGTACTTTGAGAAGATGCGCATCGATCCTGCCAACTGGAACATGGATGGCAAGGGCGAAGACCTGTTCTTCTTGAGCAATGGCCACATCTCTCCTGTGTGGTACAGCGTACTTTCTCGCAGAGGATATTTCCCTGTGAGTGAGTTGTCCACTTTCAGAAAGATTGATTCACGTTTGCAAGGCCACCCTACCACTCACGAAGGCCTTGAAGGTATTCGTGTGGCAAGTGGTTCATTAGGACAAGGTCTTTCAGTGGCGTTGGGTGCCGCCCAAGCCAAGAAGCTGAACAACGATGATACGTTGGTTTACTCACTCCATGGTGATGGAGAGTTGCAGGAAGGTCAAATCTGGGAAGCTGCGATGTATGCCGCTCATCACAAGATTGACAACATCATCTCTACCATTGATATGAACGGTCAGCAGATTGACGGCCCAACGGAAAGGGTAATGAGCCTTGGCAATTTGCGTGCTAAGTGGGAATCCTTCGGTTGGGAAGTGATGGAGATGAATGGTAACGATATGGATGATGTGTTGCAAACACTTGACAAAGCCAAAGCCGCAACAGGTAAAGGTAAGCCCATCATGATACTCATGACTACTGTAATGGGTAAAGGTGTGGACTTTATGGAAGGTACTCATAAGTGGCACGGTACCGCTCCGAATGATGCTGAACTCGAAAAAGCATTGGCACAACTGGAAGAAACATTGGGTGATTATTGAGCTCGTTATCTTGCAAAAGGCTATTTGTATTGATTTAGAGAAGCTTTTGCGTTAATAATTTGTCAGCAAATGATTTTGGTGGTGCTCTAGCCTGCAAGTGGAGCTGAATATATTAGCGTGTTGCTAGGCGATAGCACAATAGCCAAACATTATAACCTAAACTGCGAACAGCTTCATTGCATTGTTTTACTAAAAGACCTTAGAGTAATTATGTCATTGGATAAGTACGACTATGTAATTCTCGACATCATCCGAGTGTACAAACAAAACAACAAGAATGAGTTAATTAAACTTCCGCAATTGGAAGCAGCTTTCTGGAGTCGTATTGAACATGATGATGCACACTCTACACGTAGTGCAAACATGGGAGCGCGAATCGCCAAATTGTATCTGGAAGGCTATATCCTCAATAAGAACAACCAAGGCTATCGCCTTACCAAGAAAGGGAAGGAAGAGCTCAGTTATCAGGAAATTGATTTGCGTTGATAACGATTCTCTTTGCGATTTCCCCCTAAAAAAACATTTACACAATAGCGTTCCATTTGCTCCAAAACCTCTAGGTTTGCAGCAGTATTTTATTTAGCGATTCATTATGCAAAAATTTAAAGCCTCTATCGATATCATGCCTTTGGAAGCACTTTTGGATCCACAAGGTAAGGCTGTCTCCGGTTCTATGAAAAACCTTGGTCTACCTGAGATTACAGGAGTGCGCATCGGTAAACACATCACATTGATGGTGGAGGCAAAAGATAAAGCTACTGCTGAAAGCAAAGTGGACGAGGCGTGCCAAAAGCTCCTTTGCAACCAAATTATGGAGTCTTATACTTTCCGATTGGAAGAAGTTAAGTAATCTCTTTCTTATTTCTTTAAAGCATTTCAAGCGATAGAAGTAGCGCGGCTAGTTCTATCGCTTGAAGTTTATCGCCCTGAAGAAAAAGTACGGCATCAAATGGAAATGTGCTGTCGCCTTTGTAGATAGCTCCGCTAGCGAAGTCATACCGATAAAGACAATCCATCGTCATCGTACTATTTCCACGGTACACTCTTCCATTCTTTATTGTATATAACCGGTCAAATGAAAATGTACTCTCACCGGCATAGAGTCCATCTTCATCCATGGTGTACAATACATCAAACATGGAGGTGGAAAAGCCTTTGAAAATCTTATTGTTCTTGGCAGTGAGTACCGCATCGCTCCACATGTTGGAGTTACCCGCCATGACGTGTCCATCTTTGATGTTACAAATCATGTCTCCATAAAAGCGCATCTGATCGGGATAGACATACGTCTGTGCGTTTGTGTAAATACTCGTAACAAGTAGGAGAAAAAGTAAGATGTGCTTCATGTCCGGAAAGAAACAAAAATAATTCCATGAAATTGTGTGGAACGTTACTTGCTCAGTCTGACAAGAAAGGCATTGTTGCGGTTCTCTTTGAGTAATTCGAATTTCAAACCACACGCATGGGCTGTTTGGCGAATCAATTCTTTATCGGCATATAACCAATCAAAAGTTTCATGTTGACCTTTGTATTCCAGCAAAAAGCTCACTTCTCCGTAGTAATCTTTCGTGAGGGAGAGCTGCTCATGGTGGTATTGTATATCCGTTGAATCGGTAAGGATTTGTCCACCAGGGCGCAAGAGTGATTTGAGATGCTTGAGAAAGTGCAGGAGTTGATTTTTCTTGCGTGCGATACCCAATCCATTCATGAGTAGCAGTACGGTGTCGTAGTTACCTTGATGATGCAGGATGTCTTCTTGTACAATGTTTTGAATGCCGCGTTCATGCATCACTTTGCAAGCAGGGGATGATATTTCGTTAGCAGTGACATCTAGCCCGGCTTGCTGTAATATGAGGCTGTGACAACCTGCAGCTGCACCGATGTCTAAGACTTTGCCCTTGCATCGTTTCAAGGCTTCGCGCTCCAGATGATTCATGTGTCGCTTGTCGCGAAAGAAAAGCGATGGAGGCATTTGTGCATCCGGTTCACCATCGATGTAGGTGTCTATTGTGGTGTCATCACCATGGAAATGATAGGCGTATATCGCTTTGCCAATTAAGTCGGTATGCATGAGGGATTGCGCAATTAGTCTTCGTCAATGCGCATTTTTTCCAACACCTCGAGGTATTGAACCATCAGGGTGGATTTATCGCTTCGACCGGCACCACTGAGGTGCTGTTTCACTTGAAGAATGCATTCCATCAATACTTCTTCTTGCACCGGATCCACGATGCTGTCCAACAATGTGAGGCACTCCAGTGCTTCTTCGTAGGTGCCTTCGATGGCGATTTGAGTGAATTGCACAAGTTCATCTACTGGCTGAATGCCGGAATTCCACATAAACCCGATGATGTCTTTGCGTATGGCTTTATTGGCAGGGTCAGCGAGCGCAGCGAGCATGGGGGCTTTGGCTCCGCTAATCTTCAATGTGTTGAGCATCTCGGCAGTTTGCTTTTTGATACTGTCGTAGCGCGTGGCTCCATATAGATGAATCAACGGTTCTATCATTTGAGCCGTACCGTTCTCTGCAATTTCCTCCAGAGCAGCAAGTACAGCACTTTCTTCTTCACTTATCAGTTTACCTTTTAACTCATCGTATTTGGATGGTTTACTTGCCTTGCCCATGTCTGTGTTCTTCGTTATTAAAATGAAGGGGCGAAATTAGAAAGGAATAATCAATCATGTTTTTTAAGTTCATTGCAGACAACTTTATACATTTACCCACCGTCTAGTATTTTGACGATTAAAATTTTGACGAAATGAAACTTCTTTACTCAAGCTTACTGATCGCTTTTCTCTTTGTGGGAACTGCAGCATTCGGCCAACGCGGTCTCACTATGGATGAGAACACAGCTTCCGTTGTCATCGATGGAAGTACTACCCGAATGGAGCTGATTGATATTTCTAATGCCCTTCGTGAAAAGGGAATCGACTTCAAATATTCTTTTCAAGTGCAAGAGGAGGAGGACGGAACTACTAAACTTGCTAGCATCGACTTTACACTTTCAGTACAGGACGGAGAGTGTAACGGCAGCGGCTCGCATGTGGCCATGCAAAGTCCCGGTGCAAAGGTTTCGTTTACTGTGAACCGCCAGAATGGTACTTGCTCCGTTCATATTGATTGACGCATTACTACCGAACTGTTAATACATGAAGAAAGGGCGGGGTCACCGAAGGTGACCCCGCCCTTTTGCGTTTTAGCGGCATTCTAAATACTTCCGCTAAAATTTATTTTGATACAAATGTGCTATCAATGGATTTTTCCTTTTGCTTAACATTGCATGAATCACCCAGGTATAATCATCATAAAACTTTCTTTCAATGAATTTTCAAATCAGCAGTTTCGAGGAATATCAGCAAGTCTATCAAAGAAGTGTGGAAGACCCCGAAGGTTTTTGGAGTGAAGTAGCCGGCCATTTCAATTGGCGAAAAACGTGGGATAAAACCTTGGAATGGAATTTTACTGAACCAAATGTGAAGTGGTTCATCAATGGTAAACTCAATATTACCGAGAACTGCTTGGACAGGCATTTGGCACAGCGTGGAAATAAACTCGCCCTGATATGGGAGCCCAATGACCCGAAGGAACGTTCATTGCGATACACCTATCGAGAACTTTATACCAATGTGTGCAAGATGGCCAACATCCTTAAGTCGATGGGCGTGAAGAAAGGGGATCGCGTTTGCATCTATTTACCCATGATTCCCGAATTGGTTTTTGCCACATTGGCCTGCGCACGCATTGGCGCGGTGCATTCCATCATCTTTGCCGGCTTCAGTGCCAACTCCATTGCCGACCGCGTGAAAGATGCTGCATGTGAATTCATCATAACCAGTGATGGACTCAATCGCGGGGCCAAGCAAATCCCTGTGAAAGCGGTGGTAGACGAGGCGCTCGAATCGTGTGGTGATCAGATAAAGAAAATTCTGGTGATAAATCGCCTCAACTGGCCGATTGATATGAAAGAAGGTCGCGACTTATGGTACCATGAAGAACTCGAAAAAGTGGATGCCGAGTGCCCGGCTGAAGAAATGGATAGTGAGGACATGCTCTTCACCCTTTATACATCAGGAAGTACTGGAAAACCAAAAGGTGTAGTGCACACATGTGGGGGCTACATGGTTTATACAGGTTATACGTTTTCCAATGTATTCCAATACAAAGAGAGCGATGTCTTTTGGTGTACAGCAGATATCGGTTGGATTACAGGGCACTCATACATCGTTTACGGCCCCTTATTGCAGGGTGCAACATCCGTAATGTTTGAAGGTGTCCCAACGTATCCCGATCCGGGACGCTTTTGGCAGGTCATTGATAAACACCATGTGACAATATTCTATACAGCACCAACAGCGATTCGCTCATTGATGGCTGCCGGTGTGGATCACGTTTTGGCTTATGGATTATACAGTTTGCGTGTTCTCGGGTCGGTTGGTGAGCCCATCAATGAAGAGGCATGGCATTGGTATCATACACACGTTGGCAAAACGCATTGTCCTGTAATTGATACGTGGTGGCAAACGGAAACCGGTGGTGTGATGATAAGCGCATTGGCCGGTATATCTCCTTTGCGTCCGGCCCATGCAGGATTGCCGCTTCCCGGTATTCAACCGGTGCTGGTGGATGCGCAAGGTGAGGAAATCAAAGACAATGGAGTAGAAGGATACCTCTGCATCAAATTTCCATGGCCTTCAATGATTCGCACTACTTATGGCGACCATGAGCGCTGTCGCGTCAACTACTTTGATACCTACAAAGGTTTGTACTTCACCGGTGATGGTGCACGAAGAGAAGAAGATGGCATGTATCGCATCATTGGCCGTGTGGATGATGTGATTAATGTGAGCGGTCACCGCTTCGGTACTGCCGAGATTGAGAATGCGATAAATCAGAACAAGAAAGTGGTTGAAAGCGCTGTAGTAGGCTTCCCACACGACATTAAAGGTCAAGGCATCTATGCGTATGTGATATTGGCAGACCCATCAGATGCTACTCCGCAAACAAAAGATGAAATCATTGAAACCATTGTGGAGCACATTGGTCGTATTGCCAAACCCGATATGATTCAGTTTGTATCTGGCTTACCCAAAACGCGTAGCGGAAAGATTATGCGCAGAATCTTGCGCAAAGTTGCAGAAGGTGAAATTCAAAATTTGGGAGATACCACAACACTACTCGATCCGCTAGTGGTGGATGAGATTGTGGCCGGTAGATTGTAAAAAAAATGAATACACGAGTGATTTGCTGAAAATCACGGCAATGAAAAGCCCTACCCTTTTGGGGGAGGGCTTTTTATTTACCATCGTCTGAAATGAATTTAATTTGCAGCAATGAAAAATGTGACGTTTGAAGAGTTTCCACTCGCGGATTTTGAAAGTTGGAAGAAGCTTGCGCTAAAAGAATTGCGCGAGCAACCTTATGAGAACTTGATTTGGAAGAATGAGAATGGTTTCGAAATGCAGCCTTATTATTCTTCATCTCCAACCTATCCTCAAACCCTACCGATGGCAAGGCAAGGTTGGGAAATCTGTCAATCGGTTGCCGAAAAGTCACACAAGGAAGTCAACCAACTGGCTCTTCAATGCTTGAAAGGCGGAGCCAACGCCATCAATTTTCAGATAAATATTTCTTCGGCCGAGGAACTTGAGGTATTGCTTGAGAACATCGGCATCTCGTATATCTCCGTTCGGTATCGGGTATCCGATTGTACGGAAGCCATTACATTACTCAACTTCCTTCGTGATTATTGTGCGAAGCACGGAGTAGATTCAAATGCTTTGAATGGCTCTCTGGGATTGAATGTGCTTGAGGCATTGAAGCAAAAGGAAAAATGGCCTGACTTGTTCTCAATGGCTAAAGAACATTTTGCCAAAATGCGCTTGTTCGTTGTTGAGGCGGATTCCATTCACAACAGTGGTGGTACAGCTAAGCAAGACCTCGCTTATGCAATCAGTGTGGGCAATGAGTTCCTACATCAATGCAAGGAACTTGGATTGTCCATTGCCGATGCGCAATCGCATTTGCAATTCAACTTTGCAACTGACAGCTCATACTTCACGGAAATAGCCAAATACCGTGTGTTTCGCAATTTGTGGTTCACAATTGTAAAACAATACGATTCAAATGCTCCATTGAGCACATTCATTCATGCTCAGACCTCAAAATTTCTTCAAACAACACGCGATGCATACAACAACCTGCTGCGTGCTACCACACAAGCAATGAGCGCTGTGATTGGCATGGCAGACAGTTTGGAAGTCATTGCATACGATGATGCCTTTGCACCGGCTTCTGAGACTTCGTTGCGATTGGCACGCAACATCCAACATTTACTCATGGAGGAGAGTGCACTCAACGGTATGCAGGATTTTGCGGCAGGTTCCCATTATCAGGAAACATTAGCTGCTCAGTTGACTGATGCCGCATGGAATCTTTTCCTAGAGGTGGAGAAAAATGGTGGTATTACTGCTGCCTGGAGCGATTTCGAAAAGCAAATAAAACAAGCCGCTCAAGAAAAGAAACAAGCAGTAGCCAGTGGTAAGCGGATAATTGTAGGGGTCAACAAATACATCAATAAAAACGAGGAAGATATCAAAGGAAGTCCCGGAAGACTTACCTCTGATATCTAATTCATCGTTGATTGATTAAGCCATGCCGTGTGGACCGCTGTAGCGGCTCATGTCCATTGCATCAAACTCTGGAGTGTCTTTGATAACTCCAAATTGCGATTCATAGCGACCGATATTTTCGGACAACGCTTTGAGCAATCTCTTTGCATGTTGCGGTGTAAGTATGATGCGTGATTTCACTTTCGCCTTTGGCACATTGGGCATCATACGCACAAAGTCTACTACGAATTCAGCAGGCGAATGGGTGATGATAGCGAGGTTAGAGTAAACACCTTCTCCTATTTCATCACTCAAATCGATACTAAGTTGTTGTGGTTGTTTTTCTGACATATCTGTACAATTTGTTATGAAGTGCATCGTGAAGTTGATGGATGTACTCCGGTTTATAAGTGTTGTAAATTTAATTCGTTACAGAATTGATTGCAGTTCTTTCAGACTGCTGATGGTATAGGTTGCCTTGTAATTGTGTCTGAGCGGTGCGTGTCCGGCTTCAGCATGAATGCTGTTTATAAGCTCTTCAGTAGTGGTGAGGTAAACTTGGTCCATCCCAAAGTTTCGAGCTCCCAATATATCGGCATCCCAATCATCTCCAATCATGAGGCTTTCTTCCACCGTAGCACCGGTCTTTTGTAGAGCATATTCAAAGATGCCGGGATTGGGTTTCCTTACTCCACAGTGCTCGCTGTTGATGATTTCGGTGAAGTAGGGGGTGAGTTGTGCTGCTTCCATTTTGTGGCCTTGCACTTCTATAAAGCCGTTGGTAATGATGTGCATGGTATATCGTCCCTTGCAGTATTCTAGCAGCTCATGCGCTCCTTCCAATGTCTTGGGTTGGCGAGGACAAATTTCCAGAAACTCAGCGGAGAATGATTCAATAAAATGCTCCGTTGGTATTATGCCCATGTCTTCAAAAGCACGCTGAAAGCGAACAGTTCGCAATACCGATTTTTCGATTTTGCCTTCGCGGTAAAGAGCCCACACTTGATCATTGTGGTGATGATAGGCCTTGTAAAATTGCTCGAAGTCTATGCTTGCAGTTTCAGATGCATAGAGCTTGAAGAGTTGTTCTAGAGCGGTACGTGTGTTGGATTGCAAATCCCACAACGTACCATCTAAGTCAAAGAAGAGATGCTTGTATTTTTTCAAAACGAGAGTCCTATTTTTTTCATGCCAAGCGCAATGGAGCTCAGCGCTACCGACCATATCCAAAATGCTAGAACCAATCTGGCCATGGCTGTGTTGTCATGGCGGAAGAGCTTGGCGGCCAGCATAGCCGATACCGGTACGGATATCAGTGCGCAAATTACCATGAGTCCGGTGATGCCCCATTTCTGTTTGATGCGCACGAAGCTGCGGTTGCGCTTGGTAAATGTTTTTCTGCTTGTTTTAAAATGTTTCGATATCCATTGAAAAATGAAATCACCGAATTTGTAAAAAATCCAGATGCCAATAGAGGCTCCAGTTGCTGAGATAATCACTGTTTCCAGCCAGTTCCAGTCTTCACCCACATCCGGTTTTAGTATCATGGCAAATGGCACAAAGAGAAACTTAACGATACTCAGCAACCACCAACCTATGACATGAAGCAAGTATTCAATCATCAGCTTTTTCCTCCATATGCTAAGTCGCCTGCATCTCCCAAACCGGGAACGATGTAGGATTGAGCAGTGAGTTCTTTATCAATCGCACCAACCCAAACGGTAATGTTTTGCGGAAGCTTGCTTTTCACATGGCGGATGCCGGTATCCGTTGCAATAAGTGATGCAATATGAACATGAGCCGGTTTGCCTTTGGTTAGCAGTTCCTTGTAAACCATTTCAATTGATGCACCTGTGGCTAACATGGGGTCCACTAGAATTACCGTACGGTCTTCAATGTTGGGACAACTGATGTAGTCTACTTCAATTTCGAAGTTACCACCTTTGTGGTGTTTGCGATAGGCTGCAATGAATCCCGAGTCCGCTGCATCAAAATAGTTCAGGAATCCTTGGTGCATGGGCAATCCCGCACGCATGATGGAACAGATGAGGGGTGAAGTTGCAGGTACATTCACTTCTGCAACCCCCAATGAAGTTGTCACCTCTTCCGTTACATAATCAAACGTCTTTGAAATTTCATAGGCGAGTATTTCACCGGCACGTTCCAAGTTCCTTCTGAAACGCATGCGATCTTTTTGAATCGATTCATCGCGAATCTCTTTGATGAATTGATTGAAAACGGAATGCTGTTTGATTAATTCGTGGACCATAGCAGACTACCTTCAGTTGATTATTTGATGGTGTCCAAGATAGTTGTGGCAAGCCTATTACGGAAGCCGTTATCAAATTTTGTTTATCTCGTTCAGACTGCGATGGTTGCGGTCACACCATGAAGCAAAATCATTGGTCCACTTGCCGCGAATGGTTTCGTAAGCAAGTTCTTCTTTGAGTGTTTGCAAAAACTGAGCTCGCGGAATGCCGGTACATCCTAGGCTGAGCAGATGGCTGGTTACTACTTGGCAGTCCAACATTTTCCAACCTTTGCTGCCGAGGTACTTGGCAAGGTGAATGAATGCAAGTTTGGATGTATTGCTCTTGCGTGAAAACATACTCTCACCATAAAACATGTGACCAAGTGATACTCCATACAATCCACCGACAAGTTGGTCACCTTCCCAAACCTCTACGGAGTGCGCTATTCCTTCTTCATGTAACCTGTGATAGGCTTCATACATCTCATCTATCAACCAAGTTTCACCTGCTCGTTCTCCGCCTCGACACTCGTCCAATACTCCGGTGAAATGGGTATCCATCGTCACCTGATAGAGCTGTTTGTTCATCAAGTTGCGCATGGAGTGTGATACTTTCTCTTGGCCATAAAACAGCACACATCGTTCGCGTGGACACCACCATAGGCGTTCATCCGGCTCGTTGTACCATGGGAATATCCCCATGTAATATGCTGTTAGGAGCCTAGCTGTGCTCAGATCGCCACCAACTCCGATGATGTCATTTTGATCATCATAAAGATTTTCCGGAGGGAACCATATATCATCGTTCGGTATAGCGTATATGGCCATAGTCAGACTGATTTCAAGTGGTAGTAGTTGTCAGATTTTTTGTTTCAGAAATCGTCCATAAACACCGAGTGGAAGTTTTACTCCTGTTTGTGCATGAAGATAAAGCTCACCGATTGCAAGGTGTTTTCCGGCATGTGGCAACAGGAAATTCTCAATGACTAAGGCAGACAACCCCAGACTGTAGGCATTGAGGATGAGAAAATGCTCTTTCGGGTCAAGTAGTTGCAAGACTCCTTTCATCATCTCGGCTATGTTTTCTTCGAGCTTCCACTTTTCTCCTTTCGGTCCGTGACCAAAAGCAGGAGGGTCTAATATGATACCGTTATAGGTGTTGCCTCTGCGCACTTCGCGTTGTACAAATTTCATAGCATCTTCTACAATCCAGCGTATGTCTTTGAGCCCGCTGAGCAACATGTTCTCATTACTCCATGTTACTACTTGCTTGATGCTGTCCACGTGTGTCACTTCAGCACCGGCAGCACAGGCGGCAAGTGATGCTCCACCGGTGTATGCAAAAAGGTTGAGTACGCGTGGCCTAGGTGTTTTCATCTCGCCAATGCTGTTCACAATGAAATCCCAGTTCACGCATTGCTCCGGAAAAATACCCACGTGCTTGAAGGATGTGAGTCCAAGTCGAAATGTGATGGTCTCATTGTTGGGCAGGCGATAGCTCATGCGCCATTGATCGGGCATTTTGCGCAGTTTATGCCACTCACCGCTGTTGCTCGTGCGCTGGATGAATTTTACGTGCGCTTGTTTCTTCCATTCGCTTTCCGGCATTTGTCTTGGCCACACGGCTTGGGGCTCAGGGCGTATGGTGATGTATTCGCCAAAGCGCTCCAGCTTTTCAAAATCTCCACAATCTATTAGTTCGTAATCGGCAAATGGGCCGGGGGTGAGCAGTTCAAATTTCATCTGTGCAAACTTCGTTTTCTATCAGGAGAAAACACGGTGCGAACATAAGATGATATTGTCTTAATAATGGCGGTGAAGCCCATCAAATCAAAGTACCAATTGCTCAACTTGCTCCTTTTCTCTAAGGAACTTTCTGAGTGCTTTGAAACGCTTGTGAAACGGTTGGAAGGAAAGTCATCCATCTGGCTTGCTTTGAGGAGCAGGCTGAACAGGAGTTATGTTACAATGGTTTTGATTGCTTGCCACTGCTCCACTCAAGGCAGGATAAACTTAATTGGTTGCTTATTGAAAATTCCACTCTTCTACTTTGAAGCCCGTTACGGTGGAATCGTTTGCAAATAATATGAAAAGCGTTTTCATTCTGGCAGGATCGCCTGAGTCGCTTGTTTCATTTTTCAGATTGTACCAAAATGTTTTCTCAGGGGTGAGCTCGATGTTGTCTGGTCTGCCCAGCAGCTCCAGAATATCGGTGATACTCATGCCTTCATAGAGATGGTTTTCCAGTAGGTCTTTCACCATGGCATCGCGGTATAAGTATTGTTCCTGATTGTGCTCTCGCCAATCGTCTTTATCAAAGAGGTTCGGGTCGCGATGGCACGCGGCAAAACTTATGAGCCCAACCATTACCAGCACTAATCCAAGTAGCCCGAGCTTGTTGCCGGTGATTCGAAACCAGGTGTTCTTTAATGCCAATAAAACCATTTCTTATAGGATGAATTCACTCGCAGCTCTTACGGTAAAATGACTGAGAAGGTTATTGCTGCTGTGATTCAATGGGATGTGTAATTTCTCAAACCTTTGTTTGGTGCATTAAGGAGAGCCGCTACACGGATGGGGTTGAGATTCAGGCTAATTCAAAAATTAAGTTGCATTAACTTGCGCGCAGAACAACCACTTAGAAGAAACAACTGAATGTCAACGATTGAGAAATTGACCTCCGGCTCCAAAAACGGTACGCTCAGCAGCGATACCTTGCTCAAAGCTTTTAAGCTGATGGCTACGGCCAAAAGCATGTCGGAGGTTTATGAAGAGAATGCGAAAGTGACGGCTAAATATGTGCACGCTACATCGCGCGGACATGAGGCTTGTCAATTGGCCCTTGGTCTTCAATTGAAACCACAGGACTATTTGAGTGCTTACTACCGAGATGACAGTACGTTGCTTGCCATCGGAATGACTCCCTATGAACTCATGTTACAACTGATGGCCAAGCGCGATGACCCATTCAGTGGTGGTCGCACTTATTACTCTCACCCATCGTTGAATCGTCCTGATATGCCCAAAATTCCACACCAAAGCTCTGCAACAGGAATGCAGGCCATTCCAACAACAGGTGTGGCAATGGGTATTAAGTACAAAGAACAACAAGGCTTAGCTGAAGACTTGGATGAAAAGCCTGTAGTGGTGTGTTCCATTGGCGATGCTGCAATGACGGAAGGAGAAGTCAGTGAGGCTTTTCACATGGCCACGTTGCGACAATTGCCAATTATCTATTTTGTTCAAGACAATGAATGGGACATCAGTGCTCACTCATCTGAAATACGCTTTGGCGATGCCATTACTTTCTCACGTGCCTTTCCCGGCATGAAAATAAAATCGCTGGATGGCACGGACTTCATGGAGTGTTACAATGCCTTCCAGGAAGTCATTGCCGATGTGCGTGAAAATCGCAGACCTTGGCTGGTGCACTGCCGTGTGCCATTGCTTAATCACCACACCAGCGGTGTGCGCAAGGAGTGGTACCGCGATGACCTCGAAAGTGCACAACGCAGGGATCCATTTGTAAAGTTCAAGAAACAGTTGAAGACATTCGGTTTTGCAGAGAGCGATTTGGATAAAATCGTGGCAGAATCGAAGGAAGCAGTATTGGCTGCTTATAACAAGGCATTGAGTGCCCCCGATCCCGAACCATCGGATTTGACTACGCACATTTTCGCACCGACACCTATTACCGAAGAACGTGGTGAGCGTACTCCGGTAGGTAAGGAGCCAACGGTGATGGTGGATAGTGCATTGTTTGCCATGCAAGAGATTCTTGCCAAACATCCGGAAGCATTGTTATATGGGCAGGACGTTGGTAAGCGCCTAGGTGGTGTGTTCAGAGAAGCGGCCACACTTGCCGAAAAATTTGGTGACGAGCGGGTGTTCAACACACCAATTCAAGAGGCTTTCATTATAGGAAGCACTGTGGGTATGAGTGCTGTCGGTTTGAAACCAATTGTGGAAGTACAGTTTGCCGATTATATCTGGCCGGGACTTAATCAGCTTTTTACTGAGGTGAGTCGCAGCTATTACTTGAGCAACGGCAAGTGGCCTGTGAGTTGCGTCATTCGTGTGCCCATTGGTGCTTACGGCAGTGGTGGCCCTTATCACAGCAGTTCGGTGGAGAGTGTTTTGGCCAATATCAGAGGTATCAAGATTGCTTATCCATCTACGGGTGCGGATTTGAAAGGCCTTCTCAAGTCTGCGTTTTACGACCCAAACCCGGTGGTGATTCTTGAACACAAAGGACTATACTGGAGCAAAGTGAAAGGCACGGAAGAAGCGCGCACCATCGAGCCGAGCGAGGATTATGTAATTCCTTTCGGCAAAGCCCGCACTGTGCTGAGCGCTACCGATGCTCACTCACTTGCGGTGATAACCTATGGAATGGGCGTGTACTGGGCAAAATCAGCGGCTAAAAACTTCCCAGGACAAATTGAAATTGTGGACCTGCGTACCATTAACCCGTTGGATGAACAAGCCATCATAGCTGCTGTGAAAAAGTGTAATCGCTGCCTCATAGTGACCGAAGAGGTTCCTGAGAATAGTTTTGCGCGATCCATTGCAGGCATGATAGCTGAAAAATGTTTTGAATACCTGGATGCACCTGTGGCTACAATCGGCTCAGTGAACGTGCCTGCTATCCCATTGAATTCCACTTTGGAAGCTGCTATGTTGCCAGATGCTGAAAAAGTGGCCCGAAAAATGCAGGAACTGCTTGACTATTAAAATACAAAAAACGACCTCCAAGATGAGAACCATATGCAGACTAACGATGGTCATCCTGCTCAGTGTGTGGGGATGGAAAACACACGCACAATTCGAAGGAAAAATCATCATCAAAGTGGAGGCATTGGACTTGCCTTATGACTTGGAGCCTTATCGCAGCTTGATTGAGAGCGAGTCCATTCTTTATATCAAAGGTTCTAAATCCCGACTGGAGACAGTGATGCCGGGATTGGAGTCTTCCATCACCATTACCGATACACTAACCGGTAAAGTGCTTTCCTGCATTGAATCAGAAGGGCAGAAAATGGCCATGGAATCCAATTACAAAGAGGAACTCCTTGACGCCAGCCCTTATTTTCAGACTTCATTTACCACATTGAACGGCACCAAGAAGATTGCAGGTTTCAATTGCAAAAACGGTCTATATACCATTACCGAAGGCCCTTCCGTTTCCACCATGGAAATTTGGTATTCGCCCGAAATTCAAAATGTTCAGAATGATGCTCCCAATGTGCCGGGGCTGATTATGGAAATGATTATGGATGAAGGCGATGTGAAAATTCGTTATGCAGTGAGCGAAGTATTTCAGCAAATTGTGCCCGATTCTTTTTTCATGTTACCGGAAGGATATATCCTCATTGAACCTTCAGATACGGAAGAAGATGACGATTAAAATCTTTTAATATTCACAAATACAATCAAACAATTTATTCTTAATAACACATGAACAAGTTTTCGAGATTATTTATCACAGCTATTGCATTCTTCACTTTTACAGCTTCTGCGTTTGCCCAATTTGAAGGAAAAATAACCATGAAGATGGAGGCATTGGAACTTCCTGCAGAGTACGAGCCAATGCGTTCGATGTTTGAAAGCACAATTGTGACTTATGTAAAGGGGAAGAAAACCAGAACTGAAGCTACTACAGCCATGACCGGAACCACCATTACCATCAGTGATGCAGATAAGAAAGAAACCGTCACTTGCATGGATATGATGGGACAAAAGATGGCTACTAAAACGACTTATGAAGAAAGCGAAAAAGCTGCTGAAGAAGCCAATACCAAATTCAAGCAACTTGATGAAACCAAGACAATAGCAGGATACAAATGCAAAAAAGGTATTTACTCTGCTGAAGCAGCCGGTGAGGTTCAAGAAATTGAAGTGTGGTACACAGAGGATATCATCAACGCTAAAGCCGATATGCGCGAAATTCCGGGTATGCCCATGGAAATGATCATGAGCGTACAAGGCATCAAATTGCGTTACATTGTTACAGATGTTGTAAAAGAAAAAGTTCCGGCTAGCCAATTCGAAATTCCTAGCGGATACCGTTTGGTAAGTGCGGACGAAATGACCAAAAAACTCATGGGACAATAAGTCGTCTTCTAATTAAATTTACTGCGCATCTTTCGACCCGCACCCGGTCTGAAAGATGCGCAGTTTGCATTTATAACAACTACTGAGATTATGACAAATAAGAAAGATTGGCCATTGTGGGAGATTTTCATCCGTAGTAAAAGCGGTTTGGCCCACAAACATGTTGGCAGCCTTCATGCTCCTGATGCACAAACAGCCATTCAAAATGCCAGAGACGTTTATACCAGACGTGCTGAGGGAATCAGTATTTGGGTGGTACCAAGCAAAGAAATCGTAGCTTCTTCTCCGGCTGAGAAGGATATCATCTTTGATCCGGCTAACGATAAAGTGTACCGCCATCCTACTTTCTACGAAATTCCTCCTGAAGTAGGACACATGTAATTTCCTTGTCTGACGGTATAAAACACGCTTTCATGAACAAACAACAAGAATTTGAATACTTATTGAGAATCGCGGACAACGCCTTGATTCATGGTCACCGTCTGAGTGAGTGGTGTGGTCACGGTCCCGTATTGGAAGAGGACATAGCTCTTACCAATACTGCGCTGGACTTGATTGGCCAAGCCACCAATGTGCTCAAACATGCAGCACAAGTAGAAGGAGCAGGAAGAGATGAAGACCAGATAGCATTCCTTCGCGATGCATGGGATTTCCGCAATCTCTTGATTGTTGAATTGCCGAATGGCGATTATGCATACACCATTGCCAAACAGTTTTTCTTCTCTACTTTCTATGCTCTTTTCCTGGAGCAACTCATGAACTCTAAGGATGAGTTCTTGAGAGCTTTTGCAGAGAAGACCATTAAAGAAGTACGCTATCATGTGCAACATTCATCTAACTGGGTGGTGCGAATGGGTGATGGTACGGAAGAGAGTAAACAACGCATACAAAAAGCCGTTGATGCATTGTGGGAATACACTCCTGAATTTTTCATGGAAGACGAATTGGATGTGGCTGCAAAGACATCCGGCTATGGTGTGGACCTGGCTGCCTTGAAACAACCGTGGTATGAAAGGGTGAAGAATACGTTGGAAGAAGCAACGCTTATCGTACCACAAGATGGTTGGGGACAACGTGGCGGCAAGCAAGGTAGACACACAGAACACTTAGGTTATATCCTCGCTGAAATGCAGTTCTTACAACGCGCCTATCCCGGAGCAAAGTGGTAAGTTTCCTTTGCACTTCATGATGTAAAATGCAACAGAGCCCGAAAACATTGGACGTTCAGGAAATATGGAATTTGTTGGCGGAGGTCAACGATCCGGAAATTCCCTCATTGAATGTGGTGGAGATGGGTATAGTGCGCGATGTGCGCATTGAAGGCGGTTGCGTGCATGTTACAATAACACCCACCTATAGCGGCTGTCCTGCAATGCGCACCATAGAGGAGGATATCGAGGAAGTGCTCAAAGAAAAATTCATCAACTCCTATCGCATCACTACCGTGTTATCTCCGGCTTGGACAACTGACTGGATGACGGATGAAGCGCGAGAAAAGCTCAGAAAGGATGGTATCGCTCCTCCTCAAAAGGGTAGTGCTGATAAGGCTTTGCTCATGGGAAGAATTCGCGAGGTGAATTGTCCGCGCTGTGGTTCGGCAGATACTGAGATGATTTCACAATTTGGTTCCACCGCGTGTAAGTCGCTTTATAAGTGTCAGAATTGTCTCGAGCCTTTCGACTATTTCAAATGTATCTGAAATGCACGGAGCATATCGTTGAATACTGACTTCTATCCAACCTTCGTAGCCATCTTTGGCCATACAAAGTTTAAGCCTGTGCTAATTCAAATCCTTAAACTCAACAAAGGTGTTTTGGAGGGTTCTGATTCCGCCTATTCTGATGTCAATGCTATTGGAATACGACTTGGGCCATGAAGTTGCCATATCTATTTGATAAGAACTCTTGTCTTTGAATTCAAAACTCTCCTTGTAGCCCTCAATTTGCTCGATACGATCTTTGAATATATTGAATAGCTCTTGCTCATCATAATAGGTGTCGTAGGAGATGGTAAGTGTATTTCCCTTCCTCGTGCTGAAGATTTCCAGTTGTCCCGAGTAAGTTATATTACCATAATTAACCTGATCCACCTCATAATGCTCCTTTTCTATGACATACGTTTGGTTGATAATATACGGTAGGTCGTAAACCTGGAACAACAAGGTGATGGTATTGCTCATACTCTCTAGTAATTCAGTCATTTTTTCGTCTAAAGCTGATATCAAAAGCTCATTTGTTTTTTCGATATTCTCTTGCGACAATTCCTGATTAAAAAGTTTGAGGAAGCTTTCGGTTAAATCTGTAAAAACCGTATATATCGAATCGCTAGCTTCTTCAGCATTGATAAACTCTATAACATTACCTGTCTCGCTACTAATGAGGTAGCGCAGTTCTATTTGATTAAGACGCTGTATAAGTTCTTGCATCATGTTGTTGAACAATGCAAGTTGTTCTTGTTCCAATAAGGCATTGAAAGGTTCACCTAATTCGGTATTGGTAATTCCAATTTCAAAAGTGTCTTCATTCTTGCTTCTCACGATGAGTTCGTATGAAGCCTCACTACTGGCATTTTGCAACAAATTGCCGTCTAAATAAATGATAGCTGAAGACTTAGCGGAGATCATTTTTCGGTCACCCACTTTCCAGTTCATGGAAACGTAGTATGGGTCAGCAGAAGATTGTCCGTAACCGCACATCACGGAGGACACAATAACAGAGAGGAGTAGGAAAAATCTCATTACAGTGGTTAAAGGCTTATATGCCCATAAAATGGAACATTGTAGATGTTGAATAGGAAGTATTTTCAATAAATCAAACGTATTCTCTTCCTTCAACATCCAATACTTTGGTGTATTTCTTCAATGAACGTAGAATGATGAAGATGATGAACGAACCAATCAAGGCATACAACCAGAAAGGTGTAATGAGGTCTTTCCAAGTAGTGTAACCAAAGTGCGTGTAGTTCTTAAGAAGATCAAGCAAAGTGAACGAAACGAAGATGGCAAAGAAACCATTGTATTCGCGCTTCATCACATTGCGCAATGAGAAGTCCACACCTGAGCTTTTCCAGAGTGCGAGGTTGGGCCAAAAAGCCGGAACTTTGGATGACCAATCGATATAGCGTTGACCGAATTTCTTTCTGAGGAAATATTCCTCTGCAAACATGATGCGCTCATAGTAAACCCAAAAGAGCAAGCAGCAAACCAAGGTGAACCACCAGTTGCCCACATAAACGATAATACCCAGCCACATGAAGAAGTTGCCGAGATAAAGCGGGTGTCGCACGGTGGAATAGATCCCTAACGTGTTAAGGAATTCTGCAACTTGCCCTTCTTTGGTGTTTCGGCCGGAAGTACCGCGCGGGGTGTAACCAATGGTTATTGCGCGAATGAATAGGCCGAATAGTGATATGGACAAACAGATAATCGCACCGTCCTTGCTAAAGTGGTCCAAGTGCGTGTCGGCTCCGCATAGGATAACCGCAGCAGCCATTACATATAATACCAAGGGTAAAAAACTTCTCCAACGGAAAAGCCAGTTACCGGATCTGTCAAATTCTTCTATCAATGCCATAACCGGGTGCAAGATGAAACATATTAGCCAATGCGCAAAGGATTATATATCGAAAGTGTTTACATGGTTTTGAACATTGATTTCAAGAGGAATTGCGGCCAAATCAACGATTTTTTTTGGGGCAAGGTTGACCTTACTGTCAGCTCAATTTTTTCATGAGATTGTGCTTTTAACTGCAATGGATGTGGTGGCAACGAAATTTCGGCCACGTCACATTTTGACTTGATTAGAATTGATTTCTCACCGGCCGTGCATGGTAGAAACCTGTTAAAAAATATTGGACGCAAGGAGTTTGCTCCGGAGGTTCTGAGCTGTGCTTACGCAGTAAGGGCTTATATTCGCGCACCATTTTCACAAGTGAGAAAATACCATGTTTGAGAATCTTACCGATAAGTTCGACCGCGCCTTTAAAATCCTGAAAGGTGAAGGAAAAGTAACAGAAATCAACGTTGCGGAAACGCTCAAGGAGGTGCGCAGAGCACTTTTGGATGCTGACGTCAACTTCAAAACTGCTAAAGAATTCACTGAGCGCGTGAAAGAAAAAGCGCTTGGCCAGCAGGTTTTGACAGCTGTTAAACCCGGTCAACTTTTGGTAAAAATTACTCACGATGAGCTCAAGGAACTCATGGGAGGCGAGTCAAAAGACATCAACCTTCAGGGCAATCCGGCCATCATTCTCATGAGTGGTTTGCAAGGTTCCGGTAAAACAACTTTCTCCGGTAAGCTTGCCAATTACCTTAAAACCAAGAAGGGCAAGAAACCATTGCTCGTAGCTTGTGACATCTACCGCCCGGCTGCGATTGACCAGTTGCACGTGGTGGGTGAGAGCATCGGTGTAGAGGTTTATTCTGAAAGAGAAAATAAAAACGCTGTATCTATAGCAACTAACGCAGTCAACCATGCCAAGCAAAATGGATACAACGTTGTCATTATAGATACTGCCGGCCGTCTTGCTATTGATGAGCAAATGATGGCTGAAATTGAAGAAGTGAAGAAGGCAGTTCAGCCATCTGAAACATTGTTTGTGGTTGACTCCATGACGGGGCAGGATGCAGTGAACACTGCCCGTACCTTCAATGAGCGCCTCAATTTTGATGGTGTTGTTCTCACCAAATTGGATGGTGATACCCGTGGTGGTGCGGCTCTTTCTATCAAGAGTGAAGTCAATAAGCCTATCAAATTCATCGGTACCGGTGAGAAGATGGACGCAATTGATGTGTTCCACCCTGAGCGTATGGCAAGCCGTATCCTCGGTATGGGTGACGTGGTTTCTCTTGTGGAGAGAGCGCAAGCCCAATATGATGAGGAAGAAGCTAAGCGCCTTGAAAAACGCATTCGCAAAGACCAGTTCGACTTCAATGACTTCCTTGATCAGATTGGCCAAATCAAGAAGATGGGTAGCATGAAAGACTTGATGAGCATGATTCCCGGAGTTGGGAAGGCCATGAAGGATGTCGAAATCAACGAGGATGCGTTCAAGCACATTGAAGCCATTATCCAAAGTATGACTCCTGCAGAGCGCAAATCACCATCTATTATCAATGGCTCTCGCAAAGCGCGTATCGCCAAAGGTTCCGGAAGGAGCATAGATGAGGTGAACCGCTTGATGAAACAATTTGAACAAACCAAGCAGATGATGAAACTCATGACCAACAAAACCCAGATGATGCAAATGATGAAGCAGATGAGGGGAATGCGCGGAGGCATGAGATAAGATAAAATTTAGAACTCGTTTACAGCTGAAATATCCATGGCATTGTTCGAAACCCAATTTCAATTTCCCAATCAAACCGCTTTCTACAAAGGCAAAGTGCGGGATGTTTATACGATTGGTGAAGATAAATTGGTCATGATTGCCAGTGATCGCATATCAGCTTTTGATGTGGTGTTGCCTCGCGCAATTCCTTTCAAAGGTCAAGTACTTAACCAGATTGCTGCGCACATGTTGGATGCTACAAGTGATGTAGTGCCTAACTGGAAGATTGCTTCTCCTGATCCTAACGTGACCATCGGTTACCGCTGCGAGCCCTACAAAGTAGAAATGGTGATTCGCGGTTACCTCACCGGACATGCTTGGAGAACCTACAAGAGCGGATCGCGCATTCTTTGTGGTGTGGCGCTTCCGGAAGGTCTTAAGGAACACGACAAACTTCCTGAGCCAATCATTACACCCACCACAAAGGCCAGCGCTGGTCATGATGAAGATATCTCTCGCGAAGAGATTATCCGTCAAAGCATCGTTTCAGAAGAGGAGTATATCATTCTTGAGAAATATACCCGTGCACTTTATCAAAGAGGAACAGAAATTGCTGCTGCGCAAGGCCTCATACTGGTGGATACAAAGTACGAGTTTGGCAAACGCAATGGCGAAATCCTTTTAATGGATGAAATTCATACACCTGACTCATCTCGTTATTTCTACAAAGAGGGTTATGAAGAGCGTCAGCAGCGCGGAGAACAACAAAAGCAATTGAGTAAAGAGTTTGTTCGCGAATGGTTGATTGCAAACAACTTCATGGGTAAAGAAGGACAAACGGTTCCTGAAATGACCGATGAATATGTGAACTCTGTTTCCGAACGCTACATTGAATTGTATGAGCAGGTAACGGGTAAAAAGTTCGAGAAGCAGGATTATACCAATGCTCTGCAACGCATCGAACGCGCTGTATTGAGCGTTTTATAAGTGATTAAGAAAAATCTCTGTACAACAATAAAGGGTTCAGCTTGCTGAACCCTTTTTCATGCATTAAACCTTTCCTATCACAACCGATGTCATTGTGAGTGAGCCGGCAAGTGGTTTATCGTTGAACAATGAAATTTCATCCTTGCTGTTCTTGAGAGCCATAGCATAGATGAGTGGCAAGAAATGCTCAGGAGTAGGGATGGCCAAGTCAAATGCCTTTCCTTGTTTTCTGAAATCAATCAATCCTTGTGTGTTGTTGTTCAGGATGAAATCTTTCATCTTCGTACTTGCTTCAATAGCCCAGTCATAAGCATACTGCTCATTTAAGCGCTGCCATGCCACCATTCCTAGGTTGTGCACCATGTTACCACTCCCTACAATCAATACACCTTTGTCGCGCAAGACAGAGAGTTGTTGGGCCAATTCAAAATGGTATTGAGCCGGCTGTGTATAGTCAATGCTCATTTGGATAACAGGCACATCGGCATTCGGATACAAATGCTTGATAACGGACCAAGCACCGTGGTCCAATCCCCAATGACTATCATCCAAACCAACGGTTGTTTTGGTAATTATCTTCTTTGTTTCAGAAGCCAGCTCCGGACTACCCGGAGCAGGGTATTGTACATTGTGCAATGCTTGCGGAAAACCACCGAAGTCATGAATGGTGCGTGGATGCTCCATTGCGGTTACAAATGTGCCGCGGGTTTCCCAGTGTGCTGAGATACACAATATGGCATTGGGCTTGGTAAGTCGATGACCAAGGTTTCTGAATCCTTTTACAAATTCATTCTCTTCAATGGCATTCATCGGGCTACCGTGGCCAAGGAACAATACGGGCATGCGTTCGGTATTGCTCAATGTGTCGGAATATGCTTTTAATGAGTTCAGTTTCATGACACCTCCTATGAGTGGAAAGGCCAACAGCGATTGTAAGAAGCGTTTGCGATCCATTCTTGTTTTCGTTTTAGCCGTTCAGTTTACCGCGGCAATTTTCGGATGGTGAAATTACGCTTGCTGAGGTGCAGAAAGGGATAACAAGCATCAAGGTTCCTGCCAATACATAACATGGATTAATGAACATGAAAATGAAAAAAAAGCCACTCTTTGAGAGTGGCTTTCTTCAATCGTTATTAATGTGGTTGAATTATTCGGCTTTTACAAAAGCTTGTATAGTCAAGATAGACTGTACAGGATCTGTGTTAGCAGTGATGGTAACCGTTTTGGTTTGTTTGTCCTTTTTACCCGCTGGGTTGAATTTCACTTTGATGTCGCGCGTTTCACCACTTGGGATTGGGTCTTTTGGATAGTCAGGAACAGTACATCCGCAAGAACCTTGTGCGTTTTCAATTACCAATGGCTCATTCCCGGTGTTGGTGATTTTGAAGATGCACTCTACTTGATCTTTGTTGTTGATGTCGCCAAAATCGTGAACAGTCTTGTCAAATTTAACAGTGGTTTTAGGACGGTTTTGAGCAGCAGTATTTGCAGATTCTACCGGTGATTTCGTTGCCGCTGTGGCAGCACTGTTAGCAGATACTTCTGTTACAGGGCGGGTAGTGATTTCTGATCTGCTACCGCCTTTTTTAAATTGAGAATAACCTAGGAAACCTAATGCTCCTGCAATAACGACTAATAATCCGACTTTAATTCCGTTACTCATAATGAATGAACTTATAAAATTGTATTGTTTTACTTAATGGTTATGGTGCCTGATATGACTATTTAAAATCGCTATAGGCCAATTTCATTTTTTCAAATGTACCGTCTTTTAAAATCTCGACCGCTTTTTTTAACGCTGGGTTAAGGTCATTTATCACGATGTAGAAGGCCTCGTTGTCATATAAATTTCTTGCTACCAATGCCTTGGTGCGTAGTTTAATGGCATGTTCTGAGGTCTTGTAATCCTTCTCATTAAACGGCACATCCTTCTTCTCCAGCATTTCAATCATCTCTTGGATACCGCTTTCCGGTACTTCGTAATTCGCAACAAAGGTGTTGATGTCAGGGTAAGCCGCCAACAATTCGTTTCGCTTTGCATTCACATAGGTGAGCACCCATTCATTGTTGATGCCGGTGCGTAGTAAATCACTGAAGTATTGGCTGCTTTCGCTTGTATCCAATGGAACAAAAACATCCGGAATGATTCCGCCACCACCATATACCGTGCGGTTTTTAATTTTTGTGTAATACTTGAGCGAGTCAGGAAGTTGAAGGCTGTCTAGCGAGAAGAATTCTCCTTTCTTCCAACGCTCTTCGCGGTCGTGACGATAGGCTTCGCTTCCGTTGTCATAGGGTTTCTGGATGCAACGACCCGATGGGGTGTAATACTTCTGAACCGTTAGGCGTACGGCACTTCCGTCCGGCAATGGAACGGGACGTTGTACCAATCCTTTACCAAATGATCTGCGTCCAACAATGAGTCCACGATCCCAGTCTTGGATGGCACCGCTCACAATTTCACTGGCTGAGGCCGATGATTCATCAATCAAAACAATGAGACGACCTTTTTCAAAGGCTCCAACCACACGTGGGTTGGCTTTGTAGTCTTCGCGAGGAAATGCGCGACCTTCGGTATAAACAAGGATGCGGTCGCCTGAGATGAACTCATCACACATTTCAACTGCGGCATTGAGCAAACCACCTCCGTTGCCTTGCAAGTCGAGGATTAGGTCTTTCATTCCTTCTCCTTTCAGCTCTACGATGGCTTTGCGCAATTCCTCAATGGTAGTGCGTGCAAAGCGGCTGATTTTGATGTAACCCACTCCGGGTGCCGCCATGTAGGACGCATCGATGGAGTAAATTGGAATTTTGTCGCGAATGATGTCGTAGGAAAGGAGTTCTTTGGACCCCTGTCTTTCAATTTCCACATTCACCTTGGTGCCCTTCGGTCCGCGTAGTTTCTTAAAGACATCGTTGTTTTTGATACCTACACCGGCTACTACAGTGCCATCGATTTTGATGATTTTATCTCCGGCTTTGATGCCGAGTTTCTCGGATGGGCCACCTTGGATGGGCTCTACCACCAGTATGGTGTCTTTCAAAATATTGAACTGTATACCAATACCATCAAAGCTGCCTTGCAGTGGTTCGTTGGCTTCGCGGAGCTCTTCTTTTGACAAATACATGGAGTGTGGGTCTAGCTCCTCCAGCATTTTGATAATTGCTTTCTCAGTCAGCTCATCGCCATTCACTGAGTCCACATACATGTGCTCTATATAGTTCAACAAGGTGGCGAATTTTTCCGTGGTTGCTGATGGATTCTTTACTTGGCCAATGGCTACCGATGACACCAAAGCCAGTGCAACCATTATCATAATTCCAGTTCTCTTCATAGTTCTAGTTTGCTTGCGCTAAATCGAATTTTGTAAATGTAAAGTTGCAATGCATAGACCTTGCCACAAAAAAAGGTTAACCCATTTTGTTAGAGGGCAATCGTTCAAAACATTCTGAGGGAATTGATGAACCCAGTGGAACGAACGTTGGTTGCAAGCAAAAAAAAACGACCCCGGTGAGTCGTTTTGGAAAAGATATGTGAGCTGTTTTAAAAAGGGGAAAAAACAGTAGAGCGGTTACTTCGTCTCAGTTTTTTCTACTTCATTGTATGCTGCGCATGTTCCATAGGAAGCTGCACAAGATTGCATTAATGCACCAAGGGTTAATAATCCGAGAAAAATAATGATGAGTCGTTGAAGCACTGAATGCTTCCAATCATAAATAGATTGCATTTGAGTTAGGTTTTTAATTATACTGAATTTTAAAGTCGAGCTTCTTACGGGGCTAGTTCTTCTCGGTTACATTTAGGGATAAAATAATCTATAAGTAACTGGTATACAGTTGTAAAAAAAAAGGGCGCTATCCTCATGGATTGCGCCCTGTGTTAGCGCATAGTTAATTGAAATACCTTATAAATCAACTCCTAAGTTGTAGAAGAAGAATGCGTATTTATCCGCAATTTCATTGATGATTTGATCTGTGCTTTTACCGGCTCCATGTCCTGCACTCTTTTCAATGCGGATGAGCACCGGATTATCTCCCTTGTGGTATTCTTGGAGGCGTGCAGCAAACTTGAAACTATGAGCAGGAACCACGCGGTCGTCATGGTCAGCCGTGATGACAAGCGTAGCCGGATAATTGGTTCCATCTTTCAAGTTGTGATAGGGCGAATACTTATAGAGGTAGTCAAACTCTTCTTTGGAGTTTTCAGCACAGCCGTATTCCGGAATCCAACCTTTGCCCACGGTGAATTTGTGGAAGCGCAACATATCTAGTACGCCCACGGCCGGGAAGGCTACTTTGAACAAATCAGGGCGTTGTGTCATGCATGCACCTACAAGTAGACCACCATTGGAACCGCCTTCAATCGCCAGTTTTTCTTTGGAAGTATAGCCTTGATCAATGAGGTATTGTGCAGCTGCGATGAAGTCGTCAAAGACGTTTTGCTTTTTGTTGAGCATACCGGCTTTGTGCCACTCTTCACCAAACTCATTTCCTCCGCGGATACACGGCATTGCAAAGACGCCACCATTTTCCAACAACATAATGCGCGATGCTGAAAAGCCCGGTTGCATTGGGATGGCGAAACCGCCATAGCTGTAGAGCAATGTGGGATTGTTGCCATCGAGTTGGATGCCTTTTTTGTGCACAATGAACATCGGTACATCAGTGCCGTCTTTGCTCTTGTACATTACTTGCTTGCTCTCATAATCTGAAGGGTTAAATTTCACCTGAAGCTTGGAGAACTCTGAGCTTTCGCCTGTCTCGATATCGTATTTGAATATTACGCTTGGATAAGTGAAAGATGTGAAGCTGTAAAAGCAAAACTTGTCTTCTTTCTTACCGCTGAATCCTCCTGCAGAACCTGTCTTATCCGGCAGGCTGATTTCCTTCTTGTCACTGCCGTCAAAGTTGAGCTGGAAGATCCGTGTATTGGCTTTGTCCAAGTAGGTAGCGAAGAGTTTGCCACCACATGTACTTACTCCTTGAAGAAGATTTTCACCGTGGGGAATGACATCCTGCCAGTTAGCCGGGTCGGGATTTTTTGGATTCACTTTTACCAAGCGATAGTTGGGAGCATCCACATCTGTGAGCACTAGCAAGGTGCCGTCTTCCAAGCAATGTACCGGAGCTGTGTGGTACTTGGGGTCAATGAAGAGCGGAATGAATTTCGCAGCCTTGTCAGCCGGATTTTTATACCAAACTTCATAAGTGTCTGTTCCCGGAGCTGCTACTAGAAACAAGTATTTCTTATCCTCGGTCAAGTAGACGTTGTGGTACAAATCCGGTCTTGCAGGATCAGCATATACCAATTCATCTTCACTTTGAGGAGTGCCAATTTTGTGATAATAGACTTGGTGGTGCTTGTTGTCACCACTGAGCTCGGTTCCTTTGGCTGGCTCAGGATAGCGGCTGTAGAAGAAACCGTCTCCATACCAAGCAGCACCACTGAATTTTACCCATTGGAGCACATCGTCCAATTTCTTTTTGGTTGCAATGTCATAGACCTCTATACGGCTCCAGTCGCTACCGGCTTCATTGATGGAAACTGCCATGTAACGATTGTCATCATCGGCACCTAGTAAACTAGCCGAAGCCAGTCCGCCTTCGGCAATGGTGTTGATGTCGAGAAAGAGCTCATCTTCACCATCGAGTCCTTTGCGTACAAAGTATTTGCCTTGCGGCTCCAGTCCTGAGTTTTTATAGATGAAATAATAATCGCCCGCTTTTATAGGAGCGCCCACTTTCTCAAAGTTGTAGAGCTCTTTGAATCGCTCTGCGAGCTTGTTGCGAAATGGAATGCTGTCCAGGTAGCTCCGTGTTACGGCAATCTGGGCGTCCACCCAGGCTGCAGTTTCAGCGCTGGTGTCATTTTCGAGCCATTGATATGGGTCTTCTACGATAGTGCCGAAATACTCGTTCTTCGCATCTATTTTTTTCGTCTCAGGATACTTGGTAATTTTCATACGAGGTGGTACTTCTTTTTTGGAAGTAGTTGTGTCATTGCATGCAGCGAGTAGCAGCGTAGCGGCAGCAAGAGTAATGAATGTTCTCATGTTTTAATTGTGTTGTTTACGGATGAAGCACTTGAACACAGTGCCTTACGAAGTAACACAATATTTTAATTAGTGCAAATCCTGAAAAGGTGTATGAACTGCAATCTTGTTTTCCCAACAGGGGCAAACGAGCGATTGATGTGCGTTATGCCTTGATTTTAGCAATCGCGGCTTCAGGGTTTTCTGCTGCAAACACATAGTTACCCGCTACCAGCACATCGGCTCCTGCTTCCACAATTTGCTTGTAGTTTTTATCGCTCACACCACCGTCAACTTCTATCAGAAATGGAGCGTTTTTTTCTTTCCTGAGCTTCACCAAGGCGTGCAATTTGTTGTAGGTGTTCTCGATGAAAGATTGTCCCCCGAAGCCGGGATTCACACTCATGATGAGTACAAGATCCAGTTCGACAACGATGTCTTCCAATACTGAAACAGGAGTGTGCGGATTAATGGAAACCCCAGCTTTCATTCCGGCTGCCTTAATGGCTTGGACGGTGCGATGCAGGTGGGTACAGGCTTCATAATGCACGGTTAGAATATCGGCACCACTATTTTTGAATTCTTGAATGTAGCGGTCAGGCTCAACAATCATAAGGTGCACATCCAGCGGCTTGGTGGCATGCTTTTTCAAAGCTTTGATTACCGGCATACCGAAGGAAATATTGGGTACAAATACTCCATCCATGACATCAACATGGAACCAATCGGCTTGTGAGCGGTTAATCATTTCGATATCGCGCTGGAGATTGGCAAAATCAGCCGAAAGCACGCTGGGAGCTATTTTGTGTGACATAGATATAAACGGAACGTTGAAAAAATTTGGGGCACAAAGAAAGTCACAATCGCCCGAAGGATGGTTCTCAATGGGGTGTTTTGCTGTGAAAAATTGCACTTTTTGGAAAGTGCCGAAATGAGCCTTTTTTTGGTTCTTTAAGCGATTGGATGAGAGTGGGTTGTAAATTGTTTATGGTTTGTGAAAAATTACCATCTCTACGAGTGTTGAAAAGGCCTGAAACACCTGTGGATTGCGTACATTTGTGAGCCCGAAAAATAGGCTGTTCCAACAGCCCTTTTTTATGGGTAACAATTACCTGAATAACATCACAGATTTAGAGCGTGGAAGAAAATATAATTATGAGCGAAGAAACCAAAGCAACACCAAGTTATACAGCAGACAATATTCAAAGTTTGGAAGGGATGGAGCACGTGCGCATGCGTCCATCGATGTATATCGGTGACACAGGCGTGAGAGGTTTGCATCACTTGGTGTATGAGGTGGTGGACAACTCCATTGACGAAGCACTTGCGGGTTACTGTGATAATATCGAAGTAACCATCAACGCTGATAACTCCATTACCGTTGCGGACAATGGCCGTGGTATTCCGGTGGACCTCCACAAGAAAGAAGGAGTTTCGGCATTGCAAGTGGTAATGACCAAAATCGGTGCCGGTGGTAAGTTCGATAAAGGTTCTTATAAAGTTTCCGGTGGTCTTCACGGTGTGGGTGTGAGCTGCGTGAACGCCCTTTCAACACACATGATTACCGAGGTCTTCCGCGATGGTAAAGCCTATATGCAGGAGTACTCCATCGGTAAGCCGCTCTATCCTGTGAAGGAAGTGGGACCTACAGATAAACGCGGTACCCGCCAAACATTCCATCCGGACCCTTCCATTTTCGATAATATTGATTTCAACTATCTGACACTCGCCAATCGCTTGAGAGAGCTAGCTTTCCTCAACAAAGGAATTAAGTTGACCTTGACCGATATGCGCGAGGTGGATGAGAACAACAATCCGAAACAAGAAGTGTTCTTCTCCAAAGATGGTTTGGAGGAGTTCGTGCGCTATATCGATGCAACACGCCCTGCCATTATCAATAAAATCATCCACATGGAGCGCACCGAGGGCGAAATTCCTGTGGAAGTGGCAATGGTTTATAATGACTCCTTCAATGAGAATGTTTACTCCTATGTGAACAACATCAATACCCATGAGGGAGGTACGCACTTGAGTGGTTTCCGCAGAGGTTTGACAACCACACTGAAGAACTACGCAGAGAAGAGCGGTCTATTGGATAAACTCAAAATCGAAATTTCTCCTGATGACTTCCGCGAAGGTTTGACTGCCGTGGTTTCCGTAAAAGTTGCTGAACCGCAATTTGAAGGTCAGACCAAAACCAAACTTGGTAACCGTGAAGCAGTAGCTCCGGTGAGTCAAGTGGTGAGTGAAATGCTGGAGGCTTATCTGGAAGAAAACCCGAACGATGCGAAGCTCATCGTCAATAAAGTGGTGCTAGCCGCTCAAGCACGTCATGCGGCCAAAAAAGCTCGTGAGTTGGTGCAACGCAAAGGTGTCGGTAGTGGCGGTGGTCTTCCCGGTAAACTGGCGGACTGCGCAGAGCGCGATCCGGTAAAATCGGAATTGTTTCTTGTTGAGGGAGACTCCGCAGGCGGTACTGCCAAACAAGGTCGCGACCGTCAATACCAAGCAATTCTTCCGTTGCGCGGTAAAATCCTCAACGTGGAGAAAGCCATGCAACACAAGGTGCTTGAAAATGAAGAAATCCGCAACATCTATACAGCTCTTGGTGTAACCATCGGTACGGAAGATGATGCCAAAGAGCTCAACCTTTCTAAGCTTCGCTATCACAAAATCATCATCATGTGTGATGCTGACGTGGACGGTAGCCACATCGAAACGTTGATTTTGACCTTCTTCTTCCGCCACATGCGCGAATTGATAGAAAAAGGTCACGTCTATATCGCTACTCCACCATTGTACCTTGTGAAGAGAGGTAACAGAGCTGAGTATGCATGGACCGATGAGCAACGCGATGCATTGATTGCTGAGATGAAAGGTAATTCAGATGCGAACGTGAACGTGCAGCGCTATAAGGGTCTTGGTGAGATGAATGCTGAGCAGCTTTGGGAAACTACCATGAACCCTCAAAACCGCACGTTGCGTCAGGTTTCCATTGAGAATGCAGCGGAGTGCGATCACATCTTCTCCATGCTCATGGGAGATGATGTTCCACCGCGCAGAGCATTCATTGAAGCCAATGCTCGCTATGCGAAAATTGATGCCTAAGAAGAATTTCGGACGAATAGAAATAAAAAACGCTTCACAAATCGTGAAGCGTTTTTTTATGGTTCTTCGTCTGGTTCGGCCGCTGTTTCGTAAGCCATCACCAGAATGCTTTCTACATTTTCAAAGATGTCAAAAAGGGGTTCGCAGACAAAGTCAACCCAAACCCATTGTTTTTTGCCTTGTCGTTCCAGAAGAACTTTGGACTTTAACGAGGTATAACCTTCACCGGTGAGCAAGATTTTGCGCAACATCTTTTCAAACTCCTCCGTGCGCGACTCCGGAATGGCCTGATGGAGTGGCTTGTTGAGGAGTTGCTCTGAGGTGCGCCCCCAGTGAACACACATGCGTTCATTGACAGCTTCGATGATAAAGCGAGGACCTTGCAGAATGGCCACCGCAATGGGAGCACGTAAAATGAGTTTTTTGAACCTGCGTTTTTGCTCTTCCGCAAATCCCTTGGAAAGCTGGTCACCGTGGAGTTTCTTGAGTTTTTCGGTAGTGTCTTCCACACTGTGGAGAATGTAGAGCAGTTCTCCCTCCTTGCTCAATACTGGAATATTCACAGGATTCCAGAATTTCTCCATGAAATCGCCCGTTTTACCCGGCACATCGTAATGGGTCAGCGACATTACATCGGTGGTCTTGGTTTCAATGACCTTGAGCAACGATTGGGAGAGCCGTTCTACGCCACTTATGTCTTTGTCATTAGGGTTATCAGGAAATACATCAAACAAATTACGACCTATGAGATCAGACTTCTCCATGCCGGTTACCGATAAGAAGGAGTTGCTGCAGGTGATGATTGTAAAATCCGGTGGATTGGGGGCCAACAAGATGTAGTTAGCAGGTAGCACAGCAAATATGTCGTCAGTCAAAGAATCGATCAATTGCATGTCGGATTTGATTTGAATAGTACTAGCAATAGTATTGTAAAAGACCAGATACTCAAAAAAATGTGTGCAGGAAATGGTGTTGGATAAAATAATGGAAAAACGTAATTTTTTAGTAGGTAACGGAGTATCAACTCGGTAGGTGTTGAAGTACTTTTGCCCCCGTTTTAAAAAAATAAATTCGCAATATGCAGAAAATCAGGAATATCGCCATTATCGCTCACGTTGACCACGGAAAGACAACCTTGGTGGACAAAATGCTTCACACAGCCAAACTTTTCCGAGAAAATGAGGTTCACAATGACCTTATTCTGGACAACAACGATATTGAGCGCGAGCGCGGTATTACCATCTTGGCCAAGAACGTATCCATCATGTACAAAGATCACAAGATCAACATCATCGATACTCCGGGCCACAGTGACTTTGGTGGTGAAGTGGAGCGTGTGTTGAATATGGCCGAGGGCGTATTGCTGTTGGTGGATGCTTTCGAAGGACCTATGCCACAAACGCGTTTCGTACTTCAAAAAGCCATTCAAATGGGCTTGAAACCGATTGTGGTTATCAATAAAGTGGACAAAGAAAACTGTACACCGGATGAAGTACATGAGGCTGTGTTTGATCTTATGTTCAGCCTTGGTGCTACTGAAGAACAATTGGATTTTCCTACTGCATATGGCGCTGCGAAACAAGGTTGGATGAGTACTGATTGGAAAGTCAAGACAGACTCCATCGAGCCTCTATTGGACATGGTGTTGGAGCACATTCCGGCCCCCATCAACCGTGAAGGCTCTCCGCAAATGTTGGTGACTTCACTCGATTACTCAAACTTCACAGGTCGTATGGCCATCGGTAAGCTTCACCGTGGTGAGTTGAAACCCAATATGCCTATTTCTCTTGTAAAAAGAGATGGTACAATTGTCAAAGGCCGCATCAAAGAACTTTATGTGTTTGAGGGTCTTGGCAAGCGCAAAGTGGACAGCGTGAAAAGTGGTGATATCTGCGCCATCAACGGAGTGGATGATTTCGAAATCGGGGATACGTTCGCAGATGCCGACAATCCGGAGGCATTGCCAACCATTGCTGTGGATGAACCGACAATGAGCATGCTCTTCACCATCAACGATTCTCCATTCTTCGGTAAAGAAGGTAAGTTCGTAACCAGCCGTCACATCAAGGAGCGCTTGATGAAAGAGTTGGAAAAGAACCTTGCGTTGCGTGTGGAAGAAACCGATAAGGCAGACCGTTTCAATGTATATGGACGTGGTGTACTTCACTTGTCTGTATTGATTGAGACCATGAGAAGAGAGGGTTACGAATTGCAAATCGGTCAGCCGCGCGTATTGATAAAAGAAATTGACGGAGTGAAATGTGAGCCAATTGAAGAACTCACAATTGACCTGCCGACCGATATGACTGGTACTGCGATTGAAGCAGTAACTAAGCGTAAAGGCGAGATGAAGAACCTCGAGCCAAAAGGTGATCGCACGGTGCTTGAGTTCGAAATTCCTTCACGTGGTATCATAGGTTTGCGTAGCTTCTTGCTTACAGCCACACAAGGTGAGGCTATCATGACGCACCGCTTCAAAGAATACCAACCGATGAAAGGTGAAATACCCGGTCGTCAGAACGGTTCTTTGATTTGTATGGAAACAGGTACTGCTGTTGCTTACAGCTTGAGCAACTTGCAAGACCGTGGTAAATTTTTCATCGATGCCAACGAAGAGGTGTATGAAGGACAGGTGATCGGAGAACACACACGCGACAACGACTTGGTGGTGAATGTGACCAAAACCAAACAGCTCACCAACATGCGTGCTTCGGGTTCAGATGCCAAATCAGTGATGGCACCACCAATTCGTTTCACTTTGGAAGAAGCGTTGGAATATATCGGTGCGGATGAATACGTAGAAGTGACTCCAAAGAGCATTCGTTTGCGTAAAATTTATCTCAACGAAAACGATAGAAAGCGCTTTGCCAAGCAATTCCAGACAGAGTATTAATCCACGGATATCGTGATAAAAGAAAAAGCAGGATGAAAGTCCTGCTTTTTTTATAACCTAGAATTTTGTTCTCACTTTTTATGACGAACTATTTTATGTCGGCTTGCTTCTATAGTTGATTTGTACCATCACAGAAATACCAAGAAGCGCTGCTTTATGTCTGTCTATAAAAAGGCTTATGAAATGCTGGAAAAATACATTCCGGCCCATCGCTTGTTGAAGTGGGGACTTAACTGGTCACCCATGTTCAGACGCACTACCGGTAAAATCATCTATGTGAGTGAGGACTTGCACAAAGTCGTTGTCAAGATTCCGATTAGTTGGCGCAACCGCAATTATGTGGGCTCCATATTTGGTGGAAGTCTGTTCTCCGCAACCGATCCGATAGGAATGATGCAAGTGTTGCAAATCTTGGGAAAGAATTATGTCGTGTGGGATAAGTCGTCTGAAATCCGATTCAGAAAACCTGCTTATGATGATGTTTACGCACATTTTGAAATATCACAATTGGATATTGAACGCATCAAACAAGCAGTGAAAGAGGATGGACAAACGGATTTCGATTTAACTGTTCCTATTACTGATGAGGACAAAGAAGTTCTCTATTGTGAGGTGCGCAAAACCATCTACATAGCAGACAAAGCATATTATAAAGCCAAGCGCAAAGCACGCCAGGAATCCAAGGATGATTGATGCATTTGTTGCGTGCTCTTCATACCTTTAACCCGAATTAAGAAAAAAAACTAATTACATGAAGGCACTAATAATCTCCATAATTGCACTGCTTGCAATCATTGTATTCATGAGCATTAGAAGTGCCAGTCAGAAAAAAATAATGACAAAGCTCGTTGAAACAACTTCTAAGGATATCTATACACTAAGCTATAAGAGTATTGACGGAAAGGAGATTTCACTATCGGAATACAAAGGCAAGTATATCTTATTCGTGAATGTGGCCAGTAAATGCGGCTATACAAAACAATACGAAGGTCTTGAAACTTTGTACCAACGTCACAAAGACAAATTGGTCATTATCGGTTTTCCATGCAATCAGTTTTTAGGCCAAGAGCCAGGAAGTGAAGAGGAGATTGCTGAGTTCTGTTCTAAGAATTATGGTGTGACATTTCCGCTTTCCTCAAAAATTGCAGTGAAGGGAAAAGACCAACATCCTATCTACACATGGTTGACTAGCAAAGAACTCAACGGAGTAGAGGACAACAAGATTAGCTGGAATTTCAATAAAATATTGGTTTCACCCGAAGGAAAATATATTGCCTACTTTGATAGCAAGATAGAGCCATTGGGTGGAGAAATAGAAGCTAAACTTAAGTAGCGATGGAGGTTTTGTTTCGTCCAAAGCATACCATTGTCAGCCACACGGCTGCCGTGTACAGTGTCTGTGCAGGCCGTCATTCACATTCCATTTTCTCAGCCAGTGGCGATAAATTCATTGCTGAATGGAATGTAGATACCGGACAACAAGAGCCCTTGGCCGTGAGACTTACGCAACCTGTATTTGCTATAACACATATCGAGGAGGAAGGACTTTTGGTCGCAGGAGGTGCCAATGGAACTATTGAAGTCATCGACATCGTCCATAAAAAGGAACTGCACAATTTCTCCCTTCACAGTAAAGGAGTCTACGATTTCTATTTTGATGCAGCAGGCGAACAACTCATGGCTCTCGGTGGTGACGGTGTACTAAGTGTATGGTCGATTCCTGATTTTCGATTGTTGCACAAAATACAGCTTAGCAACGGAAAGCTACGCCAGATAGCCTTTTCAGAGCAATATGGTTTATATGCCATTGCCAGTGCCGATGGCAACGTGTATTTGCTCAATCACGATTCAATGCATATACAACGCGTTATAGCTGCACATCATCTGGGAGCCACTTCGGTGGCGTGGCATCCCACAAAGCCTGTTCTGTTGAGTGGTGGACGCGATGCATTGCTCAAAGTGTGGAACATGACAGCCGATTATGATTTACTTATGGAGCTACCTGCTCATAACTATGCCATTTATTCGATTGTATTCAACGAATCGAATACTCATTTGGCAACAGGTAGTCGGGACAAGACCATCAAGGTATGGAACAGCGTTACGATGGATGTCTTGCAGCGCCTCGATATAAAAACAGGCGGTCATTCGCATTCTGTCAATAAACTTATTTGGAAAGGAGATGCACTCATCAGTGTAGGTGATGACAGAAAAATAATTGTGTGGGAAAAGCAATGAGAACGCAGTTTTTATTGTTGCAAGACGATTTGGAAGTAGGTGCTGTGCAAAAGGAATTAGCACATGATTCTACCGGTGCGCAAGTCATTTTTATCGGCACAGTGAGAGAGCTTTCTAAAGGCAAACGCGTAATTGCACTTGATTTTGAAGCATACGAACCGATGGCCATAAAGGAGCTGGAAAAGATTGCAGCTGAAATGCAAGCTAAGTGGCCGTTGCATGCTGTGGTGCTCCATCATGCTCTGGGTAAGCGTTTGGTGGGCGAAGTACCTGTCATTGCCGGAGTGAGTGCACCACATCGCAAGGAAGCTTTTGAAGCCTGTGAATACCTGATGAACAGACTCAAACAAACGGTTCCCATTTGGAAAAAGGAAATTTTTGAAGATGGTGAGGAGTGGGTGAGTGCTACCCCGTGAGACTGCAGAGAGCCGGTTGGGGATGGTTTAATCTAGGAGCATTTAGCGAAAACTATCAAATAATCACTGCGGTAATAAAAAGGCCATCGAAGTGATGGCCTTATTTTTTAGTGGAGATAATCGGATTCGAACCGATGACCTCTTGCATGCCATGCAAGCGCTCTAGCCAGCTGAGCTATACCCCCATAATTTCAAACAGAGCATTCGAACCGCTGACCTTCCCGCTAGTAAGCGGGACGTTCTAGCCAGCTGAGCTATACCCCCGTTATTTCAACTAAATTTCTTGTCATCACAAGTAAATTTGAGGGCGCAAATATAATAGGACTATTTGTCAATCAAAATGAGATTTTGTATTACCATCAGAGGGCGAGTGCAAGGTGT
>DATCJY010000050.1:0-35226 GCA_036562565.1 Flavobacteriales bacterium | reverse complement strand
TTCCTATCTCAGGCAGAATCTCAATAAACGCTTGCCACAACAGCTCGATGTTCTTCTGTTGCACATAGCGTCCCACATAGAGGAATGTCTTGTTGCGTTGTTTGGTCGGGTTGTAAAACGCATTAAAGGTTGCAATGTCTGCAGAGTAGATACCGGTGAGAATCTGCTGCTTTTTGAATCCGAGCTTTTGCGCAAACGCGGCTTGCTTCTGACCCGGAACAAACGCATAATCGAAATGCGGTTTTAGGAACAGATGACCATAGATGGTAGCGAGGCGCTGCTTCATCGTGCCGTGCCATTGGTTGTCAAAGCCCAAAGTGGTTTTCATTTTGCCGTGGTAGCGCTTCACCACTTTGAGGTAATCCTTGTCCACCCAACCGGCACAATGAATCAACGAGGGCTGTACTTTATCTACCAATGCACAGAGAGCATCAAAGTCCATTTGCTTGCGGCTGTAATGAAAAATTCCCGGGGTAGTGTTATCGAATTGAAATGGCGCTTCCTTGTTGATAGGCAAGGAAACCACATGAAATTCCACTCCGTGCTCCTTCACTGCTTGTTCGAAACATGAGAGGATATAACCCGCTAATTCTTGATACAGTACTACAACTTTCATAATTCATTGCCCGCAGGCAGCCTTTGTTTGAGTAAAAGCCCGGCCGAAAAACATTTCGGCATTTTGCCGGCCGCAAATGTGCAACACTTGGATGCTTATACCAACGATTTCCACTAGAGGCTATAGCGCTGAATGAGCGGTAGAATAATTTTTCATCAAACATATAATCCACTCTGGACTTACGTTAATTAGCGCAAACATTACATTCACCCCCAATCCCTTCTGCGGCATGGTCAACAATCCCTTTCTTAAACGCATTGCCACATGGTCTTTGCTATTCATTATTGCTGTTGCTGTCTTGGCTTCTTGTCAAAAAAAGAAAACCAAGATTCCGTTCAATCCTGAATTCGCGTCTTATATCTCCGCTTACACAAGTGGTACCATTTCGGTGGCGAGCAATATCCGCATTCGCCTTACCGATGCTTTTGCCGGTGATGTCAATACAAAGGAGCCGGTAAAGGAGAAACTGCTTTCCTTCCGGCCAAACATCGATGGCGACTTGTATTGGATAGACAATCAAACGCTTGAGTTTCGGCCAAAGCAATGGTTACCACGTGGCGAAGTCTATGAAGCAACGTTGCATCTGAACAAGCTCACGAAGGTGCCAGCAGAGATGAACAACTTCCGCTTTGCATTTGCGGTGTTGCGTCAACATGCCCAGGTAGCAGTGGAGACCATCCGCCCGTATAACAACGATAGCCTGCGCTGGATGCAGCTCACGGGAAAAGTCACCTTGTTGGATGTAGATGATGTGAAAGCCGTGCAACGCATTCTCACGGCAACCGAAAGCGGCAGACCGTTAGCGGTGAGTTGGTCAACCGACAGCGATCCGCATGTACACTACTTTACGATTGACAGCATTGCACGCACCGATAAAGATGAGAAACTCATCCTTCGTTGGGATTTGGAATCACTGAATTCCGAAGTTAAAGGGCAGTTTGAACAGGAGATTCCATCCCTGAGCAATTTCAAAGTGATGTACTATCAAATCGTGCAGCAACCTGAGCAATATGTTCAACTGTTGTTTTCCGATCCGTTGCAACCCAATCAATCGTTGAAAGGGCTCATTGATATTCCATCAACTTACAATGAGCGCTTTGTGATAGAAAGCAATGAAGTGCGCATCTATCCTTCATATCGTTTGAGTGGTCATCATGTATTGCGCATTCATCCGGGTGTAAAAAACATATTGGGTTATAGTTCTACCAATGAGGAAACAGTCGACCTGCAGTTTGAGGAGTTGAGACCGCAAGTGAAGATGGATGACCTGCAACGCGTCATTCTTCCGAGTACGGATGGATTGGTACTACCATTCCAAGCCGTGAACCTCTCTGCGGTGGATGTAAAAGTGATGCGCATATATGAAAGCAATGTTCCGCAATTCTTGCAGATGAATGATCTGGGAGGTAGCAGTGAAATGCGCAGAGTAGGTCGTGTGATAAAGCAAACCAAAGTGAACCTCAATGAAGACGGAAAAACGGATTTAGCAGTTTTGAACACTTTCTATCTCAACCTTGATGACATCATCAAAACTGAACCCGGTGCTGTGTATCGTGTGCAGCTGAGCTTCCGCAAGGAGTACAGCCTCTATCACTGTGAGGGGCATGATGACGATGACAACTTGCAGGATTTCATGTTCGATAACAACACCGATGCAAGTGATGATGTGCCTTTCAATTACTACTACGATGATTATTACTACGACTATTATTACGAAGACTACGATTACCGTCAAATCGATAATCCATGTCATCAGACCTACTACACCTCGCGTGCACCTGTAGGCAAGAACATTCTTGCTTCCGATATAGGCCTTATTGCCAAGCAAGGCACTGACAACTCCATGTTGTTTGCTGCAACGGATTTGCGTACAACAAAACCATTGAGCGGTGTGGAGCTGGAAGTGCTCAACTATCAGCAACAAGTGATTGCCAAAGTGAAAACCGATGCAAATGGTTTTGGACAAATCGATAAAGTAGATGGTGTGCCATTCCTAGTTGTAGCCAAACACGGCAAGCAACGCGGCTATCTCAAAGTCGCCAACAATCAGGCATTGAACCTTGCAACGTTTGACATCACCGGACAACAATCGCAAAAAGGGTTGAAGGGAATGCTTTATGGCGAGCGGGGTGTGTGGCGTCCCGGTGATACATTGTTCTTATCATTCATTCTGGAAGATGAAAAGAAAACCTTGCCGGAAGTACATCCTGTAACATTTGAATTGATCAATCCACGTGGACAAGTAGTGCAGAAACTCGTGCGAAGCAAAGGAGAAAATGGTTTCTACAACTTCACTTGTTCAACTGCGCAGGATGCCCCAACGGGCAATTACCAAGCGACAGTGCGTGTTGGGGGTGCGGTGTTCAGCAAGATGTTGAAAGTGGAAACCGTCAAACCCAATCGCCTCAAGTTGCAGCTCGACTTGGGTGATGAAGGCAAGGCTTTGAGTGGTGACATAAAAGGCAAGCTGAACGCGAAGTGGTTGCATGGAGCAACTGCGCGCAATCTCAAAGCGAACATCAGCGCAACGTTCGCCAATACATCCACCGGTTTTGATAAGTTCAAGGAATATACTTTCCGAGATCCGCTTCGCTCGTTCAGTCCGGAGGAACACGTGGTGTTTGATGGCACGGTGGACAATGATGGCAATGCACGTTTCTCAATGTCTCCTGAGTTGAATGCGATGGCACCGGGCATGCTCCAAGCGAGCTTCAGTGTGAAAGTGTTTGAAGAAGGAGGAGACTTCTCCGTGGACCGCTTCACTGCACCTTATGCCCCTTATGAAACATTTGTGGGAATCAAGCCTCCCCAGCCACAAGGCGAGTATGCGTATGCTTTGGAAACCGATAAAAAACAAACAGTGCAAGTGGCCACCGTGGATGCCAACGGCAAACCAAAGGCCGTACAAAACTTGCAATGGAAAGTATATAAGATTGAATGGCGCTGGTGGTGGGAGCGCAACAGCAACTCCCTATCGAACTATGTTGGTTCGGAAAGCACAGTGCCGATGGCAGAAGGAGTGATGAACACCGATAACAACGGTAAAGGCCAATTCCAATTCCAAGTGAACTATCCTGATTGGGGCAATTACCTCATACGCATTGAAGATGTGAACGGAGGCCATGCCACCGGAGAAACGGTTTACATCGATTGGCCGGCATCTGTGAGCCGTGAAGGCCGCCAGAATCCGGAAGGCGCCACCATGCTTTCATTCTCTTTGAACAAAGCAAAATACATCTTGGGTGAGGAGTGCACTGTGACTTTCCCAAGCAATGAAGATGGTCGTGCATTGATATCCATTGAGAACAGTGCGGGTGTGATAGAAGCCAATTGGGTGGAGACCCGCAAGGGCGAAACCAATTACAGTTTCAAAACCAATGAGCGCATGACACCAAACGCATATGTTCACATCACGCTCATACAACCGCACAACCAAACTGCGAATGATTTGCCAATACGCTTATATGGTGTGATGCCGCTGTTCGTAGAGAATCCGAACTCGCATTTGATTCCGGTGATTTCTATGGCGAATGAACTGGAGCCGGAGAAATCATTTGAAGTAAAAGTGAGTGAGAAAGACGGCAAAGCCATGACCTATACGCTGGCCATCGTGGATGAAGGTTTGCTGGACCTCACGCGTTTCAAAACACCTGATCCTTGGAACCACTTCTATGCACGGGAAGCACTCGGTGTAAATACATTCGATTTATATGATCAGGTGATTGGAGCATTTGGTTCAAAGCTTGAAAAGCTCTTGAGTCTTGGTGGTTCAGATGAAGTGAATCAGAAGGGAAAGAACACGGCCAATCGTTTCAATCCGGTGGTGATGTATGTTGGCCCTTTCACGGTTGAAAAAGGAAAAACGGCAACACATCAATTCAAGATGCCGAACTATGTCGGTTCAGTCCGTGTGATGGTAGTGGCGGGTAAAGACATGGCTTATGGCAGTGCCGAGAAAACCCTTGCCGTGAAGAAACCACTCATGGTATTGGCATCGTTACCGCGTGTTGTTGGTCCGGCTGAGGAGATTCAACTTCCGGTTACTGTGTTTGCGATGGATAAAAACATTCAGGAAGTAACCGTGAAAGTGGAAGGCAACAACTACTTCCAATTCTTGGAGGGTACTTACAAAACTGTCAAGTTCACAGAGCCCGGTGATGATGTGGTGAACTTCCCGGTGCGCGTGGCGGACAGAGCGGGAGTTGGTAAAATCAAAGTGACATTGAGCGGTGGCGGTCACACTGCGAAGTATGAAACACAAATAGAAGTGCGCAATCCCAATCCTTATGTAACACAAGTTTTGGATGCTGTAGTGGATGGGGGTAAATCATGGAATATAACGTTTGATTTGGTGGGAATGTCCGGAACAAATACCGCAAGCCTTGAAATCACATCCATGCCACCGATTGATTTTGGCAAGCGTTTGCAATACCTCATGGCTTATCCGCACGGATGTTTGGAACAAACCACATCAGCGGTATTCCCGCAGCTTTATTTATCCGATGTGATGGAGCTCAGCGATGCCGAAAAGGCGAAGACCGATGCCAACATCAAAGCAGGAATTAATCGCCTTGCGAGCTTCCAGGTGCGCAGTGGTGGTATGACATACTGGCCGGGCAGTCATTACGAAGATGATTGGGCCACTTCCTATGCAGGTCATTTCATGTTGGAAGCAAAGAAGAAGGGATACACCTTGCCATCGGGATGGGAACAAGCATGGCTCAGCTATCAGAAGCATGCAGCTCAACGTTGGATTCCGCAAGACCAACGCGCGGATCGCTATCGCTCCGGTGAATACGATTTGATTCAAGCTTATCGCTTGTACACACTTGCACTAGCAGGCAAGGCTGAGATGGGCGCCATGAACAGATTGAAAGAGCGCAGAGAATTGTCAGTTGCTGCCAAATGGCGATTGGCTGCGGCCTATGCGTTGGCGGGGCAAGAAGAAACAGCCAAGTCCATCATCAGCAATTTGAGCACCACCATTGCTCCTTATAACTCAACCGGCTATTCCTACGGAAGTGAAACACGTGATGAAGCGATGATCATTGAAACACTTACGTTGATTAAAGAACGTGAGAAAGCTGCAACACTGGTGAAATCGCTCGCACAACGTTTGAGCTCCGATACTTGGTACAGCACGCAAACCACTGCGTATGGATTGCTTGCTATCTCACAGTTTGCGATGGGAGAGAAGGGAGCAAACATTTCGTTCAGCTATGCGCTCAATGGCAAGAATTACTCAAGGAGTGTGAGCAAACCCATCTTGAAAGAAACGCTGGAGCTTTCACAGCTCAAAGGCAACAAAGTAGAAGTGAAGAACAACGGCAATCAAGTGTTGTTTGTGCGGGTAATCAATACCGGTCAGCCAAGTGCCGGCAGCGAACAAGCTGCAAGTAACAACCTAGCAATCACCGTGCGCTATACCGATATGATGGGCAATCCAATCAATGTATCGCGCATCGAACAGGGAATGGATTTCTTGGCTGAAGTAACAGTGCGTCATCCCGGTGTGAGAGGTGGCTATGAAGACCTTGCGCTTACACAGATTTTCCCAAGCGGTTGGGAAATCATCAACCAACGCATGGATGCATCAGCCGCTGTGATGAATGCCTCACAGCCGGATTACCAAGATGTGCGCGATGACCGCGTGTATTCGTATTTCGATTTGCAACGCAATGCATCCAAAACATTCCGAATCAAACTCAACGCATCTTACCTGGGTAAGTTCTATCTGCCTGCTACATCCATTGAAGCGATGTATGACCATACCATCAATGCCCGCACCGAAGGTCAGTGGGTGGAAGTGGTAGCGGCCGGTAAAGCTGTAGCCATGAAATAAATTGAATCCGGAACAAACAAAAAAGGGAAGTCAATCGACTTCCCTTTTTTCATCTGAGACATATTTATTCGAATACCAAGTTATTCTTCTTACCAAAATCCATTTGCGTCATCAAGAATTTCTCCTGTGCTTGGGTGGATACAAGGTGAACGCGTGATTGAATCGAAAGGCTTGAGTCGGCAATCTCTTGAGTAATTTGATCGGCTGTCAGGAGCTTGATTCCTTTCAGTGTGCGATAATCTTTATCTACTATGTGTTCATAGGTGCGGAACAAATCTTTCGCGGCAAGTTGCAGCGAGGGGTCTTGCTGAAACGGACCGATGCTGTCCAAGGCAAGCAATGAAAGCTTGACCTGACGTTGCAAATCGGCATAATGATAATCCACACTTTCCTTGGTGGCATTGGTATCGCGAAATACGGAGTCCATTCTTTCAAAGGCTTCAATCACAGCGCGTTGACGGGTGATGATGCTGTCGTTGTACTTCGCGGCACGGTCTGCACGGCTGGTGCAAGCTACGAGTGCTATCGTGCAGATTGCCATGATGCTTCTGGAGTAGATTCTTTTCATAATCGATTCAAGTGTGGTTTCAATTGTGTGTAAATATAGAAGCACTGTTTTTGGTGCAAGCGATACAGTCCTAATCAATTTGATGGTAGTGGTGCGCACGGTTTCCGCCAACGTCTCGCAATACGTTACCATCTTGCTCATGAACCCGGTGGGGAGCTCAGGCACCTGTGTGCGCACCGGAACAGTTCCCTTGTCGTTGCCAAAAGATGCAAAGACGTGAGTCCGAAATTTTTCAGCCATTTTCACAGCAGGATGGAAACCGATGATTTTGAGGAATGAGCCGGATGGTGGTCGGCCAATGATGGCCGACAAGGAATTATCTTTTTAGGGAAAAGGATGCTGTGGCGGTCATTTTTGGAGAATCATTCGGGGAACTGTAAAAAGTTTTTTCCCAACCCGACCTTAGGTATTACTTTCGCGCCCGAAAAAATAATTTACAGAGCATGTCTCAAAACATCGGTAAAGTAGTACAAATCATCGGACCTGTAGTGGACGTATCATTCCCCGCAGGCCAAAAACTCCCCAATATTCTTGACGCCCTTGTGGTAAAACGCCCTGGTGGTGACTTGGTACTTGAGTGCCAACAGCACATTGGGGAAGATACTGTTCGCACCATCGCGATGGATGCAACAGAAGGTCTTCAGCGTGGTGCTGAGGTTATTGCAACAGGAAAAACCATTACAATGCCTGTGGGTGATAAAATCAAAGGCCGTCTCTTCAACGTTACAGGTGATGCCATCGATGGTATCGGTGCGGTAGATAAAGAAGGCGGTTATGGTATTCACCGTCAGCCACCTAAGTTCGAAGATTTATCTACTTCTACTGAGGTGCTTTATACCGGTATCAAAGTTATCGACTTGATTGAGCCTTATGCTAAAGGTGGTAAAATCGGATTGTTCGGTGGTGCCGGTGTAGGAAAAACCGTATTGATTCAGGAGCTCATCAACAACATCGCAAAAGCGTACGATGGTCTTTCTGTATTTGCCGGTGTGGGTGAGAGAACCCGTGAGGGTAACGACTTGCTCCGCGAGATGATTGAAGCCGGTATCATCAAATACGGTGAGGAATTCAAACACGGAATGGAAAAAGGTGACTGGGATGTTACCAAAGTAGATACTAAAGAACTTGAGAAGTCTCAAGCGACCTTCGTATTCGGTCAGATGAACGAGCCACCTGGAGCACGTGCACGTGTGGCGCTTTCAGGTCTTACTGTGGCTGAGTACTTCCGCGATGGCGATGAGCAATCCGGTGGTCGTGACATCCTTTTCTTCATCGATAACATCTTCCGTTTCACCCAAGCAGGTTCTGAGGTATCAGCTCTTTTGGGTCGTATGCCGTCAGCGGTGGGTTACCAACCTACACTTGCTTCTGAGATGGGTGCGATGCAAGAGCGTATTACTTCTACAAAACGTGGTTCTATTACCTCTGTACAAGCGGTATATGTACCTGCGGATGACTTGACTGACCCTGCTCCGGCTACAACCTTCGCTCACTTGGATGCTACTACCGTTTTGAGCCGTAAGATTGCCGAGTTGGGTATCTATCCTGCGGTGGATCCATTGGATTCTACTTCACGTATTCTTACTCCACAAATCGTGGGTGAAGAGCACTACCGTTGTGCACAACGCGTGAAGTCCATCCTTCAACGCTATAAAGAACTTCAGGACATCATCGCCATCCTTGGTATGGACGAACTTTCTGAAGAAGATAAAAACGTGGTTTACCGCGCTCGTAAAGTGCAACGTTTCTTGTCTCAACCATTCTTCGTGGCAGAGCAGTTCACCGGTATCCCGGGTGCGCTTGTTCCGATTGAGGAGACTATCAGAGGATTTAACATGATCCTAGATGGTCACTGCGATGAGTATCCGGAAGCGGCATTCAACTTGAGAGGAACCATTGATGAAGCTATCGAGGCAGGTAAGAAAATGCTTGCTGAAGCAGCAAATCGTTAATCCGTAGCGTAACGCTTAATTATGAAAGTAGAAATCATCACCCCTGAAACATCGCTTTACTCAGCAGAAGCATCTTACGTTTCCCTTCCGGGAACCGATGGCAGCATGGGTATCTTGAATAACCACGCTCCTCTCATCGCTTCTTTGAAAAAAGGTGAAGTGAAAGTGAAAGACACTGCCGGTAAAGAACACAAGTTCGCCATCAATGGGGGAACCGCAGAGGTGAACAAAAACAAGGTGATTATTCTCGCAGAGTAATCTGTCAAGAAATCATGATATCAAAAAAAGCCACTCAAGCAATTGGGTGGCTTTTTTGTTTTTATTGAAATGGAGGATTTTGGATTATTTCTCAAGTAGGAAGTGGTTCTAGCTCTTTCTCTCAAACATCCTCGTCAACTCCACAAACTCCTGTACACCGAGCTGCTCCGGACGTTTATCAAAAATCTTGGAAGCAGTATCCACGCCATCGTGGGTCATGCTCTTGAGTGAATTGCGCAAGGTTTTTCTGCGTTGATTGAAAGCAGTTTTAACCAGGTTCATAAACAGCTTTTCATCGCATCCCAGTTGCTCCCCGAATTTGCGCTTCATTCTTATCACACCGCTCTTCACTTTTGGAGGAGGGATGAATTCATTTTCATCTACAGAGAACAGGTATTCAAAATCGTAATAGGCTTGTGCCAACACGGAAATGATGCCGTAGTCTTTATTGCCCGGGCCACTTGCAAACCGCACGGCCACTTCTTTCTGAAACATGCCCACCATCTCCGGAACGTGGTCTTTGTAATCGAGAATGGTAAATACAATTTGCGAGGAGATATTGTAGGGGAAATTGCCCACCACGGCAAACGGCTCAGGGATGAATTCATCCAGTTTCAATCGCAAAAAGTCTTTCTCATAGATGCGACCGCGCAACTCCGGATAATAGGCATTGAGATAAGCGACACTCTCGGTATCAATCTCTACCACGGAGGTTTCAAACTCGTTGCGCGCAAGCAAGAACTTGGTGAGGGCTCCCATACCCGGCCCTACTTCCAACACGTGTTTGTATTCACCGTGCAGCGTGAGGCTGTCCGCTATGCGTTGGCAGATGGCATCATTCTTTAGGAAATGTTGTCCGAGGGCTTTCTTGGGTTTTACGAATGTCATATTGGTTGCGAAGATGCAACGGTATTGGTGGAATTGGTGCGTATCACCACGCACCGTAACATTATCTTGCTAAGGCAAAGCCTCAAAGCGATAGCCCAATTTTGAAAAATGCTCCAGTGTGCCGCGCAGCGCGTAATGCACGTGTGCAGAGGCCTTGATGCTGTCATGAAAAACGATGATGCTGCCTTTCTCGGCATAATGCAACACATTGTCGAGGCATTTTTCCTTGGTGATGGATGGGTCGAAATCGCCACTGATGATGTGGTACATCACAATCTTAAACCGCTTTTTGAGCAAGGAGGATTGTGCCCGTGAGATGCGTCCATATGGCGGGCGATAATAAACCGATTGGATGAACTGCTGCGCGCGCAGGGCATTCTTCGCATAAGCAATGGCTGAGGTTTTCCAGCCATCGGGATGGTTGTAAGAGTGATTGCCAATGGTATGTCCTGCTGCTTTTATCTGCGCAAAAAGTTCAGGATGGGCTTCTACGTTTTTACCTAAACAAAAGAAGGTGGCCTTTGCTTGGTATTGGTGCAGGACCTGGAGCACATCTTCCGTTACACCTGGAGTAGGGCCATCGTCAAAGGTGAGGTAGAGAACGGGTTCATGCGTATCCACTTTCCAAAGCAAATCCTTGGCAAAAGGCTGAATGATGGCAGGAATTTTTACGGGATACATGTTGCGAAGGTAGGAGATAGCGCAAACAAAAAATTCTGATTCCGCTACAGGTGGCTTGGCGAAATCAGAATTTGTCTTGTGAGTTCAACAGGGCTTATTTCTTTTCATAGCGCGTGGTTTTGTAACCATTGGTAAAAAACCACCCGAAGCGCTTATTGAACCAGTTTTCGATTGTCTGAAAGAAGTAGTTGTTCATTTTGTTTCAGCAATTAAAGGGGTGATTACAGTGCTATCCTATAAGTTAACCCAAAATGGTTTCCAATTGTTGTACCGACCTAAAAAATTATTTTCGAATAACTTGCATAAAAATAAAATCTCTTTTCAATATAGACAAATAAAGTTTCACCCCACTGCATGGTGACGAGAGGGTGTAAAAAGCCACAAGCCCGAATTATCGGGCTTGTGGAGTATATCAAAATATGATGAGTGGATTATTTGCCGGCAATGAGTCGGAAGATGTCCATGCCGTTGCCATAGAGCATCAGCCCGAGCAACAAGACCATGCCCACAACCTGGGTACTTTCCAAAACCTTTTGGCTTACGGCTTTGCCGGTGATCATCTCCCAAAGCAGGAACATGATGTGGCCACCGTCCAATGCAGGAATAGGCAGGATGTTCATGAAAGCAAGGATGAGCGAAATCAAAGCGGTGCGCTCCCAGAAAGCGAGCCAATCCCACTCGGCAGGGAAAAGCTTGGCAAAGGTGACGAAGCCGCCCACTTGCGTAGCACCGGCTTTGGAGAACAGGAAGCGCAATTGGCTGCCGTAGTCGGTCACCGTTTCCCAGGCTTCTTTGAATCCGCCCGGAATGGCTTGCAATAAGGTGTATTCCTTGGTTGTCAGTTCAAACGCATCGGTGAAGGAGCCATTGGCCACACCGATGGTTCCATCTTCGGTAACCGTTACCGGGATTTTCAATTCTTCTCCGTTGCGCATCACGGTCAGCTCCACCGTTTGGTTTGCACTGGCCTTGATTTCTTTGGCTACATCGTTGAAGAAGCCTGTTCCTTTGCCGTTGACGGCAATGAGGTGGTCACCTACTTGCAGCCCTGCCTTAGCAGCCGGTTTGTCTTCCACTACTTGCGCTAAGATGAAAGGTTGACGAGGAGCAAAGCATCCTGATTTTATTCCGGAGTCGATCAGCAATTGACCAAAATTGTCAGGCAAGGTGATGTCCATCAATTGACCGTTGCGTTCAACCTGAACCGTTTTTGGGTCATCGAGGAACATGCGTTTGTTGATGTCAAAGAAGTCTTCCGGTACTATACCGTCCAATGCAAGGATTTTATCGCCTTCTTGGAATCCGTATTGGTACATGATAGGAGCGCAGTGCACACCGTAGGTCACATTGGCCACCGGAAGTTGTTTATCGCCATGGGTCCAAAGAATCATGCTGTAGATAACGATACCCACAATCACGTTTACCGTAACACCGCCAATCATCACGATGAGGCGCTGCCAGGCCGGTTTGGAGCGGAACTCCCAAGGCTCGGCCGGTTTGGCCAGTTGTTCCTTGTCCATGCTCTCATCCACCATACCGGAGATTTTTACATAACCACCTAGTGGGAGCCAGCCAATGCCGTATTCTGTTCCGCGGAATTTCTTCTTCACCAAGGAGAACCAAGGGTCGAAGAACAAGTAAAACTTCTCTACACGAATCTTAAAAAGTTTGGCGGGAATGAAGTGACCGGCCTCGTGGAGGATGATGAGTAACGATAGGCTTAGCAAAAGCTGCGCAGCAAAAATCATTTTCTAGTTTGTCTTGAGTAAATAATGGTTGGCGAATGTAAGCATTCTCATCCGCAGCCCTTTTTAGTGAAAAGTTAGTTTTTACTAATCAATAGGTGAAAAAGAAAGGGAATTTATCGCGTCTAAAGCTTCATCGAGAGTAAGGTGGGATTAGGTTTGAAAAAGAGCGAGTGGGATATAGTATTTCAGGGCTTTACTTTCCTGATAGGGATAATAGGGACTACGCCCCAACAGGCGCGCTGTGGGAAGTGGTTTTATCGCTTATTGCTAGTAAGAAACAGGAAGATTTGTCAGGGTTTGCCCAATTCCATATACCTCGCTACATACTTACCAATGATGTCAAACTCCAAGTTGACTTTGTCACCAACCTTGAGGGTGGAGAAATTGGTATGCTCAAACGTGTAAGGGATGATGCAAACGGAGAATGCATTGCGTGTGCTGTCCACCACCGTGAGGCTCACCCCGTTGATGCAGATGCTTCCTTTGGGTACGGTGATGTGCTCGATGCCGGGTTCGTATTGGAAGGAGAATTTCCAGGAGCCGTTTTGGTCTTCGATGCCGGTGCACGTAGCGGTGGTGTCCACATGACCTTGCACCATGTGTCCGTCAATGCGGTCACCGAGGCGGATGCAGCGTTCCAGGTTGACAATGTCACCTTTTTTCAATGAACCCAGGTTGGTTTTGCGCAGGGTTTCTTCAATAGCGGTAACCGTGTAAGTAGTGCCATTCACCTTCACCACTGTGAGGCAAACACCGTTGTGCGCCACGCTTTGGTCAATCTTCAGTTCCTGAGTGAAAGGGCAGGAAATGATCAAGTGAAGATTGGATTGTTCGGCAACCAAGTCTTGCACTATGCCTTTGGCTTCTACGATTCCTGAGAACATCTGCGGTTTGAAATTATGGGCGCAAAGGTATCAATTGCCCTGTGGCTTTTTGCCATCGGCTATGCGCACATAACCGCTGCGCTTTTCCGTCTCGATGCCGGAGAGGTGGATGAAGTGAATGTCGATGACATAGTAGTAAATCCCATCGGAGCAAATTTCACCGCTGTCGGCTTGCACACCGTTCCAGTTCAGCTCAGGGTCATTGGTTTCAAACACCAGGCTGCCCCAGCGGTTGAAGACTTGGAAGTTGACCTCTTTCACATAGCGCCATTGAATGGGTTTCAGCAAGTCATTGACGCCATCGCCATTAGGTGTGAAGATGTTGGGCAATTCATACACCGGGCAGTTATCTACACAGATGATATTGGAGAGCGCGCTTTCATTTTGGTGCAGTGTGCCATCGGGCCAAAGATTGAGCGAGTCCAAAGCCGTCACCGCATAGCAACCGGCTATGCTGAATGGTTCCAAGTCGCCTTGCTGCAGGGCAAAGGTCAATTGATAAGGGTCATCTATGGTGGCCAAGAGTTGCATTTCACCGCCTTCGGTAGGGCTGTAGTAAATCTTATATCCTGTCACGTCATCATCACCGCAGTCCATCATGGGGTTGGTCCAGGCAAACTCTAGGAACATGCCCTCACAATCATCGCTGAGCACCAACTCAGGGGCACAAGGAGGTGTGAGGTCATAGGGCATTGCACATGCTTCTTGGCTCCAGTTGATCAACACTGGCGGCACATCATTGCCGTCATAGCGGCCCAATGCTTCCACTTTGTAGCAATAGGTGATGTTATTGGCCAATTCGATATCGGTGTAGGTAGGAGTTGTAGTGGAGCCCACGTACACGAAATCCGTCTCACCCGGATTTTTTCGATAAATGCGGTATTCATAATTGGTCCAAGGCACTTGGGCATTCATGTGCAAGATCATGGCATTGTCCTGCGGCTCCAGTTGGAGGAATACGGAAGAGGCGCTGTTGGAGGTGCCTACTGCGCTTTGCAGCGCGTGGGAATAAAGTTGCACCCGATAGGTGTGTGCCATCTCTTGTGTGTTCAATGACTCATGTACAAAGAGCGTATCGCCCTCGGCCAGGTCGTTGAACGGGTCGGTTTCATACACCAGCGTATTGGGTACGCCATTGCCCGGTGAATAGTACAATTTGTAGGTGTATGGCCCGGGGAAAATGGTGGTGTCCAGTTCCGTTGGTTTAGACCATTGCACGGTATCGCTGCCTAGGGCCATATCGGTGGCATTAATGCTTACGCGTGTCATCACGGGCACTTCTTTGCGCACGGTGTCGCAGAATTCTTCACTTGCATAGCTCTCCGAACCATCGGGCCAAACGGTCACAACCATGTAGCAATACACACCGCCATAGGTGACGTTGGTATCCACAAACTGCGTGTTGTAAAGGCCTTGTGTTTGGCCGATGTATTCATATCCGGTGTATTCCGGTACGCCCAGTTCGCAATGGTCGGGGACAAAACCGTAGAGGTTATTTCTGCGATAGATGCGGTACTTTACGAGAGGAGCTTCAAAGGAATCAAACACGTTGTGACACACGGTATGGTCCCAGCTCAGGTGGATTTGATTGCCTTGGGCTTGTGCTACGGGATTCTCCACCCTTGGTGCCACGACTTTGATGCGCACCGTTTGGAAAGTGGAGAGGGGGTCTATGAGGTTAGGGCCATAGCCAATGTCGGTAGCGATGAATGACACTTGGTAGGGTTCCAATCTTACTTCAGGGCATTTGGGTTGCCAGCTGAACTCGCGGGTCATGGAGGTGCCCACAACGGTTTGAGGACCTAGGGTAGCCACATTGGCCACGGCCACCATGGGAGCGCCTTGGGCAATGAGTTCGGCTATGCCGGCATATTGTCCGGCATCGGTAGCTGTTACATTGAAGCTCAGCGAGCCGTTGGCCACCACGCATTTGTCTTCTATGGGCATAATGGTAGGCGGCACATTGAAGCAGTTCTTCACGGTGATTTGCATATCGCGAATCACCGAGCCCATGTGATACCCGTTGCGGTATTCGTCCACCTTGATGGCCACGTTGTATTCGCCTGCTTCCAGTGGGGTTTGCCATGTGATGGTACCGGTGATGGGGTCAATGGTGAAGATGTCGTTGGGGTCCAAGGTATAATCGGCCGGTGACATCCATGAAGGCAGTGGAACCCCTCCGGCTCCCATGCACGGTACAAGGCTATATCTGAGAATATCGCCATCGGGGTCGATGGCCACAGGATTGTGTATCCAAGGTTGGAAGATGCAAGCGTTCTGAATGGGGGCACGTTGGAAATAGACCGAGTTATTGGGCCCCACATTTCCCGGGCGAATGACCAAAGTGGTGCGCAAAGCAAAGTAGGCCATCACCGATACGGAAGCGCCTTGCGGCCCGGTGGCAATGTTCAATACGCCATCGTTGCGGTTGGGGTCTTCGGTTTGGAGGATGTAGGTGCCAGGGCCGCTGTAGGTGTGCTCACCGATGTATTCATTCATCTTCACATCGTTGTAGCCCGGCAGTATCACACCGTTTCCGCCACCGTTGCTGCGCAAGAGGCTATCGAGTTCGGTATCGTCAATATTAGATGGCTCATCGCCCCATCGAATCTTGAGGTAGTTGCGGTCTGCTCCGGTAGAGGAGGCTTTCGTATAGGTGATGATTTTCACACGATAGCGCAATCCGCCCAGATGTTCGTATACAATCTCACCTGCGCGGTTGTGCGTGGCAAGGGCTCCCGTTACAAGGGAAAGGATCAACGCTATAGTGAGTAGATACGATTTCAAAGGAATGTCTTTTAAAAACCAACGAAACGAAAATACAACCGTGCCCCGTATTTCACTTCCCAAAAATTTTAGAAACATCACGGCACTGTAGGCATTAACGCACCTGTGGTGGGGGTAGTTGCTTGCAATAAAATGCTTCAACATTTATTGGGTAAATGCCCCTTAGGCTTTGAGCAATTGCTTGGCCAACAACGTTTCAGCAATTTGCACGGCATTGGTGGCCGCGCCTTTGCGAAGGTTGTCGCTTACAATCCAGCAATTGATTGTGTTGGGTTGTGAGGGGTCATAGCGCAAACGGCCCACAAATACCTCATCGCTGTTGTGGGCATGGAGGAGCGGCATGGGGTATTCAAACAGTTCCGGTTGGTCTATGACGGTAACACCGCTGAATGATGCAAGCAATTGTTTTACCTCGTTGAGATCCGGTTTGGTTTCAAATTCGATGTTGCAAGACTCGCTGTGGCCGCCCATCACCGGCACGCGCACACAGGTAGGGGATACGAGGATGGAGTCATTGCCCAAAATCTTCTTGGTTTCATCCACCATCTTCATTTCTTCTTTGGTGTAACCGTTATCGGTGAAAGCATCAATTTGCGGAATGAGGTTCAGGTCAATCTTATAGCGATAAGCCATCTCGCCCGGTTGGCCAGCGCGTTCATTCATGAGTTGATCCACGGCAGCTTTGCCGGTGCCGGTAACGCTTTGGTAAGTGCTTACCACTACGCGCTTCACCTTGTATTTATCGTGCAATGGCTTTAGTACCATCACCATTTGGATGGTAGAACAATTGGGGTTGGCAATGATTTTATCTTCAGCCGTGAGGAGGTGGCCATTGATTTCGGGAACAATCAACTTGTTGGCAGGGTTCATTCTCCAGGCCGAAGAATTATCGATGACCGTAATGCCTGAAGCGGCAAATTTTGGAGCCCACTCCAGGCTGGTACTTCCGCCCGCACTGAAGAGCGCCACCTGCGGACGCATGTCAATAGCCGTTTGCATGGATACCACTTTCCACGCTTTTCCTTTCCAGCTGATTTCTTTGCCTATGGATTTCTCTGAGGCCACGGGGATGAGTTCTGTAACGGGAAAATTGCGCTCGGCCAATACCTCGAGCATCTTGGAGCCCACGAGTCCTGTGGCGCCTACAACGGCTACTTTCATACGGATAGAGTTCTCTTTAATTATCGAGCGCAAAGCTACAGGTTGTGCCTCTATCCGAAGCCAGGATGCACTGAATAAATAATCCTTACAATGGTTATGTTTGGGCAATGAAAGTGATGAAATTGATTCACCGATGCAGCGCTGGTTTGGTGCTGCTTATATCTTCACTCCTATCGCATGCGGCATTTGCACAATTGGTGGATGATTTCAGCGATGGTGATTATACTTCCAATCCGGAGTGGAGCGGAACTACTGAGAATTTTATCGTCAACAACGGGCGTTTGCAGCTCAATGATACTGCACCGTTGGCCACACAATCCTACCTCGCTGTTGCCAACAACATGACCACGCTGGCAGGCAAAGAGTGGCGCATCTGGGTCAATCAAGCATTTTCAGGCAGCGATGCCAACAACACGAGAATCTACCTGACTGCAAATGGACATCCGCAAGCATTTACCGGAAACAACTCGGCAGGTGTGATGGGTTATTATCTCAAAATGGGTGAGTCCAGTTCAGCCGATGTTATTCGCTTCTATAGAGACAATGGAACTTCCACTACGTTAATTGCCTCAGGCACCACTTCGGTAGCCAATGCATTCAGCACAAGCATCAAAGTAACGCGTGATACGGATGGCCAATGGACACTGGCTTGTGATTTTAGTGGCAATGGCAACTACATCACGGAAGCAACTTTCACTGAAGGGACATTCAACAACGCATCGCACTTTGTGATTGTGTGTACGTACACTTCATCCAACGCAAGCAATTTTTCGTTTGACAACATCTATGTAGGCGATATAGAAGAAGATACCATGGCACCTGTTGTCATTGCTGTGCAAGCCACAGGAAGCAATGCCTTGGATGTGCATTTCAACGAACCGCTCAACGAAGCTTCAGCACAGACGCTTGCGAATTACAATGTAAATGAGGGCATGGGTGTGCCTGCTACAGCCACCTTGGACGGAAGCAATTCATCGCTGGTTCATCTCACGTTTGCAAGTGCATTTACACCCAACGTGAACTACATCCTAACGGTACAAAACTTGGAAGACGTGAATGGCAACGCGATGGACCAACAGCAGCTGCCGTTCGTGTATTACCAACTCGGTACGGCAACGCATCGCGATGTGGTGTTCAATGAAATTCTTGCCGACCCAACACCGGTTGTGGGCTTGCCTGAGGCAGAGTTCGTGGAGCTTTTCAATGCGCATGCCACCTTGTCGTTTGACCTTGCAGGCTGGGAGTTTGTGAATACCAATACGGTGAAGGTGCTTCCATCGCACATTCTCACGCCCGGCAGCTATGTGATACTTTGTGATGCTGGCAATGCATCGCTTTTCAGTGCGTATGGTGATGTGATTGGCATACCGTCATTCACGGCATTGGCCAACGCCACGGATAGCCTCACGCTCAAATCCCCTGCCGGGGAGATTATTGATGTGGTGGTGTACCGCGACACTTGGTTCGATACTCCTTCCAAACGCGATGGAGGTTGGACCTTGGAGTTGGTGAATCCATACTTGCCTTGTCAATCGAGCAACAACTGGCGCGAATCAACGGCTGCGCAAGGTGGAACGCCCGGTGCCATTAACTCGGTGTTTGATGATACACCGGATACTACGGCACCAACGGTTGTGAGTGTCACAGCAAGCGATTCACAAACCTTGGTGGTGACATTCAGTGAAAGTGTAGTAGCCAATTCTTCCACCATTCCTGATTGGCAGGTGTTACCTTTCAACAGCATAACTGATGCGGAGTGGAATGCCGCCTTCACCTCTGTCACTTTGATATTGGCCTTGCCCATGGTGGCCCCTAATACTTATACGCTCATCGTAAGCGGCATGAGTGATTGTAGCGGCAATGAAATGATTCCTAGCGAACATCAATTTGCAATGGGTTTTATACCTGAAGCCGGAGATGTACGCATCAATGAAATCATGGCCGATCCTGAACCTGCGGTGTTGATGCCCGCTGCTGAATACATAGAGCTCATCAATACTACTGACAAGCTGCTGGACATTACTTCGTTGCGATTGAACAATGGCGCATTCATCGGTCAAGTGTTGTTGCAACCCGATAGCTTTATCGTAGTAGCGCATATCAATAGCGAAGCACTGTTTGCTTCGATACCGAATGTGGCGTTCATGAACTCCTTTCCGAGTTTGACCAATTCCGGCATGTTGATTCAATTGAAAACATCGGCAGGTGAGGTTTTGGATGCCGTTCAGTACAGTGATGAGTGGTACCGTGATGATGCAAAGAAAAATGGCGGATGGTCGCTGGAGATGGTGAATCCTTACGCGCCATGCAGCGGTGCGTATAACTGGCGAGCTTCACAAAATCCGATGGGCGGAACAGCCGGCATGCGGAACTCCGTATTCGATGACACACCCGATGATTCGACACCTGCATTTCAACACTTGGTGTTGGCCGGTGCGCAAGGCATTCAGTTCTTCTACAACAAACCACTCGGCTATGAATTCTTGGAAAACATCAAGTTTACCGTCAACGGCACTTTGCAAACCGGATTGAACATCCAGCTCACAGGTCCGGAAAACAATGCGGTATTGATTGGCTATACCAACCTTCAACCTGGACAGCTATACACCTATTCCCTTGAAGGCGTAACAGATTGTTGGGGCAATGTGGCCGGCATTGTCCACGGCACATTTGGTTTGCCTGAAACACCTGAGGCGGGTGATATCATCATCAATGAAGTGTTGCACAATCCGTTTGAAGGGGGCAGCGATTTTGTAGAGCTTTACAATCGCTCAGGCAAAATCATTTCGCTCAACAACTGGAAGATTGCAGATGCTTCAAGTGGTTCCATGAACAACCCGAAGAACATTGCCTTGGTGGATTATATCCTAATGCCGGGTGAATACCTTGTGCTCACGCGCAGGCCGGAGGCGGTGATGCAATTTTACAGTGCGGCTGTGCCATCGCGTTTTTGGACCGTAAGCGATTTGCCTGATTTCTCCGCCAATGATGAAGTGTTCTTGCTCTTCGGCAATCAACTCACGGTGAGCGACCATTTGCGCTACAACTCGGATATGCACTATCCGTTGCTCAACAGCACCAAGGGCATTTCATTGGAGCGCATATCCTTCTATCGCGCTACCGATGATGCCACCAACTGGCATAGCGCCTCCAGTTCAGTGGGTTTTGCAACGCCCGGTTATCGCAACTCGCAAAGTCAGCATGTGATGAATGCCGGTACGGACTTCAGCGTTGCACCTGAGATATTCTCGCCCGACAATGATGGTTATAATGATGTCGTGAGCTTCACTTACGTATTGGATAAAGAAGGTTATACCGGCAACATCAAAATCTTTGACAGTGAGGGACGTCCGGTGCGTCACTTGATGAAGAGTGAATTGCTGGGCAGAGAAGGAACCATCTCATGGGATGGCTTCACGGATGAGCGTCAAAAAGCTTCGGTTGGAATCTATGTGGTCTTCTTTGAAGCCTTCACACCTGATGGCAACCTCGTCCATCACAAGAAGAGCTGCGTGCTGGCGCACTCGTTGAATTAAGCTTCATTGTAAGGCGTGAGATAAACCCATTCCAAAAATTCATCGGGTACATCGTTTCCCGCTTCATCGGTTCTGTATGCGAGCAATGCCACAATGGGGAAACGGTTGCGCACACGATTGCGACCGGTGATTTTGGTATGTACCATATAGGTAGTATAAGGACCGGTGATATCGCCATCGTAAATGCGCAGGTAATACATCGGGTGGGTATGTTCCAAATAGACTTTCTTCTCAATGAATCCTCTGCGCGATGTCTTGATATGAGATGCCTGCGGTTTCAACGGATGCACCCGGCAATATTCATGGTAATAGGTGCTCATCAATTTTTCATTGTACGGATAGCCTTTTACGCGAAATCCGGGTTTGCCATCTACATTCTGAAATTGAAAAGGTAGTTGCGGAATGACGGGTTTCCAATAGTTCGGTATCAATGTAAATCGGCTAAGTCTAAATGCCGTAATGAGGATGATAAAACCGATCACAAATACTTTGTAACTGAGATTGCCGATAGCGGCATCAATGCTGTGCTCATAACTTAATACAAGGAATTGCAGGATGAAAACAACGAAGTACAGTTTAATCAATAACCACGCGATGCGGTCTGAGTCAATCACCTTCCGGTAAGTGAAATGACTCGACAAATTCATCGCGTTGTTCATGATGTCAGAGAAGATGGAGATGTTCACAAGGAAATACAATCCCGTGGCCGCCCAAACGATGGTAGGATGTGCTTGGGTGGAAGCAATGGTGTTGTACACACCGTGATTGACTCCCGCCAGTAGGAGGTAGAGGAATGGAATCCACAGGCGCCATATGGTTGGCTTCCTCTTGTAGATGATCATACCATATGCTACAATAGCGGAGCAATACACATGCGAGACAGTACTGAGAATAGAACGGCCATCGATGATATAGGAACTGTAATGAAAATACTTGACGTTCTCAATAGCAGCGAAGGCCAAAGCTCCCACGCTCATGTAGATGATATAATCAAGCGGCTCATTGATTTTTTTGCGAAAGAAAATGGCGAATAACAAAAACGGAATTGTTTTCGATAGCTCTTCTACCAGTCCTACTCCGAGGATGAAATACAACAGCCGGTTGAGCGGACTGTTGTTGTAAAGTCCCATAAGCGGGAACACCGTGAGCTCTGTGAGGTAGATAGTGAGCGGAATGGATAAGCAACCGAAGAGAAACATCGGTATGAGGTGGTTCCATCGTTCCTTTTCAAAAACATCTATTTCCCTGAAGTAAATAATCCAGATAGAGGATATGAAAAGCGCGATTACGGAATAAACGGTGATGAGAATCATACCTTTCAAAGATAAACTCACTGACAGGCAATAAAAAACCCCGGAATGAGGTCCGAGGTTTTTAAAGAGAAAATATGAGATGCGATTAAATCAATTTCTCAAGCAGTGAATTGATGCTTACTTTTTCACGAATGATAGATGCTACCTGATCAATGCTCACGCGCTCTTGTTTCATGCTGTCTCGCTCGCGGATGGTCACCATGTTATCGTTCAGTGTTTCGTGGTCGATGGTAATACAATAAGGTGTACCAATAGCATCTTGTCTTCTGTAACGTCTGCCGATGGCATCTTTCGCATCGTATTGCAAGTTGAATTCGAGTTTCAACTTGTTTACAATTTCGCGTGCTTTTTCAGGCAATCCGTCTTTGTTGAGCAATGGAAGTACTGCCACTTTCACGGGAGCCAAAGCAGGCGGAATGCGCAATACCACGCGTTCACTGCCATCTTCCAATTGCTCTTCGCGATAAGCATAGCTCAAAGTCGCAAGGAACATGCGGTCCAAGCCAATCGATGTTTCGATAACATAGGGCACATAGCTTTCATTGCTTTCTGTATCGAAGTAGCGAAGTTTCTTACCGGAGAATTTCTCATGGTTGCCCAAGTCGAAGTCGGTGCGTGAGTGAATGCCCTCAAGCTCTTTGAAGCCCATGGGGAAGTTGAACTCGATATCGCAAGCGGCATTGGCATAGTGAGCCAGCTTGAGGTGGTCGTGGAACTTATAGTTTTCATCGCCCATGCCCAAAGCCTTGTGCCACTTGATGCGCGCTTCTTTCCAGTAATTGTACCATTCTCCGTCAGTGCCCGGCTTGATGAAGAATTGCATCTCCATTTGTTCAAACTCGCGCATGCGGAAGATGAACTGGCGAGCGATGATTTCATTGCGGAATGCCTTACCAATTTGAGCGATACCAAATGGAATCTTCATGCGACCGCTCTTTTGCACATTGAGGTAGTTCACGAAGATTCCCTGTGCAGTTTCAGGACGCAAGTAGATAGTGGCTGCATCGCCTGCAACAGAGCCAAGCTCGGTGGAGAACATGAGGTTAAATTGGCGCACCTCGGTCCAGTTGCGTGAGCCGGTTTCAGGGTCGACAATCTCCAAGTCATCAATCAATTGCTTGATGGCAGCAAGATCTGAGGACTCAAGAGCCACCTTCATGCGCTCTTCCACGCTGTTGATTTTCTCCTGATTGCGAAGAACATTCGGATTGGTCGCTCTGAATTTTTCTTCATCAAATGCCTCCCCGAATTTCTTCTTGGCTTTCTCTACTTCTTTATCGTTTTTCGCTTCGAGTTTCTTGATATAGTCCTCCAGCAATACGTCAGCGCGGTAACGCTTCTTGGAGTCCTTGTTATCAATCAATGGGTCGTTGAAAGCGTCCACGTGACCGCTGGCCTTCCAAGTGGTAGGATGCATGAATATCGCAGCGTCAATACCCACGATGTTTTCGTGCAGGCGGGTCATGGCTTTCCACCAATACTCTTTGATGTTGTTTTTGAGCTCTGAGCCGTATTGACCATAGTCATAGGTAGCACTCAAACCATCATAAATCTCGCTCGATGGAAATACAAACCCGTACTCCTTGCAGTGAGCGATTATCTTCTTTAGCTTATCGTCTGAATTTTGCATAGCGGGTGCGAAGGTAATTTCAACCTGCGTGTTCTTATACATTTGCCGTTCCTTCATTTTGAAAAGAATTATGGAAAAACCACGGGTAGGCGTTTTGGGCGGAGGTTCCTGGGCAACAGCGCAGGTCAAAATGTTGTGCAACAATGCCACAAAAGTGAACTGGTGGATGCGCAACAAGGAGGCTATCGAGCACATCCGGAACTTTGGCCATAATCCGCATTATATCCAAAGCATTGAGTTTGATAAGGAAAAACTCCACGTGACGGATCATCTGCAAGAAGTGATAGACAACAGCGACTACCTTATCGTGGCCATTCCGTCTGCATTTCTTCATACTACTCTTGAGGAATACAAGCCAAAAGGGTTGGAGAATAAAGTCTTGTTCTCGGCCATCAAGGGGATAATCAACGAGTTCGATGCGATTCCTGCGCGCTATTTTCACAAACAATGGAATGTGCCGTATGATAATATCGGCATCATCTGCGGTCCTTGTCATGCGGAAGAGGTAGCGCTGGAGAAGCTTTCTTATCTCACCGTTGGTTGTCAGGATTTGAAAAAGGCCGAGGCCATGTCATCCATGCTTGCGTGTCGTTATATCAAGACTGTAGTAACGGAAGACGTATTCGGCACCGAACTGGCGGCCATTTTGAAGAATGTATATGCCGTTGCGGCCGGTATTTGTCATGGCTTGGGTTATGGCGACAATTTTCAGGCTGTCCTAATTAGTTGTGCCATACGCGAGATCGAAAACTTTTTGGATGCGGTTTCAGAAGTACATCGCGATGTGAAGTGCAGCGCTTATCTAGGAGATTTGCTTGTAACAGCTTATTCGCCATACTCCCGCAACCGCACCTTTGGAACCATGGTGGGGAAAGGTTATAGCGTGAAGTGGGCTACGATTGAGATGAACATGGTGGCTGAAGGTTATTACGCAACTCGCGGCATTCATGAAATCAATAAGATTTTCAAAGCCGATTTGCCGATTGCCGATGCGGTGTATCGTATCCTCTATGAAAAAATTTCTCCAACAGTGGAGATGCGTATCCTTGCCGACAAGTTGAATTAAGAGTTTTAAGATTTAGCGTTCTTATTGCATAAAACAAAATCGGCCGCTCCGAAGGAGCGGCCGATTTTATTAGATAGTTTACCGTTATTAGAAAGCTTACTTTCTAAATATTTTTTGAGTGAAGATCACATCATTTCCGTTAGTCACTTGAACGGTGTAAACACCGTTGCTCAAGTTGGAGGTATGCATTACCATTGTTTGTCCTTCGCTGCTGTTCACCTCTTGAGCGATAACGATACGACCTGCTGCATCCATGAGGCGTACGGTGGATTTGCCACTGATATCGCTACCGAAGGTGATGGTCAACTGCTCAGGTTGTTGCAACAAGCTGATAACGCGGTTTTCGTTGTCTGATAACGCTTTGCTCTTCACCACGAAGCTGCCACTAAAGGACATTTCACAGTTTGATCCTTTTGCAATAGCGGTGTAAGCAATCACACCTTCTTCTGATAGTGCCACTTCAATCATTTCACCCTCTGCAGTTTGTCCGTTGCTCAAGGTCCATTCGATGGTGTGTGCATTCACTGCATTGGCATCCAACCATACTGAACCGCCTTCTTTCGTGATGTAAACAGTTTCAGGCGCATTTACTTGAATCATTGGAGCGCTGGCATCGCGCAAGTCAGCTGTCAAAGTTTGAGCTGAGCACTCAGTGTACACTTTCACAGTGTAAAGACCTGCAGCAAGGTTTTCTGCATAGAATCCTGTACCTTCTACTTCCGCATTGTAAACAGCTTCGTTGTTTTCATTCAAGATTTCGAAGCTGAACCAATCGGTGTTTTCTACTGAACCGCTGATTGTACCGGTGAAGCCTTCGTTGCAGCTCACTTGTTCCATAAAAGTGATGGCAGCATTTACTTCTGCAGGCTCGGCAATGATGAAGGTTTTCACCTCCGGAGCACATGTAGCATCCGGATTGATAACTTCCAATTGGTAAGTACCTGCACGCAAACCGTCAAGGGTTACGGAACCGTTTGCCACGTATTCGAAGTTGTTGAAGCTGTCGTTGAGTTTCACGGACCATGCATCAGATGGTACAGTCACATCGATTGTGCCGTTATCCAAGCCATAGCAAGTAGCATCGGTAGTAATCACCTTAGCCGGAGCGCTACCGGTGATGCGGAAGCGAATTCCTTCAAATGGCTCATTGATTGTAACAGCCATTGAAGCACCGCTCACCACTTGCATGGTTTGGCCAGTGATGATGTCTTCTACATAAATGCAAGCGCCTGCAGGTAGGTTACCGGCTGCAGGGATATGGAAGTTGTATTTACCTGCAGTTGGCATTTTCGCGTGGATGTGGACCACCATGTTTTCATCGTAAGCACGCATGTCTTGAATCAATGCGAGGTTGTCGGCAGAAATGCTGCTCAACTGAATTGCATCTTCGTTAGGGCTTGCCAAGTGCAAGGCATCCAGTGCATCGAATTGAGCAGTCGCCTCATCGTTGAAGAACAACATGTTTTCATCTGACATGCCGTTGCGTTCCAATTGGTACACGATGTATGAAGCATCTTCATCACCCATGCTTCTTTCGAAAGCAGCACCAGTATCTGTCTTATAGTTTTCTTGGAAACGCAAGTACTGTCCGGAGGTGTTCACTTTCACAAGGAAAGATTGGCTATGTGGAATATAGCGAGAACCGTTACCGATACCGGTGTTGGCTCCGGTCGGAGTCCAAGTCTTATAGCTGTTGGTTTGATAGTCGAACACATAAACCGTACGTGGCCCGGTGAGGGCAGCTGAAACTTGGTTCCAATCAATCTCCGATGGGTATGGGTTCGTCATCAGGTTCCAGCCGTCAGAGGTAGCAGAGCCGGTATTGGTATAGCTCAGCGGCATGTCGAAGTTGCCTTGTTGGATGTTTCCTTTTACAGACAAGGTTTGAGCGTTGCCATTCAACCAAACGAAATAACCTCTGTCAGTCAACAACGGGTTGCTGGAGTTGGTAGCATTTACATAACCATCGTTCACAGTACCCGGAGCGGCTTCGTTGTAGTGACGTACGTTGACGAATGAATAAGGTGGTGGGAAGTCAGAACCGGCATATCCCGTGGTAGTAATACCAGAACCGTTGCTGCTGTTCCAAGCAGCAAGTGTCAATCCTGTAAGTGGGTTACCAAGGTTCACCCAGTTACCATATTGATATGGGATGGATGGGATATATCGTTGCAAACGAACCGGGCCGTTTACGAATGCACCCGGTTTAATTTCACCGATGGAGGCAGACCAAGTAGAGTTGGAGAAGAGCACGATTTTACCGAAGGTGTTAAGTGTGCCTTCATTCATGCGCAATACACGGTGTACATACACGGAGTCATCCACCAATACATTCACTGCACCACCATCGTTGTCAATGGTCAAGTTGTAGAAGCGGGTCAAGGCAGAACCCAGAATCATTTGGTTTTCGCTGCCTCTGAAGGTCACGGTAGAAGTACTTCTCACAAAGTTTCCATCGTTGAGCCAGTCACCAAACAAACGCAAGTCCGTGTTGGCTGTGGCTGTAAGAGTAGCACCGGAGTTAATCGCCATGTCTTCCAATACCCACAAACCGTTTGCAGTCACATTGTGTCCGCTTTGAATCACGAAACGGTCAAATCGGCCTGCATTTACCGCAGTGGCACCACCGCTGGTTTGAGGCCACCAGATAGCATCGGTGTAATTACCGGAAGCTTGGCTGTACCAGATATCTCTACAACCGCGTTGAACAATGGAAACATCATCCAACTTGAACTTGTTGGAGGTAGAGTTGGAGAAGTTCACACGCGCACCGAAAGCATTGAGCAAGGGGAAGGTGAGGTCAATAACCGGTGTACCGTAAGAAACCAAGTTGTCAAATCCACCATCGAGGTCAAGTCGAATGCTCCATTCACCGGCTTCGCTCAAAGTGATTTCGAAGCTCACAGCGTTAGCGCTACCGATATCATCCAACCAATCCAAACCTGTATTGATTAGTACAGTGCGAGCACCGTTGGTCACTTTGTAGAGGCAAAGGATATCATCGTTGTTACTACCTAAGCGTTGGTCAAAACCGATTGCATAACCGCTTACGGCACCAAGGTTGCGCAAATCGGTGGTGTTGGCGGAAAGGAACATGAGCCAGTTGGAGTTGGCCAAACCGTCTTGGTTGTAACGCACTTGGAAGCGCCAAACGGTTTGAACACCTACAAGCGGCATGGTATCAAGTGAAATGGCCACGCTGCTGGAGTCGGTTGAACCGAAAGTGACGTGAGACAAGGAGTATCCACTGTCACCTACAGGGTCCGTGTTGGAACGCGCCCAGCGCCCAGCCGGAGTGCTGATCCAAGCGGCAGGAAGAGCCACTTCAAAATCTTCAGTGAGCAAATTGTCCTGTCCAATGTTGTCATCGAAGATGGTCAGGGTGTGTGTATCTTCCAATCCGATGGTCGCATTGTTTCCGCCCGATGCATTTTGCAATTGGAATACAAGCGTTGCATGGTCATCACAAATGCTGTTGTCGTTCGGGTCGATGGTGATGTATTTAATGCTTGCATCATTCGCAGTCCATTGCAGTGTGGTGGTGGTATAACTTGGGCTCAAGCGGTTAGCCGCACCGCTGATCAATACTACATCCACTTCGGAAGCAAGGGTGTTAGATGGGTTGTGAATCTCAACACCTATTTGAATTGTTCCTGTGTAGTTTTCATCCACACTGGATGATGGCGTTGCAAAAGTGAAATAGGTATCTGGTTGAATAGCTTTGAAAGAGAAGTTATCGAATTCTGCGCCTGTCAATTCCGCAGGTAGGGTGTTGTTGGTGGACATGAACCCAAAGTAACCGTTGCTGCTGAGGGCAATTGGCGTACCCGGGTCGATGAGGTTATTAAACAACACCACGTCAATGTCATCATCCGCAACACCGTAAGCAGTAGCAGAAAGCGCTGCTTCCATGGTGTTTTGTGGCAACATACTGCTTTTCACAGTCCATTGGCCTGTGGTATTTCTGGTAACCAGGAACATGATACCGAAGTCAGACAAACCGTTGGCCACGCCTTGGGTAGAAGTTTGAATGGTTGTTACCACACCATTCTCAACTTTCTGGAAGCGCACTTTGTCACCTGCACTGGCGTTGTCACCCATGTGAAGGCGATATCCGTTTATTGTGGAGGAAGTAAGGTCTGACTGGTCAGCGTACAACCAAACAATGCTTTCATTGTTTGAAGTAAGTGGGGAGTTTCTTCCAATCCAGAAGCGCCACTCTTGTTGGCTGCCCCAGTCGGCAATTTGAGTAGCGAGGTAGTTGGTTTCTTTACCCGGACCTGTGTTAGAGCTGTTGAGGCGGATGGTCATGGTGCGGTTTTCTTCTGCACCGGTGAGAGCACCCACTGTGCTGTTCGGAATAATGGTGTAATTGCTTGTATTACCAACCCAAGTAGGAGAGGTGAAATTACCATCGGTAAAGCTGTCGATGTTTTCGAACTCGAAATAGATGCGGTAGTTGGCTCCGCCATTGCTGTCGTATTTGTTATAAGAACAAGGGCTGGTGTCACCACCGTAGTAGTCGAAGTACACTTCCAATACATAGGTGCCCGGAAGAGTGAGCCCGCTGAGGAGGTTGATGTTGACATTGTCATTCATCCATTGTTGGTCACCGGCATTGCCGCCAACTCCTTCACAGCTGCCGTTGCACGCCCAACTCAAAGAGACAGAAGCAAAAGAACCCGGAGTGTCGCAGGTGCGATAAATGCGGTAGTTAAGGTTTGCACCACAAACATCGGAGCCACTGTTTTTCCATGTCCACAACTTGGCGCTGTCCAGGTTGAGGTAGTCGGTGCTCACAAAGCGGCCGATGTACTCCTGGTGAAAATCATATCCAAGTTGACCCACCGGGCGAGTTACCCAGCGTCCTTCATTGGAAGCACTCGGATGTGAGAGGCTCAGCTTAGAGGCAAAATGACCCCAATCCGCCAGAGCAGGATAAAAAGCGACAACAAACAATGTGAACAGAAAGAGTCGAAGTGTCTTCATGTAATTAGTTAATTAAGATCCGAATAAGTAATTTTTAAGCAAGCAATACAAACCGTTAGGTAGACCTCCAATTTTTTGTTACGGAGGTGCAAAATCGGAGGGGTGGTAAAAGTAATCACATAGCCCAACTGCACAAGTATTCCGCGATTTAATTAGCACATTCCGCCTGCCTGGGAGAAGGGTATCCCCCTGTTCGTTAAAATGTAATTTTAACTTGCAGAAAATCAATATTTGAAATGCATGGATAGGAAATGAATTTCGCTTTTTTATGTGAGGTATTAAAAAAGACTTTCCGGGTATTGGTCCATAGCTGGTAGTTTTGGCGCGCAGTTTTATCCGCTTTTGGTCGTATGAAGTACAGTTTGAGTGAAATCACCGATTTAATCCGCAACAGACGTTCCGTCAAACCTGAGCAGTTCACCGATCGCGTGGTGCACCGCGAGCAAGTGGAGCTCCTGCTCAACAATGCCATTTGGGCACCCACGCATGGGCTCACTCAGCCGTGGCGCTTCAAGGTGTTCATGGAAGAGGGAAGAAAAAAACTCGTGGATTTCCTTCCTGAATTGTACAAGGCCAAAACTCCTGAAGCTTCGTTCAGCCAAGGCAAGTATGAGCAATTTGCTAAGAGAGCGCAGAACACATCAGTCATTATCATGGTGTGTATGCAGCGCGACCCGCTCGAAAAGATTCCGGAGATTGAAGAAGTGGAAGCCGTGGCTTGTGCAGTACAGAACATTTACCTCACCTGTACGGCCTACGGATTGGGCTGCTTCTGGTCTTCGCCCAAGTTCATCTATACACCTGAGATGAATACCTTCCTCGGACTGGGTGAAAAAGACAAATGCCTCGGTATTCTGTACATCGGCTATCCGGCAGCAGAACCAAATAAAAGCCATCGCAGACCGTTGGAATACGTTACGGAGTGGATTGAGGAGTGATAACAACGTTGAAAAACATATCATCGATAGGCAAAAAGTGTTTGCTGCTGAGTTTGCTGCTGATGCTCATTGCATCAGCACAAGCACAGGAAGGCGTTATCACTGTCGGGCTGCAGTTCAAGCCCATGGTGCCCATGAAGTTCATCATCGATGAGCCGATAGAGCAAAGCGATGACGACTTTACTTCCGAAGTAGCACCGCGTTTTGGGATGAACATGGGCATGGTCATCAGGCGCGGCCTCAACAAGATGTGGAGCCTCGAAACCGGTATCAACTATGTGCAGCGCAATTTCGAAATGACTACACGGCACGCAGCTCTACCTAAAGAGCGCACCATGCACTATCGCTTCATATCGTATGAAATACCGTTGCAAGCACTGGTGTATGTGAAACTCACCGATGAGCTGTACATGAATGCAAGTGGAGGGATGTCGGTCAATTTTTACCCGAGCAATATCGAAACTTTTGACAGCTATCGCATCGATACCACGGTATTTGATTTTCATCAAAAAACCATTCGCCATAGTTGGATTCAGTTATCGCTGTTGGCCAATTATGGTTTTGAATATCGGACCAAGGACAAGGGATATTTTTATATTGGGGTTTCGTACAGTCGTCCATTTCAATCCATTGCCACGTCCATATTGAGTGCACAATACAACCGCAATCCCGCGCGCATGGACCATCCGCTCAAGGGTGATTATCTAACGTTGGACCTGCGTTACTTCTTCCACGAGAAGCCCGAAAAGCGCATCAAAAAATAGAATCAGACGGCTTCCTCACCCAAAGTGTAACATTCTCTGTGCATACACAGTAAAAAAGGTCGAATCATTTCATTCACCCTGTTAAGCATTTAAGAGAATTGATGAAACACTTAGCTTATTTGATATTATTTACATGTTTGGCAAATGTGACTTGGGCCCAACAGACCAAGGCATTCACCTTTTCAGGACAGGTTTTCGAAATGAACCTGAATGATTCCACCGAAACACCCATCATGGGAGTGCCCATTGAGGTGTGGTATGGCGAGGAGTTGCTTGCCACGTTGGAGTCAGGCCCAAAGGGCAAATACAAAATCATGTTGGATAAATATCCCAGCTTCCGCATCAAGTTCGGAAAGGCCCCTTATATCAGCAAAATCATAGACATCAATGCCAAAGGTTTTCAGCGTGCAGCCGAGTTTGGATTGGTAAACTTGGAAATGGACATCATCGTTTTTAAAGAAGACAATATGATGGGCATGGACTTCATGAACTATACGCCTTTTGCTAAGGCTCAGTTCAACAAGAAGAAAGGAACCATGGAGTGGGATTACGAATACTCAGATTATATGGCCAAAAGAGTGCAAGCCATTGTGGAGGCCAACAAATACCCAGTAACCAGAAGAGAAGAGTAATCGGCTGATTGCTTTTTTCAGCAAAAAACTCAACACCATGAAAAAAACCGGATTCATTTTATCGCTTGTCTTGATGACGCAAATGGCGTGGTCACAAACTGCGAAGAAGTATCCCGATGCAGATCATTTCATTCTCAAAGGCAATGTCTATGAGATTGATCATATTAATGAGACAGAAGGCAAAGCAAAGGATACGCAGGTAGTAGTTTTTCAAGATGATGAAATCTATGTGGCATTCAATACCAGTGCCAACGGAGGAACGTATGAGTTCTATCTACCCATCAACTACAACTACAATATTTACTACGGTGGCGATGCCTATGTGAACAAAATCGTCAACATCGATGCGCGCCAGTTTCCGAGCGAGAAGAAGCCACGCATTGTAAAGCTCAACGTTGGGCTCTTCAAACCCATCGAAGGTTATTCCTTTGAAATGATGAAGTCGCCATTTGTGAAAGTGAAATACAATCCGGAAACCGATGTAATCGAGCCGGACTTTGAATACACTGAAGCAAAGACCGACCAAGTAGTAAAGTATTTCAAAAAAATCAAGAAAGACCTTGGTAAAAAGCATACCAGCGATACCAAGCTCAAGAAGAGAAAAACAGAGGATTCGTGACATTGGTCAGACAATAGCGTTTCAAATCCACAATACATTCGCGGCCGCAATCATTCAAGCGGCCGTTTTTCATTGTTACCCCCATCAAAAAATAAAGAAGAGAAGAAGAAACTGTCCAAAGAGTCTCTGCGCAGGGCTCTTGGCATATTTCGCTATTTGAAAAAGGACTGGTTTCTATTCAGTATCGGGATGCTGCTCATTGTGGTTTCCGGATTGCTGTTGTTGGTCATTACTGCTCTGCTTGGTCAGCTGGTAAGCCCTTCAGAGGGCATGCCGATGGCCGGAGGAGCCATGACTCAGCGCATGGTAGAGACATTCCGATTCACGCAAGAATTTGGCACAATTGGCAATGTACTCACGGCACTGATAGCGCTGCTGGTGTTGCAAGGATTGCTTTCGTTCCTGCGTGTCTATATCTTCTCATATGTGACAGAGAGCGCCATGCTTGCTTTGCGCAAGGACGTGTTCTCTACCGTGATTCGCATGCCGATGCAGTTCTTCAATGAGCGCAGAGTGGGCGATTTGAGCAGCCGTATATCCAGTGATATATCTACAGTTCAAGAAACACTCACCATCACGCTGGCGGAGTTCATTCGTCAATCGGTGATTATCGTAGTGGGTGTGGGATGGCTCGTTTCTTATTCTTACAAACTCACGCTGGTGATGCTCGGCACGCTGCCTGTCATCATCATTCTGATTGTCATTTTTGGAAGATTCATCCGAAAGTTGAGCAAAGAAACCCAAGATAAAGTGGCGGAGAGCAACGTAATCGTGAACGAATCGCTCACGGGTATTGTTAACGTGAAAAGCTTTGCCAATGAGGCTTTCGAAACCTTACGCTTTTTAAAGAGCATTTCAGGTATTAAGAAAATAGCGATGCGCAGCGCAGTATGGCGCGGCATGTTCAGCACCTTCATCATCATCTTCTTGTTTGGTGCATTGGGTGTGATTATCGGTATGGGATCCTACCTGCGCTCCACAGGTGAAATTCCGGATGTCCTCAATGAGTTCTTGTTCATTGCAGCGATGGTAGCCGGCTCTATTGGCGGACTAGCAGCACAGATGGGAACCATGCAGCGCAACATCGGTGTGATAGATGCCGTGATGGAAATCCTTAGCCTTGATCCTGAGAAAGTGTCACTCCAAGCGCGTACGAAATCCATAGCACTCAAAGGCGATATCCGTTTTGAAAACGTATCGTTTCACTATGCCTCACGTCCGGATGTGGAGGTGCTCAAGAATGTATCATTCTCCATAGAACATGGACAGCAAGTAGCGTTGGTGGGTTCTTCCGGTTCGGGTAAATCGACCATTGCAGCGCTGGTACAGCGCTTCTATAATCCGGTTTCAGGTGAGATTTATTACGATGGTCGCCCGTCATCCGATTATGAATTGACGGATTTGCGCAGCGCGATGGCGTATGTTCCACAAGAAGTAATTCTCTTTGGAGGAACCATTCGCGAGAACATTGAATACGGTAAACCGGGAGCCACATTTGAAGAAATACAAGAGGCCGCACGACAAGCGAATGCTTTCGATTTCATCGATGCTTTTCCGGACAAATTCGAAACGGTTGTAGGTGATCGCGGAATACAGCTCAGCGGTGGTCAGCGCCAGCGCATAGCCATTGCACGAGCGGTATTGCGCAATCCTACCATTCTCATCCTTGATGAAGCTACAAGCTCACTCGATAGCGAAAGCGAACGCCAGGTACAAGATGCTTTGGACAAACTCATGAAAGGCAGAACATCGCTTGTGATTGCACACCGCCTTTCTACGATTCGCAATGCGTCCAAAATTCTGGTGCTGGACAAAGGCACTTTGCAAGAAGAAGGCACACACGACCAACTCATCGCGAAGAATGGAATTTACAAACGTTTGAGTGAATTGCAGTTTACGATTGAACAGCCGTTAGGATAGATGAATTTTCTAAGACTGAAATTTTCTGTCTTTAGGTTATTGCGCTGTATGTGAATTGTCTATTGTTGAATCTTTTCTAAATCATTTACATGAGTCGCTAATTCTTTAAACTTAATGATTAAAATAGAATCTTAATGGAGGTCCATCAATTATAAATTCGACTAGGGGGATGGGATTAGGCTTATGTTGCCCGGCAATTCAAATTCCTTAATCAACATGAGAAAAATTAGATCTTTCATTGTCTTATCATTAAGCCTAACATTTTTTTACAGTAATAAAGCTTGTTCACAAATTGGAATAGTGCCAAATGGCGAACATCAATATCCATTGGAATCGTTGCAAAATTCCCTTAGGTTTGGGGTTTTGAATTTTTAGATGAAAAAGAAAGCTCTTATTACGGGAATTACGGGTCAGGACGGAGCCTATTTGGCAGA
>DATCJY010000042.1:0-4946 GCA_036562565.1 Flavobacteriales bacterium | reverse complement strand
GCTCCCACCGTGCAAGGCCGCCAAGGAATTGCCATCCAGGAAGCCTATGACCTCACAGGCGACAATTATTACAATCCTTACTGGGGATACCAAAACGGTGAAAAAAGAAACGCTCGCGTGCGCAACAACCACGTGCCTTATGTGATTCTTTCAGATAAATGGAAAATCAACGATAAGAGCAGCCTCCATACTTCTGCCTATTTCGTGTATGGCCGCACAGGCAACACCAATCTCAACTGGTATGATGCGGCAGACCCGCGTCCGGATTACTACCGCAATTTCCCTTCTTATTTCTACTCCATCGATCAACCGGAGCTTGCTCAACAAGCTACTTACGCTTGGCAAAATGACGTCAACACGCGACAAATCGATTGGGACTACATGATTTTCGCCAATAGCAAGAACCTGTATCAAGTAGAAAACGCCAATGGTATTGAAGGCAACACCGTTGTGGGTAACCGTGCCAAATACGTCTTGGAAGAATACCGTGTAGATCCAAGACGTGGTGGGCTTTACAGTATCTACAACCTCGACATGAATGAGAAAGCTCACTTGACAGCTGGTTTGAACGCCTACAAACACGTATCTCAAAACTACCGATTGATGAAAGACTTGTTGGGAGCGGACTTCTGGGTGGATCTTAACCAATTTGCCGAGCGCGACCTCACAGATGAAAATGCAGGACAAAACGACCTATCCACTCCGAACAAGATTATCAAAGAGGGAGATAAATTTTCTTACAACTACGATATCCATGTGAACTATGCGGAAGTGTTCGGCAATCTCGAATACAAACTCCGCAACAACCTCGATGCTTATGCCGGGGTTTCTCTTTCCTCTACTTCTTTCTGGAGAGATGGTAAATGGCAGAACGCTGCATTCGCTGACAACTCCTTGGGCGAATCAGAAAAACAAAAGTTTAGCAACTACGTGGTGAAAGCAGGCTTGGTGTATAAAGTCACCGGCCGTCACCTGATCACTGCCAATGGTATGTATGGCACACGCGCTCCATTGGCAGCCAATGCATTCACCTCACCCCGCACACGCAACGAAGTCGTAAACAATCTTACCGATATTCAAATCCTTTCAGGAGATATCAATTACATCGTTCGTTATCCCAAATTGAAATTGCGCCTATCGGGTTTCTATTCCGAAATCAATAACCAAACATGGTCACGCAATTTCTACCACGATGAGTACCGCACATTTGTGAACTACATGATGTCAGATGTGGACCAATTGTTCCGCGGTGTGGAATTTGGTTTCGAGCAAAGCCTCGACTCCAAATGGCAGGTAACCGGTGCATTCACCACTGCACAATACCTCTATAACAACCGCCCTACCTCCAAAATCGTCAGAGACAACGCTCGGGATGTGGTAGCTGAAGACCGCTTGATTTACTTGAAAAATTACAAGATTGGTGGCATGCCTCAAACTGCAGGAACCATCGGCTTGAAATACAACTCACCTAAATACTGGTGGGCAGCTATCAACTTCAACTATCTCGCAGATATTTATCTCGACCCCAACCCCGACCGCAGAACGGCTGAATCCCTTGACCGCTATGTGACGGCCGACCCGCAAGTTGCGAAGATTATCGACCAACAAAAATTAGACAATGGATACACCGTGAACCTATCGTTCGGCAAATCTTGGAGGTTGAAAAACAGCAACCAAATCCGCCTCAACGCCAACATCAACAACCTGTTGAACAACCGCGACTTCATCACCGGTGGATTTGAGCAATTGCGATATGATGCAGGTGATATAGACCGCTTCCCACCCAAGTTGGGTTATGCCATCGGGTTGAACTACTTCTTGATGCTTACCTATCAGATGTAGTTAACGTAGCATTTTTTATAGAAAGAAGAAACATACAAGTCACAACAAAGAAATAATTTTGACAACTAGAATGAAAAACATTGGTTTAGGTACAATTGCAACCATCCTGATACTCCAACTCACCTTGGTATCCTGTGAACGCGAATACGATCGCCCTCCCATTGATGAGATACCGGTTGGCGGTGTAATAGACCTCGCTACGCTGCGCGGCATGTACACCGGAACTCCAATTAAATTCACGGAAGACAAATCCGTATATGCAATAGTCACTGCTGATGAAGTGAGTGGTAACTTGTATAAAGAAGCCTACATCCAAGATGCTACAGGCGCCATCAAGTTGCGTTTGCTCTCTTCCGGTGGATTGTATGAAGGCGACTCTGTACGTGTAGCACTCAAGGGCACTACATTGACGGTTTTCAACGGTCTACTTCAATTGGACTCTGTTGACGTAGATAAAAACGTTATCAAACAAGCCGTTGGTCGTCATTTCCAACCGACAACCATTCCGCTCAATGAAATTACCATCGCACATCAGTCACAATTGGTGCGCATTGAAAACGTAGAATTCGTGGGCAGTGAGCTCAACACCACCTGGGCCAACGCCAATGCCTTGGCGGCCGTGAACCACAACATCACCGATTGCAATGGCAACACACGCATTCTTAGAACGAGCGGTTATGCCAACTTTGCAGGACAAACCATTCCTAGCGGTAATGGTTCGCTCATTGCGATTGTAGGTGTGTTCAACAGTGATCTTCAGTTGTACATCCGCAAACCAAGTGAAGTACAGTTTAACAACCCACGTTGTACTCCTCCACTCACATTTGAATGCGGAACCGAAACATCGCTCACCGAAACCTTTGCAAGCCACAGCGTCAATGGCATTGTAAACGAATATTGCTGGAGCAGCTACGCAACTGTGGGAACCCTTAACTGGTTGATTAAAGACCTCAGCGGTAACCGTGTTGCAGAGGCCTCTATTGCCGGAACAGGTGACAGCAGCAATGAAATGTGGATGGTCAGCCCAAAAATGCAAGCTACCGATCAGGACATATTGAGCTTTGACTCTGCTTGTCAAGGTTGGAATCACGATGGTCTTACAGTATGGGTGAGCAAAAACTTTGATGGCAACATTGGTGCTGCAAGCTGGACACAGCTCAATTGCAACATAGCAGGTAACGGTACTGCCAATAATACTTTTGTTGGATCGGGAAACATACAGCTCCACGAAGTACTTGGCGCAGGTTATAACGGCACTTACCACGTAGCATTCAAATACAACGCCAGTGGTCCCGGCCAACAAACAACTTCCTTCAAAGTTGATAACGTGCAGATTACGCACTAATTTTACTTTGTAAACAAGTCAATCGATAAATAAACTACAACAATGAAAAAGATTCTAAGCATCCTATCTTTGGCACTCATCGGAGGAGTGATGCATGCACAAGTGATTTTCAGCTCTGACCTTTCGAGCTGGAGTGACGGAAACCCTACTGACTTTATGGGTACAAAAACCAACTTCGCTGCAGCCGATATAATTGAAGTTGATTCCGGTTCCCAATACGGCAGCTCTAACGTTCGTCTTGTTAACGCCACCAGCGGTCACAAAAGATTCTCAACACAGCCTTTGTCTGTAGAAAACGAACAGAGCTATGAAATCAAATTCTGGGCAAAGGGACAAGGTGACATACGCACAGGTTTGTTTGATGACCACACTCCAATAGGTAGTGATGGTGGCTTTGTTCCTTACAACAGCTACATCACTGTGAACACTTCCACATTGACTGAGTACACACAAGTAATTACATCCACCAACACTTCAGATATTGCTGAGTTTGTATTCTCCATCAGAAACACTGTTGCTCCAACTCACATCGAAATTGACAGCGTCTCTATTTCATTGGTTGAAGTAACTCCTCCGACTCCTGTAGGAATTTATGACATTCAATACACTACTGACCCAAGCGGTGATTCTCCATTGAAAGATCAGGTGGTGATGACCGGTGGTATTGTTACTGCCAAACGTAACGATGGCCGTTTCTGGATTCAAAACGGAACAGGCCCTTGGAGAGGAATCTATGTTTACTACCAACCAACTACTCCGGTTGAACTAGGTGACTCCGTAACCTTTACTGCCACTGTATTGGAATACTTCAACCTTACTGAACTTAACTACATCAATAACTTTGAAGTAGTAAGCTCCGGTAATTTCTTCATGGCTAATGTAGTGAGCACTGCCGAGGCAAACAGCGAAGCTTACGAAGGCTGCTTGGTTCGCGTGAACAATGCTACCTGCACCACCGGATTGAACAGCTACAACGAATGGATTGTAAACGATGGTTCAGGCAACGTGAAAGTGGACGATTTCCTTTACATGTACACACCTACTGTAGGTACTGCTTACAACGTTACCGGTATCGTTGATTATAGCTTTGAGGAGTTCAAAATTCTTCCAAGAACTGCAAATGACGTATCCGTTGCAGTAGTAAGCGTGGAAGAAACAGATGCTCCAACTGTTTCAATTTATCCGATTCCTGCTCAGGAAACATTGAACATCGAATTTGCTGCCGGTACTGTTCATGAAATTATCATCACGGATGCGAACGGAAAACAAATCGAGCGTTTCAACGCTAATGGTATCGCTCGTGTGAACGTAGCGGATTACGCTCCCGGTGTTTACTTCGTAAACGTGAATGGCCATGTAACCCGTTTCGTTAAACAATAAAACATCAGAAACGAATAACATTCTTTGGACGAATAATAAAAAGCCACTGTCGGTAAATAACAACGACAGTGGCTTTTTCACATTAAAATGGTAGCAAATTTGTCTTGATATGCATTACACATCCTCCATCCATAATTGGATCAACGCCATCGTTGTGATGCTGTGCATCACAACACCTGCGGCTCTATCGGCTCAGGCCATATTGCCCACATCATGGAATTTCGATACACCTGCTCCCGAGGGATGGGTGGAAAATCTTGGAGCGGGTGCTACACGCTACGATAACGGGCAAACAGGACAAGCTTGCCGCCTCGACAATACGGGCGAAAACGTCATCGTACATTTCTATGATGAACCAGGACAAGTAAAATATTACCTC
>DATCJY010000016.1:0-7416 GCA_036562565.1 Flavobacteriales bacterium | reverse complement strand
TAAATTGTAAACGGAATCTTCACGAGGCTTCCAAAAAGTGCAAACACAAAATAGCCAATCAAATACTTCCAATGTCCGCTTCTTAAGTAAAGAACACCATTGTATAAGCCAATGATCACAAGCGACAAGGCCATTGGGTCAGGCATTACTTTGCGTGCATAGTGGAACAGTCCGGACAGTGCAAGTGCAATGGTTGAATAAAGGGCTGTGCGTTGCGAGAAGTACAAACAGATCAATCGGTAGAAATACCAAAGCCCGAATGAAACGATGATGAGATTGATAAGCCTGCCGTACCAATGGTCGTATCCGAAGATGGTGGACACGCCATAGATGGCATAACTCAACAATGGAAACTCCATTCCAATAATGCCGGTCTTATCTCCGCAATCATCAATGCGTGGATAAAAGATGTTGTTGTCCTCTTGGTAGAAATTACGAGCCACCATGAGTGAAGTAGTCTGTCTCCAGTTGTGTGCAATTTCTACCGGAGGATCGGTAATGTGGAAGAGCCGTATAAAGAACAAAAGCCCGATCAGTGATAGGATAATCACGCTCGGACTTTTGAAGTCAATATGTTTTATGAAGCCAATCACACTCCGAGTTCTTTGCGAATTGTGGCAATCTTGGCTTCCATCTCTTGCACTTGTTGCACGTAGTGTTCTTTACCGTTGAATGGTGCTTTCAATGAGAAATAGAATTTGATTTTAGGCTCTGTACCACTTGGACGAGCAGATACTTTACTTCCATCTTCTAACAAGAACTGCAGCACATTGGACTTAGGCAAATCAAGTGTAGACTTTTCGCCCGTTTTCACATTGGTGATGGTTCCATCGTTTACATCGTGCAATGCAATCACAGGTGAGCCTCCCAGTGATTGTGGCGGATTGTTGCGCAAGCGCACCATCATATTGTTGATTTGTTGCAGACCGTCAAGCCCTTTCATCGTGATGGAAACCAATGCTTCGTGATACAAACCGAATTGTGCATAGATGTCCATCAACAAATTCCAAAGCGATGAATTGTTGCTCTTGCACCAGGATGCAATCTCAGCCAGCACAACAGAAGAAAGAATCGCATCTTTATCGCGAACAAATTCACCAACGGAATAACCATAGCTTTCTTCACCACCGGCAACAAAGGTTTCCTTGCCTTCTTTCTCGCGAATAACTCCGGCTATGTACTTGAAACCGGTAAGTGTTTCGTATTGCTTCACACCAAAGCCTTTGGCAATCTCTGTGAGTAATTCCGTTGTGACAATGGTCTTCGCGATGTATTTTTTTCCATCGAGTAAGCCTTTGCTTTTTACTTGTAGCAATTGATAATACACAATCAAACACGCAGCTTGGTTGCCATTGAGCAATACCAATTTTCCATCATTGTTGCGCACTGCAGCACCTACGCGGTCGGTATCGGGGTCAGTTCCAAGTATCAAATCAGCGCCAATCTTATCGCCAAGTTCAAGGGCTTGGGTTAAGGCTTCGCGCTCTTCTGGATTTGGTGATTGAACAGTTGGGAAATCACCATCTGCTATGGCTTGTGCTTCCACAATATGCACATCGTTGAAACCTACAGCATGCAGTGCACGTGGCACCATGGTAATACCTGCGCCATGCAATGAAGTGTAAACTATCTTGATGTCGTTATCGGATGAAGGGCGATGATGAATGATGGAGAGTAGATTCTTCAAGTATTCGTCTTCAACCTTCTTGTCGATGTGTTGAATGAGCTTTTCATTTTTCTCAAACTTAACATCATCAATGCGTTGCACGTTGCGCACTTCAGCAATGATGCCTTTATCATGAGGAGGTAGTACTTGAGCACCATCTTGCCAATATACTTTATAACCGTTGTATTCCTTTGGGTTGTGTGATGCAGTGATAACAATGCCTGCGATGCAACCCAGTGTGCGCACAGCAAAAGACAACATCGGGGTGGGGCGCAAGTCTTCATAGATATACACCTTGATACCGTTAGCCGAAAGAACCGCTGCAGCTGTTTCAGCAAAGAATTTGGAATTGTTACGCGAGTCGTATGCAATTGCAACAGATGGATTTGAAATGCCTACCTGTTTGAGGATGTAGTTGGAAAGGCCTTGTGTTGCCATGCCAATTGTGTATTCATTGATGCGCATGGTGCCCACGCCCATCACCCCGCGCAAACCGCCTGTTCCGAATTCAAGGTCGCTATAAAAGGCTTCTTCAAATGCTTTGGTGTCGTTATCGATAAGATGTTCGATTTCCGCTTTGGTGTCATCATCCACGACAGATGAGGTAAGCCATTTGTTGGCCTTTGCTAATGCTTCAGAAAATAATGTACTTTCCATGTATAATTCTTTTATTGATGAGAACGTTCAAATTCAACACAGGCTTGTAAACCTTGTTCCCACGTTCTTTCTTGAATATTCGTTGTTGTAAAAAATAGATGACCGCTCAGCTTGGAATATGATGGGCGATTGGCCTTCATCGGAAAAGCTTCCGTGCTTACGCTGTCAATAGGTGTTTTGATAGCATGAAGCTCCAAAATTTTTGAAGCAAAATCAAACCATGATGCTTCACCTGTTTGCTCATAATGGTAAATGCCGTAGGGTATTTGTTTGCCCTCAATCAATGTGATGCGGAGTAGGCTCATAACATCCTCGGCAAGAAAAATTGCATAAGTGGGGGAGGCAACTTGATCATTCACTACGCGCAATAGTGGTTGTTCAAGTGCGCGTTTGCGAATGGTCTTGTAAAAATTGTGACCAAATGGCGAATAGAGCCAGGATACCCGCAGCGTGTAATGCGGAGCTCCGTCAATACCAAGAATGATTTCTCCTTCTCGTTTTGATTCGCCATACTTATTCAATGGACTGCAATAATCTCCTTCGGTATAAGGAGTTTTTTTTAATCCATTGAACACATAGTCGGTGGAGAAGTGGATCAGCTTGATGTCTTTTTCACGGCAAATTATGCTCAAGTTGCGCAATGCATGAGCATTGTAGAGAAGGGCCAACTCTGGTTCATCCTCTGCTTTTTCTACATCAGTGTATGCAGCGCAATTGATAATGGCTGTGGGTTGGTATTTTTCTACTTGAGAAATGCAATTTTCTCTATTGCTAATGTCCAAATCCTCTCTGGACGTGAACACAAACTCAAATTCGGGGTAGTTCTCAGCAATGACCTGAAAGGATTGTCCCAGCTGGCCTTGAGAACCTGTAACCAATATGATTTTTCGCGTGCTCATCATTCAAAATGCAGCCGAAATTAAGGGATTTAACACACGAGTGGACAATTATTGCACGAGTGGTGGAATATCTTTGCCGCGTTGGCATAATCATTGGTTTACCCGGTTGGAACCAATGCTTTAATGACATGAAACAAATTCTACCCATAGCCATAGCAATTATCAGCCTCCTGTTTAGTCCGGGAGATGCCAACGCACAGCGCAAAAGAACCGGTTCCCTTGCCTTTGGTGGTCAGATTCTTCAACCTTTAGGAGATTTTGCCGAAGCATATGACGGATATCCTGTCGGGATTGGTGGTACTTTGTCCATTCCACTGTGGCGTTCACCTTTGGAGATTGGTGGAGGCTATGCTTGGAACAACATGGGTTCTCAAAATGAAGATGTAAGTGTTTTCGTAAACACTGATAAGGATGGTGATGATATCTATGCATCAGGTGAAATGCGTATCCGAAGCTCCATCAACCGATATCAGGCATTTGCGCGCTTGCGTCCGCTCAATGGAGCTTTTCAGCCCTATGGTGAGCTCATTGCTGGGGTGGATGTATTTAAAACCACTCACGATATCACCATCAATCAAGAAGGTTATAGTGAGGCAGGAAATAGTCAGAAGAACCATCAGGATATGACCATAGGAGTGGGATGGGCTGCGGGATTGCGCATTCGCCTTGCTCCAAACATCTTTGTGGAAGGTCGATTTGAAAACCTCACTAGCGGTAAGGTATCCTATGTGGATCAAAAGTCGATAGAAGTAAACGACAACAACATCACGTTCGACTTGCGTGAATCCAAGGCTAACCGCTATAGCTATCAAATAGGATTGGCTTTCTCTTTTTAAATCAGAGATTCAGGATTTTCTTAAAGACTTCCGGTTGAAATGGTGCGTAAACGTCTTCTCTGGGCAGGAACCGTATTCCATCATCGCTCTTCATGATTTCTTCATACTTCGCAATGGGATCTTCATGTTCGTAGAGTGGAAGCGCGGCACCTTCTGATATCATGTCCTTCGCATAATCGCGCATCAAACCAAAATCCTGCAGACAGAAATTCATCACGTCAAATCCCAATGCGTCATAAACCGTAGTGGAGTATATCGTGATTTGGATTTTGGCCTTTGCGAGCAACTCATCCAGCGGTATCTCACGGTCCAAGATCTGATAGCCGTATTGCTTGAGTTGGTCATATTCTTCTTTGTTGTCTTGTGATGGATGGAGCTTTACAATCACGCGCCAGTCGGGATGGTTTTTCATGAATGCAGCGAGGATGGTGCCATAGCGGATGTAATCTGGGTTCATTTCTTTCTGCACGCACAATAGGATGATGTTCTCCTTGGCATTCACGTCATGCTGAGGTCGATGCAAGCGGTAGAGATAATCTCCCCCTATGAATATTTGTTCCGGCTTGAACTCACATCCTCTTTCGAGTATGCGCTTCCAGTATGGACCATAGACTACAATGCGCTTGGGAAACAAAGCTTTTGGAATGGCCGAAGCATATTGCTTGTCATAGACATAATAGAGGTCGTTGGCTGCAATCAATCCATGTTGCAGTTCGGTATGCTCTATATTGAGCTCCTTCATGGCTGCGAACAATCCCTCGCGATGATAATGGCAAATAAGAATCACATGCTTGATGTCTTGATCTTTCAGTAACCGATAATATTGTCTGAAGTCATGGAAGAACAATAGCATCTGAGTGCACAAATGCTTCATCTCCCAAGGTGATAACAAATTGCTTTTTCGTGCTTTGCGAATGGAGCGATTGATGCTCTTCAATAGCTTCAGTTCGGTTGCATCCAGACCCGGCAAAGGGCGTTGAAGAACACTGCTTGGAATGTCCGGATTTATGTAGGTTTTTTGAGTAGTGGACAAAACCGATACGTTCTCTGCACCGATGAGTTGAATGATCTTATCGTAGTAGATGTAATGCCATTGTCCGTTGTCATTCACCACACGGTTATAGTCCAACAATAAATAGTCTTTGATTTTAATGGGCTGAATTTTCTTTCGAAAACCCTTGATGCGATAGATGAAGGATTGGAGGAATATAGGTAAATAGAAATAGTGCCTCAGAGGTTGGTATCTTTCAGTGAGGGCGTAACGGAAGGCGTGCTGGTAAATCTTAAGGTAAGAATGTTCAGGTTCAGAATAAAGATTGGGATCTTTAAGCTTCTCTTTGGTGTATGCGTTGATTTCCGAAAAAGACATCATAAGCTTATGGGACACAAATGCGTGCCCGCGAAGCTAAGCATCAAAGAACAAAAAGAAGGAACTACCTTGTTTCTCGTTGCTGAAACAACGCACTGAGCCATTGTTTTGCAACATGATGTTTTTGACCATTGTAAGTCCAAGTCCTGAACCAGTGGATTTGGTTGTGAAATTGGGCACAAAAAGCTTTTGTTTTACCTCCGCACTGATGCCGGTTCCGTTGTCTTGTATGCGTATAATCATTCCTTGTTTATAGCCTCTCGCAGCAATATCAATTATGCCTTTGCGGTCATTTGGAATGGCTTGGATTGCATTCGTGATGATATTGTTGAGCACGCGGATGATCTGGTCCTTATCCAACATGAAAACTTCGTTCTGGATATTGTATTTGCGCAGACGAACTTCCACTTTGCTGTCTTGCTGATAAAGATTGGTGACACTTTCTACAAGCTCAACCAGATTTACCGGAAGCAGTACCGCCTTGGGCATTTTAGCAAAACTTGAAAATTCGCTTGCGATATTGGCCAAGGTATCAATTTGCTCAATCATGCTCTTAGCATATTGTTCAAGTTTTTGGTCGAAGTTATTGGGTTGGTCTTTCCACGAGCGCAACAGCTGTTGTGTGCGCAATTTCATTGGCGTAAGCGGATTCTTGATTTCATGAGCAACTTGTTGTGCCATGTCGCGCCATGCTGATTCACGCTCGGTCTTAGCCAGCTTGCTCGCACTCTCATCCAATTTTTTAATCATGTTGTTGTACTCATTCACGAGCTGACCGATTTCGTCATTTCCATTCCACTCAATGGGTTCATTGGTGGCACCAAGATGCACATCGCGCATCTTTTTGGTTACTGTCTGCAATGTTCTTATGATGTAGCTCGATAGCAGATAGGCCAATCCTGCGGCAATCAAGAAGAGAATGATATAACTCTTCGTCAGGTTCTTTAGAAAGTCTTCGTGTTCTTCTCTTTTTTCGAGCGATTTTTCATAAACAACATTTGTTATACCAATGGGTTTTCCTTTGGAGTCATAGAAGTACCAATAGGCGAGGGCATATTTCTCGTGGCGGAAGTCGCGGTCAATCACAGCCCGCTGATTGCCCGTAGAAAGTTGTTTAAGAATGGAATAATTGATTTGCTCCGGAATGCGCAAAGAGTCCATCTTCTCAAAGCTTGAAGAGATGATATACCTTCCTCTAAGGTCAAAGAGAGCGATGAACATATCATGTACATCACTTAGTTCGCATATTTTATCACTGAAGAACTCCGCAACGGAATCAGGGTGCAGAGTAGCCTGATGCTGCATCATGTAATAGTTCATGGAGTTGATTACAGCCTCTTCTTTTTTGAAAAGGCGTTGCTCATTGTAGAGTTCGTTTTGCGCGTTGTAATTGGCTGTAGAAATGGCAAAGGTTACTATGAAGGCAATCAGGATGATTACCATCATGGACAAATAGATTCTGAGTTTAAGAGTGAGTTGCACGATGAAAATATATTCCGGCTTCAGTTGGCGAGTGTAGCAAATATTCAGCCAACTCTATAGATTAATTCATGGAAAAACAAAATCCCCGGCACATGGCCGGGGATTTGTATGTTCTTTATTCAGAGGACGTCATTAATTACATCCCATATTACCGAAACCGGACACGATGTCGTACTCGATATTAGAATTATCAACGCCATCATCAAGGAATGATTCGAACAGGTCAATGAGTGACAAGTATTCACCTGAGAACATCATTTGACCACCACTTGCTGTTACCGTACCAGAGGTAGCGAAATACAAGTCGAAGTTTTGGAAGTCCATTACCATAGATGAAGCCATGTCATCAAAATCATCTGAGCTATCTGCACCCAACCAATCGAAAACCTCATGACTTCCGGATACATCATCAGCTAAGATGTAGTACACAGCATAGCCTTGGAAGTATTCGAAGGGGTCAAAGTCAGGAGAAGAGGTATTGGCATTAGCTAAACCCTCGAAGTCACC
>DATCJY010000004.1:0-4508 GCA_036562565.1 Flavobacteriales bacterium | reverse complement strand
AATTAAATAAAATCTCATAACTCTGCGCAGGTACCGTAAAGGATATTTCATTCTTATAGGTATCAAATGTTGATTGTCTCAAGGCTTTGAGGTATCCTGCGTTGATGGCTTCGGGCAATTTCACCGTGGCTTTGTAAGGCTTGTTCTGTTTGTTGAAGATAACAATCGCTGTTTTACCGAAATAACTCCTTACATAGACGAGTGCTTTGCCATTGTTTTTAAGGATGAAAAGATCGCCATAGGTGAGGGCAAGATTTTCCTTGCGCAACTTGGTAAGGCGTGCCAATTGGTCGTAAAGGTTTTGCTGTTCATCGTTCCAGTTCTCGAAAGTCATCATGCGTCTGTTGTCAGGGTCGTTGCCACCGGGAATACCGATTTCATCTCCATAATAGATGCACGGAATTCCGGGAGTGGTCATGAGGAACGCTTGTAACATGGCCATTTTGGAGTAGCCGGATGCGTCTTTGTTGGTGATGGTGCGCGTCCATCCTGCCAGTTTAGGATCTTCAGAGAATTGGATGGAACCATCGGCATAAGAGACAAAACGCGCCCGGTCCTGATTGCCGGTGATATTGCTCATGAGGTGATGGCTGCCGTAGTAGTGCAGGCTCTCATTCAAAACTCTTTCTAGGTTGTCAAACTTGGTATCGTCTTTTGCAAATGCATCCACAGCGGCATCGTAGAGGTTGAAGTCGAATTGGGCATCCATTTGTCCACTGCTGATGTAGGAGGAGATGAGTTCCGGGCTGCCATAGGTTTCGCCAACTTGATAGATGCTGCGTTGGGGATTTTGTGCGCGGTAGGTTTTGATTTTGCGTGTCAATGCGCGCCAAAAATCTTCGCTGATGTGCTTGGTAGCATCGTGGCGGAAACCATCAAGGTCATAATTTTTCACCCAAAACATGGCGGTATCGGAGAGTGCATCTACCACCTTGGGATTGGAGAAATCCCATGTAGGCAGAAAGGTGTCGAACCATGTGGTCAAGCGGTGCTCGTCCCATTTTTCAGTGTTCATGGTGCCATCAGGCAAGTAAAGTGGAGTGGTCCACTCAGGCTTTTGCTTGTAGAGCGGATGCTCTTGATGCACGTGGTGTGCCACATAGTCCAATATCACGTTCATGTTGTGGTCGTGTGCCACATCAATGAGTTCGCGCAATTCTTCTTCGGTGCCAAAGCGGTTGTCAATTGTGCGCAACGAGATGGGCCAATATCCATGATAACCTGAGAATTTGCTACGGATGCCTTTGTCCCAGAGTCCCCATGCTCCTTCGGCATTGGTGGTGATGGGAGATATCCATAATGTATTGATGCCAAGTTGTTGAAAGTAGCCTTCTTCAATCTTTTGTGTAATTCCCTTGAGATCACCCCCCATGTTGTTGGCAATGGGTAATATTTCTGGGTCATTGGTGGGGCGGTTGTTGGAAGGGTTGCCGTCCATGAATCTGTCCACCATGATGAAATACATGATGCTGGCCGGCATGTCCTTTCGGGTGAGTTGAGATGGGGTCAATACTGTTTCGCCATTGGCAAGTGGTACGAGGATATCGTTGGAGCGTTGCTCATCGTTTGCTGCAAATACGCGGATGTGGCTTCTTTCGAAATCGACCGATGTGGCAGGCAAGTGAATTAAAATCGTATTGTCATGGCGTTGGTAGGGAAGCAGGTGATTTTCGAAATACACCAAAACGTGCTGAATGCTGTCCAATGCGACCAGTTCAATGCGCTCCTTTTCAGCATCAGCTGAGATAAGGCGTGGTTTGGGGCCCAACGCTTTTCCGGCCATGAAGGTGTTGTTGTATGCCCCCAGCCCATTGGGTACGGTGGTTGAATTGTTGGCATCCATCATTTCCACTTCATCTTCCCAGATGCGGTATTGGTAAAGTCCTTGGTTCAGAATCAGGTCGGTTACCCACACATCGCCTTCGCGGTGTAGTGGCGTGGCTTTGTAGTTCCAGCCGTTCATAGTGCCACTCATGTGCACGGTCATCAAGTCCGGCCTTGTGGGTTTATAAGTAAACCGGTACTTCACTTTTTCACTTGCAAATACCGGAATATCGTGGCGCACGCTGTTGTAGTATATCTCAAGGTTGCCAATGGGTGCAGGAAGATTGCCTTTTATATATAGCATCCCGGCTTTTTTATCTACGGAAACATCACATCCTTCAAGTATTGCTTTTTCAATGCCTACAGCATCGGGAAAATAATCGTTGATGATGACGGCAGTGCTGTCGAGCTGGAGTTTGATTGGTGTGGCCAATCCTATAATGTATGTTTTGCCGGTGGGTTCGGGGAGATTGCTATCGTTATTGGTTTTGCCACAGGACAACCATACCAATGCAATACAGCAAAGGATATAAATTTGAAATTTCTTCATCATTTCCTTAAGATTATAATTGGTACCACAATATGCGCACCTTGCCTTGCATGTCTTTTACAAATTGAAAAGTAGTGATTTCATTTTGTTCAAGAAGTCGGGTGAGCGGGGCTTCCATGTTTTCATGAATTTCTAAAAACACTTTTCCGCCTGTTTGCAGTGCTTGTTGGGACAATGTTACAATACGCTTGTAGAAAAGCAGCGGCTCATCGTCCGGAACAAATAATGCAAGCCCGGGCTCGTGCTCAGTTACTTGTCTGCGCATGGATGCTTTTTCTTCCAGGGGTATATAAGGCGGATTGGACACCAGGACATCCGGCTTTATTTCACCCAAATCATCGTGGAGTATATCCTTTTGAAGGAAGTTGATATTTACTTCATGGTGTGTGGCATTCCGTTTTGCAATAGCCAGCGCATCAGTTGACACATCAATGGCCGATACATCCGCATAGGGTAGTGCTTTCTTGAGCGCAATTGGAATGCAGCCGCTGCCCGTTCCGATATCGACAATGCACGGCTTTTGATTTTTGTAATTGGTAACAATGAGCTGCACGAGTTCTTCCGTCTCGGGCCGAGGAATCAATACAGCCGGGTTCACATTCAATTCCAATCCATAAAACCAGGCTTTTCCCAAGATGTATTGCAATGGTTCACCTTTGGAAAGCCTTTTTCCTGCAAAATGAAATTGCAGAATCTCAGACTCCGAGAGGCGGTCTTGTTTGTGCATGAGCAGGTCGGCACGGTTCCAGCCTTTGTATTGGCGGAACAACTCCGATACAATATTCGCAGCCTCCCGTGGGTCATACAACCCGGAGAGCTGAGCGAGTAAGTGCTCCTGAATGGAGCTCACACGATTATCTGAGAGAAGGGTATTCACCGGGATGAGCTGTTTACCTGTATTAATGCTTGCTGCCCTTCACCAATACCTGATAGCCATATGGAGGAAGCTCCTGATTGCCCTTGGTATAAAGCGTAAGCGAGCGGGTATCAAAAATACTCTGGTATTCGCCATCGGGAATTTCACCCACGAAATCCACACCGCGCGGTTTATCGGAGAAGTTGAGCAAGACAATCACTTCGTTGTCGTCCTTCTTGCGAGAGAAGCAATAGAGCACATCATCGTTGCTGGTCTTGAGGCGTTTGAACTCGCCACCAAATTCACCGTTCCACAGTGCGGGGTTGTTGCGGTGGAGGTGGAGCAGGCGTGCATAGAAGTCTTGGTATTTATAATCGTTGAAGCGAATGGTGTCTTTTTCAAAGAAACTGTAGCGGTGCACTTTGCCATCGGGATAGGTCTCGCCACCCTCCTGACCGGAGTAGATAAGAGGCATACCATGGATGGTATAGGAGAGTACCTCCATCACTTGTCTGAAGTTGCCGTGCCGTTCGAAGGCTGTACCGTTCCATGAGTTTTCATCATGGTTGGTAGTGAAATACATGCGGTATGCACTGCGAGGGAAGAGGGTGTCCTGCTTAGCGAGGTATTTATCGATATCGGATAAAGTCTTTTTGCCTTGTGCAATTTCATTGCAGATGTGCATAAACTCCCATGCATAGGTCATATCGAATGCCTTGAGGTGCAACTCAGGCAATTCGGCCTCGGCCAGCATGAATACGGGTTTGATGCTGTCCAACGCTGCACGTGCTTCATCCCAAAATGGAGTAGGTACTTTCTCGGCCACATCACAACGGAAACCATCGATGTTGCACTCTCTGACCCAATATTTCATGGCGTCTATCATAGCCGGCCAAACGTGTTTCTCATTGTAGTTGAGTTGTGCCACATCTGTCCAGTCGGTACCTAGTGGTGGTTGTACTTTGCCTGCAGTGTCCAGCAGATAATATTCCGGATGTTTCTCCACCCACCAGTTGTCAAACGCACTGTGATTGGCTACCCAGTCAATGATGACTTTCATATCGTTGCTGTGGGCGGTGCGCACCAGGCGCTTGAAATCCTCCAAACTGCCATAGGCAGGGTTCACGGCTTTGTAATCTTTCACGCTATAGTAGCTGCCCAAGGTGCCTTTGCGGTTCTCCACTCCTATAGGATGAATGGGCATGAGCCACAGGATTTTAACTCCCATGTCTTTCAATCTCGGTATATCCTTTTCAAAAGCGGCAAAAGTTCCCTCAG
>DATCJY010000089.1:0-33173 GCA_036562565.1 Flavobacteriales bacterium | reverse complement strand
CAATAATTAGAATTTAATTTCATTTATACGATAAAATTTCAGGGAATAATTTCAATCCTTATAACATCCTCCACAGCTCACCGAACTCAACATTTATGAAGAAAAAACACCTCTACCTTTTAACCGTTATTATAACAATCGCTATAACTCTTCTCTTTCATGGATGTCAAATTGGCCGCATGTTTGTCTACAACTTCGCGGATATAGATGATTATAAAATATTCCCTGAACATCCCATACACACTGCGGGGCAATCCTTTCAATTTCATCATACGGAACATGGTCGCCATCCTAAAAACATCACTTCAGGAGGCATCAATACTCCTTTGACGAATTCCTCGAAAAGAATAAAACCGTTGCGTTTCTCATCATTCAGAACGATACCATCCAGTACGAAAAATATTTTGATGATTATGATGTTTCATCGGTTGTCGCCTCGTTCAGTATGGCCAAATCGGTGACATCCATGCTCATCGGTTGTGCCATCGAGGATGGTTTAATGGATCAGTGAATGAACCCATTACCAATTATTTACCTGAACTGAAGAAAAACGGGTTGGAAAGAGTGACCATCGAACATCTCCTGCAAATGACTTCAGGAATCAAGTTCAATGAGAGTTACATCAACCCGCTGGGGCATACAGCCACATTTTATTACGGTTCCAATTTGCGCAAAGGAAAATTGAAGCTTAAAAACAAGCCGGGAAAAGCATTCAATTATGTCAGTGGGGATACGCAATTGCTCGGGATGGTCCTTGAAAGAGCATTAAAAGGCAAAACAATTTCTGCCTATTTGGAAGAAAAATTATGGCTGCCAATGCACATGGAATTTGACACGTCATGGAGCACCGACCGCGAGAAGAATGGCGTTGAAAAGACGTTCTGTTGCCTTAATGCGCGTGCGCGTGATTTTGCAAAACTTGGAAGGTTGTATTTGAATAAAGGCAATTGGGATGGCCAACAACTTGTTCCGCGAGCTTGGGTGGAACAATCTACCAAACTGGATGATTCAAATGGAGCGTGGTATTATCAATATCAGTGGTGGCTCCCTACGAGAACCGGAGACTTTATGGCACAAGGAATTTTGGGACAATACATCTATGTGAATCCGTCAAAGAATTTAATCATCGTTCGTTTAGGTAAGCACTATGGCCATGCCGATTGGTACTATTTACTTCCTGATATTGCCCAATCCTACTGAAGCATCTTTGCCAAACATGTAGCTTACACTACATGTGCACATTAGTTTTGCGCTTACATGTTACGGACAGTAGAAGTTACACGATACGTTGCCCCTCTACGCGAAGGTGGTTCATTGCCGGCCATTGTAGAGGCGGATGACAATTTCCTCTATGTGCTAAAATTCAAAGGGGCCGGTCACGGCAGCAAGGCACTCATCTCGGAATTCATTGGCGGTGAAATAGCTCGCGAGCTTGGTTTCCGCGTTCCGGAACTGGTGTTTGCCCACCTGGATAGCAGCATTGGTAGAACAGAAGGAGACGAAGAAATACAGGACTTATTGAAAGCAAGCCACGGATTAAACCTTGGTCTGCACTATCTGTCCGGAGCGATTACCTATGACCCACTCGTACTCCCAGTGATTGCCAAAGAGGCTTCACAAATTGTGTGGCTCGATAGCTACTTGCTCAATATTGACCGCACTCCACGCAATGCGAACATGCTTTGGTGGCACAATGAACTGTGGTTGATTGACCAAGGTGCATCACTCTACTTTCACCATTCATGGCAAAACTGGGATGTGGTGAACAAACCTTTTCCGATGATAAAAGACCATATTCTCTTGAACCGGGCTACTGAACTGGAGCAAGTGAATGCAGAGTTCAAAAACAAACTCACCAAGGAATTCCTCACGGACCTCGTACTTCAATTACCGGAGGCATGGCTTGAAAACGAACCCGCATTTTCATCATTGGAAGAACATAGAAACGCCTACATCACATTCTTACACAAGCGCCTCGACAGCGCAGATTACTTTACACAAGAAGCGGACAATGCAAGAAAAGCACTTATATGAATATGCAGTCATCCGACTTGTTCCTCGTGTAGAGCGCGAAGAATTTATCAATGTCGGGGTGATTCTTTATTGTGCATCGCAGAAATTTCTCGATGCGCGTATCTATTTGCCAAAAGAGAAGCTGGCATGTTTTGACTGCAGCATGAAGGAAGCGGAAATCATGCAATTCCTCGAAACATTTATTGCGATAAGCAAAGGTGGAAAAACAGCAGGACCAATCGGTTTGCTACCGGTAGCTGAGCGTTTCAGATGGCTCACGGCCTCGCGCAGTACCATCATTCAATGCTCCATTGTTCACAATGGATTGACCACCAATCCAACACAAACATTAGAGCATCTATTCAAAACACTTGTGCTGCCCGCTGATAAATAAGTAGTGTGATAGATTCTTGTTTGTGCATCTATAACACATTACGCCCTTGTGTTATGAAAGCATCCGCTCGGTGAACGTTGCAATCTTATCCGGTGAAATACCAATTTCATATTTCTGCACCTTGAGATAACCACCCGATGACTTCACATATTCATTGACGTGTGCAAGGTTCACAATGTATGATTTATGACAACGGAAGAAAGTAGGATTTGCACCGAGCAACGTTTCGTAATGCTTCAATCCTTTGCTCGTTACAATGGAGCGTCCATCACGGATATAGACCTTGGTGTAAGCTCCCTCGGCTTCGAAGAAAAGTATCTCATCCAGCTCCATAAATACAACCGAGCTAACGCCATGGATGGCCATTTTCTTTGGCAAAGATCTCAACATGGTGGTGCGCAAGGATTGCAAATTTTGTTTAGCACTTCGCTTGCCAAATTGCCTCACACATGCCTGCAAATCCTCTGCTTCAATGGGTTTCAGAACGTATCCCACCGCTGAAAGTTTAAATGCTTCAATTGCATATGCATTATATGCCGTAACAACGATGATAGCGAAATTCACCTCGTCCTCATTGAAGTAATCCAATATCTCCAAACCATTTTGGCCCGGCATCTCGATATCCAGAAAAACCACATCTGGCTTGTGCTTATGAATGGACTTGACACCTGTTGCCAAATCAGGACAATCGTCCACCACCTCCACTTCAGGACAGTATTCTGTGAGCATCCCACGCAACAGGTTTCTGGCCAAAGGTTCGTCATCTATTATAATCGCTTTCATATTGTTTAATCATTTATGGAGATGGACAACATCACTATGGTTCCTGATGGCTGGCCATGCTCATCCTCTTTATCAATGTATTCTACACTCACCACATTCTTGTTTTGATTAATCAATTCAAGACGTGTTTTATTGGATTCGGAAGAAAAGGATTTAGGCTTGTTGTATTTGTTGCTATTGATTTCCTCAGATCGCTGACGGCCTACACCGCTGTCATCAATCACCACTTTGAGAATTCCGTCACTCAGCTTAAACGAAATCAATAAATGCTTGTGGCCTGTGCTGTGCAACAATCCATGCTTCACTGCATTTTCCACATAAGGCTGAATCAGCATGGATGGTATTTCAATCATGTGCTTATCGAGGGAATCATCCAAAGTAATTTCAAATGTAAAATCATCTTGAAAACGTGCTTGCTCCAGTTCAAGATAAAGTTTGAGCGACTGCAACTCTTCATCGAGTCGCACCTTCTGTTTATCGGACATCTCCAGAATCAGTCGTGTCAGTTTGGAGAATTTGGACAAATAAGTGATAGCATTGTTGCGGTCATAGGAGAAAATATATGCCTGTATGGTATTGAGCGCATTGTAGAAGAAATGCGGATTCATTTGGGCTTTGATAGATGTCAACATAGAGCTTCTCAAACGGCTTTCCAATTCGGATTTCTCATTGAGCAAAATCATCTTCTTGCGCAACATGGAAAGAATCCATTTGTGAATTGTCAAGAGCATCAACGCCAACAACACAGCAGCAAGAATGATAAACCATGTTTGCTTATATACTGGTGGTGTGATTTTGAATGATAGCACATTGGTATGTACATAATCGTTCACTTTAAAATCCAACACGTATTCACCGGGTGCGAGTGATGACAACACCAACTCACGCATGTGAACAGGCAGTTGAACCCAGTCATGCTGATTGATTCGGTAAAATATGCTTGGCGCCAGTCCTCCTGCCAGATCAGCTACAGAGAAGGTAATCCGCAAACTATTCTGTAGGTAACTAAGCTCCAAGAGTTCATCACGCGCGAATGCTCGCTGCCCAACAAAGACATTATCCAGGTAAAAGCCCGGAACATCTTTTGCTTCCTGAGCACAATAACTCAATGAAATGACATCTGTTCCGGTAACCACCAAGAGCTTGTCTTTCGTTCTAACCAAATCATTTACCTTGGTGGGCCCTACATCCATGGTATTGATGAGCGTATTGGCTCGGTTCGCCTTGTATTCGATGATGTGATTCATACCTACTACATACAAACCATCTCCAAATTGCTTCACCATCTGTATCGCATTCTTATCGATACCCAATTGACTGTTTAAGTAATTACTTGTGTAATCCGCTCGTATCTCATATAGGTTCCCAATGTTGTCCAAACCCAATACGGTATCCTCTATAAAGAACAAGCGGCTTAAGAGCGTGCGCTTGCCATTCACAAGTACTTCGGTAATCTTGCCATCAGGAGTTATTTTGAAAACACCACTGTTTGTACAAGCATATAATGCCGATTCCCGCCAATTAAATGCTACAGTTCTTGCTCGTAAATTGGTGAGTATCCGAGCCGTTTTTCCATCTCGGCTATGTTTAGTGAACAGTTTATCCCAGATGGATGGCTGTTCAATTTTGCTAGGCACCGGATTTTTGAGAAGCATCACATAACCACTCGCACTCAATGCAAAATATGTTTCATCGAATCGAACCACATGTTTGACAGCCATGTCGGCACTGTATATCTTCTTGCCGTGATGATAAACGGCATGCTCCTGTGAAGTAGTTACAAAGAGTAAATCGCTTTCATCTTCCCAATAGAAATTCAGAATAGGGTTTGTCCTACCCAAGTCCAGCACCACTTTATCCAAAGTAAGGTCTCGCTTTAGTGCAATGATGCGGCCTTGATTATCGGACAACATAAAACCTTCCTTGTAAAGGAGTATGTTTCTTAATGACTCCGTATGTTGGAAGAGTACCTTGTTATCAAAACTTTCAACGCGAAGAATACCGCTGTCCAATGAGCTGAACCAATATTCGCCAAACTTGTCAATCACACATTTATTGAGCACTGCATTCACTCCTATTGAGCGGGTATCCATTACCGGCTCAAACATGGCACTCAATACATAGCATCCTGTACCGGTGTAGAACCAATAATGATTGCCGAGATATTGGGCCACCAATACATTGCCTAGAAACGGCAGCTTTCCTTTGCGAAGGAACTCCAAGTCTTGATTCACGAAATACACCTCGTGCTCTTCGCTGTTTTTGTAAAGTACAAAAAGCTCACGTCCGTTGTTGGACAACAGATTTACCTTCAGTCCTTGCTTTCTGAAATGCTCCGTTGACGAAACCTTTAGATGGTCATCCAGCCGATACAACACATTATCCGAAAGAAAGTAATAAGCATCATTGAGCACGGTTGACGATACAATATTCTCCGCTGTCAATGGCACTGTCTGCAATAGATTCAACGTATTTAAATCAAAAACATCGACACCTTTTTGTTGCACCACCAATAGAAAATCCTTTACAATTCCATAAGGCACAAACTCAGCAGGTGTTTGTTGCGGAAGGGATTTCAACACATCATTCTCCACATAGTAGAGATAACCATCAAAGTTTTGATACCAAATACGACCGTACTTGTCCTCGCTGAGCGAACTTCCGGATAATGAGGTTTGATTATCGTTGCGATAAGACTTGAACTGAAAACCGTCAAATCGTACAATTCCGGAGTTGGTCGTAAACCACATGAAGCCTTTGGAATCTTGCAATAAATCATATACCATAGAGGACGGAAGACCGGAAGTTTCATCCAGGTGTATGCTAAAGGTTTTCTGCGCATGGACGAAGGAAGTCCCCCATAAACAGATCAACAATAAACTTCGGTATATAGACCTTCGTCTCTTTTCGCACCTCATGAATGTTGCAAATAAACCAACCATTAACATGAGCTTTGAGCTTTAGCTCAAATACTTATTCATCAATTACAGGTTAATTAAAAAGGGACACCGAAATAATCGGTGTCCCTTCTTGGGGTTGATTAGAGTTTGTTGATTATTTGATTAGTCTGATAATATCATATTGCTCTCCATTTGCCACCTTGAGGAAGTAAATTCCGGATGGAACAGAGGTCATGTTGAGTGTATGCACTATTTTATTCAATACGCCATTCTCTATCACTTTACCTGTAGCATCCACAATTTCGTAGTTCATTACTTGGTCGTTTAGACGTTGAAGAGTGAACACTCCTGATGTGGAAGGGTTAGGGTATACAGCGTAACCTTTTGCATTGATCAATTCAGTTACAGACACCGGTTCACCACCTTCTTCTTCCTCTTCTTCCTGTTCCTCCTCTTCTTCTTGTGCACCAAGTAAGAGGAATGTTCCTTGTGCTGTTTTGTTGGCAAACACAGTCATCTCATCATAGCTACCGGATGTGTATCCATAGCTGTTCGAATTGCCTACATATCCCATTGTAAACCACGAGTTATTGGTAAGCGGAAGTCCGTATGGATAATCAATTTCAATAACCACTTCATCATTTACTTTCACTTCGACCCTGTCGTCCGCAATCATCAAGCACTGGATGGAATTCCATTCTTCCCAGTTTACTTCTGCGCTTTGTTGTAGATAAGTGGTATCGCTAAGCACCACGCGCAACTCCAACTCATCCGTTTCCATGTTGCGTCCTACAACTACACCGGGAATGACATAAATGGAGGTTTGATCATAAGATAGACCGGCAAGTGGATAGATTCCGTTGTGAGCAATGGAGTTCTCGGTTGTCATTGAGCCTCCGTAGTAATCAAATGAGAATCCCACTTCATTGATTTTTTCTTGAAGAACAACACTGGAAAACTTTTCAATGCTGAACTTGGGGAACTGACTTAATCCTCCATTGTTTCCAGTAAATCGAAGTGCGTTGTAGCCATTACCGTTTTTATCAGAAGAGCTTGAAAGATTGTTATTGTTTTGAGCTGCAATAGCGAAGCGATTGTATGGTTCGCCAACGATTCGGGTAAAATCAATGCTATTAATCACCGTATCGTAGTTATTATCAAAGTGGAACACGCTTTCCACGCGTGATGATGCTCTGGCAATATCGCTGATGGTATTCGTTGAAAGTGCTTGGTTCCATACATAGATATGATCGATGTCTAAGTCGCTTACTCCTCTAACTCCAAGATTGCAGCCCGCAAACATCATGGGGTGTTGTGTAGAAAACAGAAGCTCAAAATTGTTGTTGATGGTATGTATGTGCGTGCCATCAATGTACAAGCTGAAGTAACTTCCATTACCACTGTTTGCAAATACGATGGTGTAGTTATAGTAAGTGTCGTTATCGATTGTAAAATCGGTGGTCTGGCTATTGAATTGGCCTTGTTGACGACCTCCTCCGAATCTTATTTGGTTATTATTTGTCACTCCTAGGTATAGCCCTTCAAAATATGAAGTACTGCCATTAGGAATAACAACGAATGGACGATAAGTCAACCCGCTTTGACCACCATGATAGCGAGCTGTGAAGCTTATGGTTCCTGCAGCGTAAAGTTGTCCGTTGAGGCCCTGTACTTTAATCATGGTACTTTCTACTTCCTCCTCAGTAATTCCGCTTACACCATTGCTTGTTGTTCTCAATCCTCGTCCGGACTCGTGATATCGGCTGACACTGCTCACGTTATTGCTTCCAAGAGTTACTGTGTAATTGGAATTGCCGCTATTCATACTTAAATTCCCTGGGGCATTGAACGTCAAAGCCAAACGTGCACCACTATATACTTGCGCGCTCATGGTCAAAGCCATCAATGCCATTGTTGCTACAGAAAGTAATTTTCTTTTCATTCTTTATCAATTATTCGTTGGAAAGTTTTACTCCTGCAACCAGCGATTGTTCTGACGCATTTATGAATGGCATCCACCAATTGACAAAACACGCTTTTCACTTTATGAAAAATTGAATTCCGGAAAACTCACAAAAAAAATGGCACCTTTCAAAGGTCCTTCTTAACGCCATTAGAGTGAAGGATAGTGTAGCTTGGTAGCGTTTCTAATTTTTGATGACCAACTTAAGAAGTTTCATAGCACTGGCTTTCCTCACCACTACTTGATTGCATCATCAACCTTCACACAAACCATGTGATGTATAAATACATGATGGATTGAATTTCATTATGCACAAAACAAAACCGGCTCGGTGACTTTCACAGCAATAAAAAATCCCACTTCACAAGAAAACACTTGCAAAGTGGGATAGAATGTTATGGGTGTTAATCCTCTCTCTATTTGGTAAACCTAATTAAACACCACGCCATTTGTTCCTAGGCCGACTACAAATGAGTTCAGTAATTGCCCAGTTGATGACAGTTGATATACCGTAGAAGGATTGGTATAATCCGAAATCGATGCCCCCCATATGTGTCCGTTAGCCGGATTCACATGAATTGTAGATAAAGGTAAATCGGTCACAACATCATTCGTCAGGTTGATATCATCGATAGAAGTGGCATACACATTACCGTTCAGCAAATAAAGCGTTTCTCCACTAAGATCAATTTCGAGGTGCTGTGGATGATCTCCAATATTTGAGAATGTGTAAGAGGCTGTCACTGTCCAAGTAGCGGTATCGACTTTCACGAGCTTGGCTGCCGTTTCCCCACCGGGCATCCAAAATGTGTTACCACTGCACAATACCCAAAGATCTCCGTTGCGATCAACCACTGCATCATATGGTCTGACACCAACAACAAGTGTATTTACAACTTGCAAACTATGCACATCAATGATGCTTAAGGTGGAGTCACTGTCCCAACCTCCACTGTTGCAAACCACTACATAATCATTTACTCGGAGTAATTTATCCGGTCCCTTTCCTACTGCAATTGTTGAAGACACCGTGTTGGTGCCGAGGTCTATCACCTTGATTTCTCCTTCCATACTTCCATTGCTCAGCAAAGCTTTGTTATTGCCTATACCTTCCAGCTGGCGTGGATAGCTGAATCCCGTGATTTCACCTACGTGCTGAAACGTTTGCATATCTATCACAACCACTTTCTGAGAGCTGTTCAAGACCGCATAACCACGGTTACCAATGATGGTAAAAGACTGCAATACATCTCCTAGAGATACTTCATTGATTTCATAATATAAATCCTGAATGAGATGATTATCCTCATTTATGTAAGAGATACTCGCATTGTTACCTCCAAAACTGCCTTCATTCAACACAAATGTACCGTGCAGAAAACCGGTCTCAGGATTACCTGTAATAGGTTGCGTTGTGTTTTCTTCTTTTTTACAAGCATAAAGGCTCAAGCAAACTGCGAGCACAAAAAGGTATCTATTCATGTTTCGATAAGTTTCTGTTATTGATGAATTGTATTTGTAACTGAAGATTGAATACACGACCGGGCATTGCATAAGAGCGAACGCTTTCATAAGCTACGTCTAATGCATTATCAACCCCCGCACTGATTTGCAATGCACACGGAGCCAGCTTTAATTCATAACCAAGATGGATACCGAGCAATGAATAAGCAGGTAATGCCCTTTGTACATAATTCTGCTCATCGGTATAGCGCAAGGAAGTCCACTTATAATCCACCGATGTGCTGAGCTGTTTGTAATGTAGCTGCCACCCTGCGGCCACCACATGCCGAGGTGTATAAATCATTTCGAAGCTTTGCTCATCACTCCAGTAAGCACCGTTCACTGCTTCTGATAAAGTGAAGACATAACGTGCATCTATACCGGTACTAAATTCCTTGCGTGGCTTATAACGGATGAGAACAGGCACTTCTCCTCCTAAGGTTCTTACTTGCTTATAGTTCATCGGTATCCAATAAGCAGCAGTTTGTGGCACCCACTGTATCCAATCTTTTATATCATGATAATAGACCGAGGGCATCCAACGCATCGCCCACCGAGAAGAAGCATGCTCCACAAACGCACCTGCCTTGTACATCCAACCACTTTCGGGTTTCAAATCTTTATTTCCACCCGGAACCCAAAAACGCTCATTGAAATCAGCTACTCTGAACTTGTAGGCAGCTTGCAAATCCGAGCCAATTAAAAGTTTTTTATTGGAATAAGTGAAGCGATGACCAATAGTTGCTGCCGGTCGAGTCTTTACATCGCGCCAATCTTTGCGCACATCACCATACATCGTATGTCTGCGAGCTCGGTATTGAACAGCCAATCCCGTCTGTCCCCACCAAAGATCTTCCAAGCCGTTGTAATAATTGATGTTCTCAACAAGATGATAACTCGACAAAGCATTGAGTCGGAATGTCCATCGTTCGCGCCATGAATAGGATGCATTTAATTGATTGAGCCATGACTTGGACCTCAACCGGGAATAGATGCCCCACGTACCATCGTGTCGAGGACTGTCACGGAACAATTGGTATTCATCCAACCAAGCTGTTGTTACTGACCATGTCAAGGCATTGTGCGTGTAATGTAGCCTCAACGATGTTCTGAGAAATTCATCCTTTTGGTCAGAAGTTCCCTCCAAGGTGCGCCCCATGGCTGATGGCAAGAGCATTTCGCGCTTCTGGTACCATGCATGGGCCTCAAGCAAATACCTTGACCAACCATAGCGCATTTCTTGTGTGAGCCCGCGATTGAATCCATCATTGTGTTCTTGCTTGATGTGTGGCGCTCCAATTTGATATTTATCGTGATAATAAAAATCATTCTGAATGTGTTGATAGAAAGCCTTGGTGCGCGTTGTAAATATTCTGTGTTTTAGCGGCTCACCATTTTTTACTGATAACTTCTTACCATAAAAAACATCAGCACCGTAAGTGGAATTGTTGAGTGAGTTGTATGAACTCAATATTCGCACGTTCCATCCCTCCGGCAGCGTGCCATTCTCCAAAGCAATCACGGAACCAAGATTATTACCTGAAACAAAAGCTGATCCTGGCGACATATCTAGCAGCGCATGATCAAATAAGAAAACCGGCACCAGCGACAAATCTGTCATTCCCAACGACACCGCATTAATAGGCAAGCCTTGCCAATGAATGGTGGTGTGATCAGATGATGTGCCGCGCAAGCGAATGCTTGCAGCCATGCCGGAAGGACCGTTGGTATTGATTTGAGCAAGCCCTTTGCGATCGAAGTAATACCCTAAGTCATGTGCTACAAAACGATGCGACTCCTTCAAATCAATTTGCTCCACGCTCGTTCGCTCACGCGCAGCGGATACTATTTCCACTTCACCGGCTACAACATGATGCAACAGTGTATCGGTTTTGTCCTGTGACCAACTCAGAACAACACCGTGAAAAATCAATATGAGTAAGATGACCTTTTTCAAATCCTTTCAGTGCCTTTTCCCGGGCAAACTTTTTAAGGGGTAATCACTTCAAGGCAGGTCTTCTGACTTGCATCCTTCGGAGGATATGGGCCTTCCCATGTGTGACTCGCATCACTTACACAGTGGCTGTTGACGGTATATCTTCCTGATGAACGGATGCTCACAGCTGCGGGTACAGTCCCGGTCTTTCACCGGAGTTCCCTTTTCATTTTTCCTTAACAGAAAAAACCTTGGAGCGCGACAAATATATAATCATTACTCCCAAAGACAAGAGCTTTTATTTTGGCTTAATCGAAATAACCGAACAATGTCCTGAACTCTTGGACAATCATTGCTGTGGCTCCCCATAAGGTTTCGCCTTGTAAATCGTAGTACTTAGCCGGTATATACACTTTGAACTTCGGGATGTATATCGGCTTTTCCAGAATGATATTGGGGCGCAGGAATTGTGACAATGGCTCTTCAATTACGGAGGCGACCTCTTCGGGATTGGGCTTAAACACCGGCTCGTATGGTATCCATCCCACATACGGTGTCACAATAAAATGACTTGGGGGAATGAAGAGTTCGGACAGTTGACCAAGCACTTCGATATGATGTGGCTCAATGCCGACTTCTTCATAGGTTTCTCTGAGTGCTGTTTCTTCCAGTGTTTCACCCAACTCTTGTCGTCCTCCCGGAAAGCTGATTTGACCGCTGTGCGCACCATCGCCATCGGGGCGTTTCATGAAAGCGGTGTGCCATCCATCGCACTTCGGATAGAGCAACATCATCACCGCACTCTCCTTAGCCGGTGGATGCATCTTGCGTGCTTCCGAAGGTTGCGCACGCGTATAGCCCATCATTGGATGATGCGCAGTATATCCAGGCAACGGGCCGTTCAATTTTTTGCGAAGACGCTCTATGAATTCATCCATACAATCTCTTATGGACGGTGATAACAGCCTTTGTAGAAATATTCTGTCGGGAAGACACCATCCAAATCACTCATCGGTGAGCCGGGCAAGCTTTGTCCCCACATTCGCGGGTTGGATTGAGAAACGTGGAAATCATAGCTTGCCGGTGCTACAAAGAATGGCGCCAAACCGGCTACCATGTTCTCATATCGCAAGGAATTGCTCAAGTCTGCATCCGTATCCACTAGGCAATATCGGAAAATGTACTGTTGCTCAGCTTCATTATCCGGCCACACATCCACCACGAACTCATCGAAATCAGAGAGCTGGGCATTGGCTCCGTACATGATGCAATTGTTGAAGAAGCAATTGATTAACGGACGCACATGGATGTTTTCGTTGATGTCTTCATAATAATTGTTGAGCACAAAAGCCGGCATGTTGCGCTTGTTTCCGCTCCAATAATTGCCAAAGGTGCAATTGTCCATTTGGTATTTACCACCAATTCCGAGATAAGCGCTTGCCTGACCGCAATTGCTGATGAGCAAGTTCTCCCCGCGAATGGTAGCACCTTGCCCCCACAAACCTATTCCGGCCATGTTTCGGATTTCGGTGTTCTTAATGCGCAACGCAAAATTGGAGCTCTCATAACTATATCCGGTTGTATCCACTTGGATCCCCATGTTACCGTTTTTAATCACCGCATACTCTATATAGGAGTCCTTGGTCTGATACAACCAAATACCACCGCGAATAACACTGGCAATTGCAGGTCCTACACCTGTTTCAATCGGACAATCCAACTGAATCCCCCACTGTCCTGGTACATCGGCATATGCTGCCTCCAGCCTGTCCCCTTGGAAGATTACTTTATTATCAATCGTTCCTTGAACAACCAACGTACCGCGATCTACATAAATGCCGGACTTGCTATGGAAATAAACATTGGTACCTGCTTGAATGGTCAGCTTGGCATCAGGAGCGACTGCTAGAATACCATACACCACGTGCGGTTTATCATTTGGCCACACAACATTACCGGTTATCACTTCGGATATCGGTTGATTGCACGAATTGAGTCCGCCATGGAAATATGCATTTTGTCCCCATGCCACAAGATTCACTTTTTGAACGTTGCCGTTGGTTACAAAACGAATATTGTCCTCCACGATGAAAGGTGTTTCGGCATTGTTGGGATCAATGGTCACCTCCACAAAAACGTGGATGCTGTCATTGGGCAAAATCTCAATATCTCGGTGAACAAGACCATTATCCCCATCTACATTGATGCGGAACTGCGAACCTATACCGTTCTCAATGGAAATTTCAGAAATACGTATGCTTTGATTGTGCTTGTTGCGCACTTTGAGATACTGTGTGGTACTTCCTACATTGGTAAAAATGGTATCAAAGAAGATGGTGTCTCTTGAAAACTCTAGCATTGCACTGCTGTCAGTTATGAAGGATTCCTTGCGGCATTGGCTCAGGGTCAACATCAGCCCTACTCCGACCAACACAGTTAACCAGCAATATTTCCTCATCAATTATGAATTCTATATTTTGATTTATGGGTGTAAAGATGGAGTCTAAATGCCTTTTCATGAAAAATATTGTATCCGCTGGGAATAAACTCTTTGTATCACGCAATTAAAAACAACTCATTGTTTTTAAAATCTCTAGACCGGTTCAAGTTCTTTCCCGAACAATATTTTCCTTTGTGTCCACCTAAAACAGAAACCTTCTCTTGCCGAGCTCCGTAATAAGGCATCAGAATTTTGTTTAGGTAAAATTCCACCCTATGAAAAAGCATTCAATTACAATCTGTTGTGTTGCTCTCGGTACGCTAGCCTTGATGATGAGTACCGGATGCCAAGAATCCACTACTCCTACCGTAAAACCGGTTAGCATCGATACCACTGGAGTATCCTCATCAGGAACCATGCGTTTTGAAGGAGAAATCATCTCCATTCCTTCTCCGGTGCTGATTGCTGCAGTACTACAGAAAAACAACATCCAGTTCAAGCAAGACCTTCTCAATCAATTACAGAACAAAAACAAGTATGTAAACGAGACGAAGAAGGCTCTGAACCTTGGGGTGTATGGTGCCAACCTTGCTTATTTGTCCAACTACAATATGGGCCAGACCACCGTGGATTATTTCGATGCGGTGGCTTCGTTGGCTTCAGAATTGGAAATTTTGGATAAGGTGGACCGAAAAATCATCTCCAGCTTCCAGTCCAACATAGACCATCGCGATTCATTGCTCGCATTGAACGGAGATTTTTTCAGAGCTGCCGATTTATACCTCAAAAGCAGTGAACGCACACACCTCTCCAGCTATATCCTCATTGGTGGGTGGGTTGAATCCATGCACCTGATTATGGATGCTGCCGGCCAAAATGAAGAGTTGCGCAAGCGATTGGCCGAACAGAAATATTCTGCAGGCAGCATCAAATACTTGATTTCAAAACTCAACGATACCGCTTTTTCCAAAATAAAAGCGGAACTTGAAAATGTGTGCAAAACATTGGAAGGCTTGGAAAGCACCTATGTCTATCGCCAACCTATCAATGACCAACGCGAGAAAAAGACTTACCTCAGAAGTCTGTCCTCGGTGAAACTGCCGGACGACAAACTCGCTACTCTAAAAGAACAAGTATCTACTGTACGCAATCTTATTATCGAATAATCACCCACCCAAGATGATGAAACTTGCAACCGTTATATTGAGCTTCGTAGCCTTCATGCTAAGCAGCTCGTCTTTTGCCCAATGTGATTCCATCGCCAATTCTTGCCAAGCACACATTGCTGAGCATTATATCTCTGATGGGCAAGTATACCGTTCCTTACTCAGCGGTGACGATGTAGCCGAATTCCAGACCACGCTATTCGGTGGTAATACTTATCGTATTGCCGTATGCAGCGGCATCAACGACAGCAACCTCATTTTCCGATTGAGTGACCAAGAGCACAATTTGCTCTTCAGCAATACTGATTATGACAAAGCACCGTATTGGGATTTTTATGTTGAAAACACCATGTCGGTGAGCATTGAGGTATTGCTTGACAGCACCCGAAAAGACTCGGGCTGCGCTGTGGTAGTCATCGGATTTAAGAAATAGAGTATCCCATTACTCTCTCCGCTTTGGGCGGCCCTGAACCAATTTCTTGCTTTTGATTGGTTCCGTGTTCTTCAGCTTTTTTCTACACCAAAATGAGCATTTCTACACACATAGCTTAATTAAGACAAACTATGAGTGCAGGAATATTAAGAGCGTTGATGCAATTATTTGCTATCATCTCCGGTTCGGGGAAAGAATCCGGCCGTGAGATTGTAGCGGTATTTCTGCGCCAACAACTCAACAAAGAACTCGTTAATCAATATCTCGAACTATACGAGGAGTACGCGGAAAAATTCCACAAAGGAAAAAACACTGAAAAGCGTACTTCCATGGCATCTGTGAAGGTGCTGCGCATCTGCGACCAAATCAACGAAGAGCTTCAGCAAAAAGAGAAGTACTTCGTACTGGTGCGTTTGCTGGAGTTCATCTATGCCTACACCAATACCGGTGATCAAGAATGGGAATTCGTTCAGACCGTTGCAGATGCTTTCAATATTGACGAGCGCAACTTCACCAAGATTCGTGACCTCATCGGATATAATGAAGATGCCATTATAGATGACAACCAATTCCTGATTGCAGCAGGTGAAAAGCCTAGCTATTTATCAGGGCCGGAAAAAAAAGTCACGCATTATTTACAAATAGAAAACCTTCGCGGCAAACTCATCTTCCTACGCCTAGAGGATGAAAACTTGTTCTTCGCTCGTTACCTCGGAAAAGACGAGCTCTATCTCAACAGCCAAAACATCATTCCTAAGAGGACTTATGTTTTAGGTCAAGGTTCCAACATCCGCGGTAGCAAAATCAGCCCCATTTTCTATAGCGATATCCTTCACAAGTTCATCTCATATGAAGGTGGGCAAAAGATTATCTACCGTGCTGAAAATGTTTCATATTACTTCCCTGCTACTAAGCAACAGGCGTTGCACCAATTCAATCTGATTGAAGAGAGCGGCAACCTCGTTGGTATCATGGGGGGTAGTGGTGCCGGTAAGAGTACTTGTCTCAATGTGCTCAATGGCAACTATCCTCCCACTTATGGCAAAATCACCATCAACGGTGTGGACATCTATGCCGACCATGACAAGGTAAAGGGCATCTTGGGATATGTTGCACAAGACGACCTGCTCATCGAAGAATTGAGCGTATATCAAAACTTGTTCTACAATGCCAAGCTGTGCCTTGCTGACAAGACAGAACAAGAACTACACGATATCGTTATTCAAACCCTCAAAGCTATTGGTCTTTATGAATGCAAAGACTTGCGTGTAGGAAGTGTTTTGGATAAAACCATCAGTGGTGGACAACGAAAGCGTCTCAACATTGCTTTGGAGTTGATTCGCGAACCTTCCGTATTGTTTGTGGATGAACCAACCAGTGGTCTCAGCAGCCGTGACTCGGAGAACATCATGGACTTGCTGAAGGAATTAACCTTGCGCGGTAAATTGATCTTTGTGGTCATACACCAGCCGAGCAGCGATATATTCAAAATGCTCGACAAATTGTTCATCCTTGATACCGGTGGTTATCCGATATACTATGGCAATCCCGTTGCGAGCATTACCTATTTCAAAAGCCTCGCTAACCATGTTAACCACAACGAGAGCGAGTGCCCTGTTTGCGGTAGTGTAAATCCCGAGCAGATTTTCAATATCATCGAAGCGAAGGTGGTGGATGAATACGGTAACGAAACCGAACACCGCAAAGTGTCACCGAAAGAGTGGAACAATTTCTTCAACGTGATGATTGGAAATCACTTGAAGTCGAAAGAAAAACAACTTGAGGTGCCGCGTAGCTCTTTCAGCTTGCCAAGCGCTTTCCAACAATTCAAAGTATTTGTGACGCGCGATGTGTTGAGCAAATTGTCCAATACGCAATACATGCTCATCAACATGCTGGAGGCTCCAGTTCTCGCATTTGTCCTTGCATTGTTCATCAAGTATTATCCCACCAACCGCGGTGGTGAGATGGAATATGTATTCCGCGAGAACCTCAACTTTCCGCAGTACCTTTTTATTTCGGTAGTCGTGGCCATTTTCTTAGGGCTTACTGTGAGTGCTGAAGAGATTATCAAAGACCAAAAAATCCTCAAACGCGAACGCTACCTGCACCTGAACAAAGGCAGCTACTTGTTCTCCAAGATTGGAATCATGTTCGTGATTTCATTCATTCAGTCAGTGTGTTTTGTGGCAATTGGTAACGCGATACTCGAAGTGAAAGGCATGTTCCTTCCCTTCTGGGCGGTACTCTTCAGCACCAGCTGTTTCGCAAACTTGTTAGGATTGAACATTTCGGCCTCTTTCAACAGTGCCAAGGTGATCTATATCATCATCCCCATTTTGATTATTCCGCAACTGTTGTTCAGTGGTATCATCGTGCGCTTTGACCGACTCTATCCGGCATTTGCAAGCCAAAGTCGTGTGCCGTTTATCGGCAACGTCATGGTTTCACGCTGGGCATATGAAGCGCTTGCCGTGCATCAGTTTAAGAACAACGAATTCCAAAAGCAGTTTTTCGATATCGAAAAAGAAAGAAAATTCTACAGTTGGAAAAAGGACTATTGGACCAAAGAACTCAAAGCGAAATGCTCTGACACGCGCAAGCTGCTCGACAGCCCAAACCCCGGCAAACAGCTGGACTACAACCTGACCATTCTACGCAATGAACTTCAAAAAGAAGTGAGCCGGATTCCGAACCTCGAAATAGAAGAATTGGACAAGCTCACTCCTTCACGGGTGAATGTAGCGGTGCTCAATGGAATCGAAGCCATACTCTCCGAGCTGGAGCGTTATTATGTGGCTCTTTACAACAAATCCAACCAAGCCAAAGAGAATAAAATCAGCGAGCTTACAGCAACTCCCGAACTGCGCGATGAATACCTCAGAAAGCAAGATGAATATTTCAATGAAAGCTTGGAGGAATTTGCAACCAATAAAAATGACCTCAAAAAAATCGTTGAATACAAAGGGGAACTTGTACAAAAACAAAACCCGATTTACCTGGTCCCATCAGGTGGATTCTTTGATGCGCACTTCTATGCGCCTTACAAAGTGATATGCGGTAAATACATTACGACCCTCAGCGCTAACTTAATTGTTATCTGGTCCATGACCATCGTCCTTACCATTGTGCTCTTCATGGATGGACTCAAGAAATTGATTGATGCATTGCAGCGAAGATTTACACAGCTGTTTACAGCTCTTCACATCATAGAGGAAAAAGAAATGGTCTGAAAAAACTTCAGACCATTTCTCTTTTTATTCACAGGCTTCACAACCGTATTATTTCTCTTCTACTTCAATCATCTTGAATGGAATGCTCACAATGGCTTCATAATCCTCCCCAGCCTCCAACATATCTTCATCATCTTGCTCGTAATACCAATGGATTGTCACTTTATTGAGGCTCTCCAGACGCTTGAAAAGATCCAACAAGCACTTGCTGCTGCTGGTGTTGAAATACTCCAGCTGCACATGCACGTTGGTTTCAGCGCTGGGTTGTTCAATGTACTGGTCAAGCCAATCAATGAGTGGTTTATAGAACTCCAAAGAATTTTCAGGAATAGATCTTCCTTTCAACTCCAAATTACCGGCAGCGGTAAAGTGGACAGCCGGAGTCTTTTGTGTTGGGGTAATTCTGATATCTTCCATTGATGACAAGCGTTTAATCAAGTACTTTTAATTCGGGTACAATACTATCTCCGAATAAGTACCATTTCCTTAATTTATGTTCAACTTTTAAGCAAATGTACGTGTATATCTTTGGCCTCTCGATATGAGTCAGACAGTAGATAGCGTAAAAAGCGACCATCGCAGCAGTAACGAGTGGTTCAGGCAGTGGTTCGGCTCCAGATACTATGATCTTTTATATAGCCACCGCAACCAAGAAGAAGCCCGACAATTTATTTCCCGACTCACTACCTTGCTTCAATTACCGGAAGGAGCTCAGGTGTTGGATTTGGCTTGTGGCAAAGGACGTCACAGTATCTACCTGCATTCGCTGGGATATCATGTAACGGGTATTGACCTTTCCGAGAAAAGCATCGAGTATGCCAAGCAATTCGAGACCGAAAACTTGTCTTTCGGTGTTGCAGATATGCGCCAATTTGAACTGTATCAATCGTTTGATGCGATTGTCAATCTGTTTACCAGTTTCGGATACTTCAATAATATCGAGGACAATTACTTGGTGCTGCAACGCGTAAAACAACACCTCAAGCCCAATGCCCTCTTTGTGTTGGATTATTTCAACTCCGAACTCGTGGAGAAAAATGCTCACCAATCCTACACTACCGTGAAGGAAGGTATTGAATTCCGCATTCGCAAAGGAATCGAAGGCGACTTTGTGGTGAAACACATCACCGTGGTGGATGAGCTGCACACTCTGAACTTTGAAGAACGTGTGCAACTTCTCAAAGTTGACCAACTCAAAGAAATGATTCAATCGGTAGGACTCACTCCAATAGCAACTTACGGTAATTACACTTTAGAAACATTTATACCTGCTGAGTCTGATAGGTTGATTATTATTGCACGCAATTAATGCAACAAGATTGCAAATAACCTATGCAGCATCCTCCTTATTTCTATGCGCTAATTCTTTTTGTTTCTGCTTTGGCGGGCGGGCTCACTTATGCATTTACCAGAAAGAAGAGCGGTAAAGGAATCAAATTGCTGCTCACCTACAGCGCTGCGTACCTCCTAGGTCTCACCCTGTTGCACTTGTTTCCGGAGTTGTTTCATTCTGATATAGCTCACCCGGGTTGGTATGTGCTGGGAGGTTTCTTGCTTCAGATTGTTCTGGATTATTTCTCACACGGTGTAGAACACGGCCACGCACACCATCATCACGACCACAGCACACGCTTCATGTTCACGGTCATGATTTCCCTTTGGATACATGCATTTATTGAAGGGATGCCGTTTGGCGGTGTGTTCGAACACGTACACATACATGAACATGTACACGACCATGCACATCACCATGCGCATGACCACCGCGACTCCTTATTAGTAGGAATTTCATTACACAAGGTAACAGAAGCTTTTGTGTTCATGGCTTTGTTACTCAGCACCAATATGAAATTGCGCCAAAGCATTTTCTGGTTGGTCATTTTCGCCCTCATGGCTCCGGCCGGTGCGTTTGCCCACTACCTCATCGGTGAGCAAGATATCGCCAACCTGACTGAGCTCACTCCAAAAGTCACCGGTGTACTGATTGGTATTTTGCTCCACGTCTCCACCATGATTCTGTTTGAGAGCGAAGAGGGGCACACATTCAATCGCCTCAAGTTCGGTATGATTATTCTGGGACTGGCAAGTGCTGCGCTGGTTGCTTAATTCACCGACTTAATTCCGTCAGGTATTTATCGATATAAATATCCTTGCTTTTACTCTTGTATTGCATGATATAGCGCGGATGCTCCAGTGGCACTACTTCGTCAAAAAATTTATATTCTTCATTCAACTTTTGAATGAATTGATAATTCTTTCCTGTTCCAAGACAATAGGCGATTCGTGTGTCAATACCGAACTCCAGCTGGGTTCGCAAGCAGCCAAGCGCAAAAGGTGTGATGCTCTTCTCTAGGGCCTTGCTATCGTAATAGTTGTAATTGCGCACGGAGCCTTTCTGTGTTGAGACAAACCCCAACGGACAAATGGATGTGATGTAGAAGGCATGATAGAATGCCTCCACACCACCGAATGCATCAATCATTTCATAAATGAAAACGCTGGAAGGTTCATGTGTACTGAACTCTTCCAAATCGATACCGCATTTATCGCGAAGGCGTTTGGTGTCCGTAAAAGCAATACCTGTGGCTCCGGCTCCCAGTCTGCCGGGATTTATACCCAAGATGATTCTTCGGATATGCCGGTCGTTATAAAACTTGCCGTAAAACTTCTCTGCTATTTCCAAAATTCTTGGGTTATCGCGGTATGGATTCATCACCTCAATGCCTTTGGGCAATTTACCGGTGAATTCCAATGCGCGATAGAACCGGATGACGTGCTCAGCGAAGGTCATTCTTGTTTAAACTCAAAAGGTACCGGTTCAACTGTATATCCTTCTCTGCGTAGCATGGCAAGCATTCCGCGTTCTCCGGGAAGGTGCATGGCGCCCACTGCACAGAATACTGTGCTCTCTTTCAAATGAGGGAGCAAGCGTTCCATGAAACGCTCGTTGCGCTTTTCAATCAATGCTTCCATGGCATCAGGTGAAAAGTTGTTGGTCTCCATTTTCATTGCCATCACGACCATGGAATCAAGCTGCTGACGGTAATAATATTCTTCCAGTTTCTTCATCTCTTGTGCGGTCTTATCACCGTGATCGATGTATTCCAACAACATCTTGGCCTGCTCCTTTAAGCTCATGGTACCAATGGACGAAGCCTGCTCCATGGTTGTTTCAAGGCCCACGACCTTCATACCTGCCTGCTTGGCCAACATCTGAAGACGGATGTCCATCACTTGCGTATAGGGTCCTTTTTTATCCGGTGTTTGAACCAAGGTAGCCATGATATAGAAAGGCTTCATGCGCATGATGACCATAGCCGTGGCCGGATCCAGTTTGCTCAGCACATAATTGCGCACTTTCTCCAGTTCTTCTTCGGTGTACAAATCAGCGAGTGATGTATCCTTCATCATTCCGGCATTGAGCGCTTCCATCATTCCGGCAGGATTGGTGGCATCTACTTCACCGGCAAACACACTACAGCTTTTGAAAGCGCTCCACCAATTATTGTCAAAGGTGTTGAGCAAGGAATCGTTGGTGTGTATGGAGCCAAAGAGATAAGAGACCTTGTTATCTTGGGGATGAGATATTTTCCAAAGCAAATTTTGCTGTGCTGTGCCGCTAACGGCAAGGAATACAAATACTACTACACTCAGAATTCTATTCATATAATTATTAAAGTGATTCCAAAAATTTAATGAGTGCCTCGCGGTCTGATTTAGGTAGATTCTTATAGGCTACAGTGGTCCAGTATCCTTCTCCTTCATGCCACAGGATGGCTTCTTCCAAAGTGGCTGCTCTTCCATCGTGCATGAAGCGCGCATGGGGGTTTACAATCTTGGTAAGACCGATGCCCCACAGTGGCGGTGTCCGCCATTCATTGGTACTTGCTTCATGATCAGGTCTTGAATCGGCTATGCCCTCGCCCATTTCATGAAGCAACAAATCGGTATATGGATAAATGGTCTGATAAGACAATTCCGCAATCGGATGTTTACCCGTTCGTAACTCTGGTGTATGACAACCCGAGCAATTTATTTGCATAAACACTTCACGTCCGCGTTTCACCACGGGGTCATCTTGATTGCGTGGAGCCGGTGGAGCAATGGTCAAAAGGTAGAAAGCCACATCTGCCACCATGGCTGAATCAATATCTGGATGATCGCCAAAACCAAAGGTGCAGTTGGACTGTCCAATACCATTTTCTTGGGGAAAGAAGTGCACGGAAGTTATTCCCATATCCTGATGAAACGCCTCTGCCGCTTGCTGTATCACGGTTGGATGCGACCCTTTCCAGCCAAAGCGCCCAAGGTCTTTTTGATTGGTATAAGCATTCCACACATAATTGGGACGACCGGTGATGTTGTCGCCATCCTTGTCGCGCTCTTCATACCTGCTCAAGATTTCCTCTTCGCTCACCGCCTCCAACAATCCTAACCCATAAACAGGTGAAGCATTGCGCAACGAGAACATGGTCCCTTTTGGAACCGGTATATATGGATTGATGATGCCGTGAGAAGGTTTATGCATGAGTACTTTGGTTCCATCGGGAAACTCTTCATAGAAATGCTCATAGGTATATTTAATCAACCCTTCTGGCTGGGCTCCCGGTAAGGCACGTGTCTGCAACTGAAGACCGAACCCCGGAACCCCCATAGGCTCGCCATGCGGGCCCAATCCGGGAACACTCATGCGCATCAACAATCCTGAAGTGTAATCCACCTCGGTGAGAGGTGGATGTGAACGACCATTGTTGTGATGACAAGCAGCACAATTGTCCTGAATAAACAAAGGTCCCAATCCGCTTTCTGGACCATTGCCATAGGGAAGAAACTTGCGTCTGAAAATTGCCTCACCGCGCTTGTGACGCGCCAAGTTTTCGGGACTTAGATTGCTAAGTGGTTGTAAATAGGCCGTGCTGTCTGCAACAAAAGTGGTGGTGCTACCTCCGGCAAGAATGTGCGGATAACGCTCCATCATCAACTGTTGTTCATTATCACATCCTGTATAGGAAAAGGACATGCCGGCCACAACCAGCCACCCCAACAGTATTACGCCTGTTTTCCTCATAGTCCGTCCGAAAATAAAAAGAATCCGTATTGCAAGACGAACTGCTTATGCATCTATGTTGATTTCTTATTTGTTATGCGAACGGAGGCTCATCACCGCCATAACTAAACGGTTCATCATCATCCTTCATGGTATTCATCCTCGATTGAACGCGAATAGTATTTTGAATAGTATCCGTTTCAAAGGATGTATTGCTCTTCAATGCCGAAGGCGCTGCTCCTCCATATTGAGGATTATCATAATCAAAACCATCGTAATTGGTAAACTTGGCCAATCGACCGATGAACCTCAACTTCACATCTTCCAGCGCACCGTTACGGTGTTTAGCAATGATGATGGTACCGGTGCCGCGGGTATCGTTTCCATCGGCATCCACCTCAATGTTATAATATTCAGGACGGTAGATGAATGCTACGATATCGGCATCTTGTTCAATCGCACCGGATTCCCTCAAGTCTGACAACAACGGACGCTTATCACCGCCTCGTGTTTCCACCTGACGTGACAACTGTGAAAGTGCAATGACCGGCACATCAAGTTCTTTCGCAATTCCCTTGATGCTTCGGGAGATGGTGGAAATTTCTTGTTCGCGGTTGCCGCCTTTGGTATCCCCTCCAACTGTCATGAGTTGCAAGTAGTCGATAATAATCATCTGGATACCATGTTGTGCTTTCAATCTTCGGCATTTCGCTCTCAACTCAAACACCGATAACCCCGGAGTATCATCGATATAAATAGGTGCATCGGCAATACGTGAGATGCGTTGGTGCAATTGATGGAATTCGTGATCTTGCAGATTTCCCTTACGGAGTTTCTCCGCATCGATTTCTGTTTCACTCGCAATGAGACGCTGTACCAACTGCACGCTACTCATCTCCAAGGAGAAAATGGCAACCGGTATATTGAACTCAACGGCCATATTGCGCGCCATCGACAAAACGAATGCGGTTTTACCCATACCCGGACGCGCTGCAATTACAATCATATCTGAACGCTGCCATCCGCTGGTCACGCGGTCCAAGTCCGTAAATCCTGATGGAACACCGCTTACACCATCCACGTTTTGACGTGCGGCTTCAATTTGGTCCAAAGCCGTCTTGATGAGCATACTCATCTTGTCATAGTTCTTGCGAATGTTTCCTTCGGCCACTTGGAAAAGGTGGCTCTCGGCTTTGTCCAGCAAGTCAAATACATCCGTTGTTTCATCATAAGCATCTTTGATAATCTCATTGGAGATGCGTATCAACTCACGTTGGATGAACTTTTGGGCAATGATGCGAGCGTGTGTCTCGATATTGGCTGTGGAGGCAACTCGGTTAGTGAGTTGTGATATGTACAACGGTCCACCCACTAGTTCCAAATCACCTGACTTGCGCAAGGCATGCGTTACAGTCAAAATATCAATGGGTTCTCCTTTTTGGAACAGTCCCATGATTGCAGAATAAATTTTGGCATGTGCTTCCTTGTAGAAACTCTCCGGTTTAAGGATATCAATTACTGTGTTGACAGCATTTTGCTCCAACATCATTGCTCCTATAACCGCTTCCTCCAAGTCCACTGCCTGAGGTGGGAGTTTTCCCATCTCCACACCCATCGCATTGTTCATTGCCTCACGAATGCCTTGGATGCGTTCTCTTCTACTCTGTCTATCTTGATTGCTAATTGCCATACCTCTTTTTTGCTACCAAAATTTTTTGGGGCCGTAAAGATGCCCCCGCTCACGCATGGTTTCAACACAGTTTCTGAACATTCTCACCACAACGAATTTCGAATTATTGTTAGTCTTTTCATCTCGTTGGGTATCATATAAATTTCGTTGATTTCATTGCGTTTTCACACGTACTTTCCCGTTAGTTTTAAACAACCATCAGAATGAAGTGCTTTTTGTACTATACCATCCACCGTCATCACACAACGCATTTATTACTAATGGTTTTGTTGATTTTTGCACTTCATGGCTGCAAGAAGGAGAAGGTAGATAATCAACTCCCACAGATTGTTATTCACTCTCCCACTCCGGGAAGCTCATTTCATCCCGAGGACATTATCCCCGTTTCAGCTACCATCACTGATGACAACCGTATAGAAAAAGTGCGTGTTCAAATTGTAAACGCTGTGGGGCAATCATTTATGCAGACAAAAGAGTTTTTTCCTGATGGGAACTCATATGAACTCCATACTTCGTTTCTTCACAATGACCTCTATCTCTCCACGGGTCCTTATTATGTGAAGATTACCGCTTTCGATAAAGACAATGAAAAAATTGAGTTTCGTCAAATTCAACTCACAGAGGTTCCTGTACAGTTAATGAATATCCTTCTTATACGTTCTGCCGGCAGCGGCTCATACATTGATACTTTATCCGGCAGTTCCATTCATCCGTATGCTGGATTGAATCATTCACATCACCTTGGAGCAATAAACAGTAGGCATCAGCTCATCCTCTCTGCCGAAGATGATGAATTAAATATTCTGCGCACTTCGGATTTATCCGTTGTCTCTACTCATGGTCATTTTAATTCAACGGTCATAAATGCCATTAATGATGAATATTCTCAAAACCTGTATTCAACTACCATAGATGGGTATATCTATGAAATCAATCAATACGGTTCAACTTCTATCTATGCCTATTTCGACCAACAATCCATTCGGGATCTTCTCATAACACGCGACTATATTTTTCTCTATCACCACAACTTAAGTCATACGCAGCGCTCAATTTCGGTGATAAAAAAATCAACAAGAAACGTTGTGCAATCACTTCCTGTACCGGCTCAATTTAACCTTGTCAAAATGATTTTCTTGGGCAGTGAAGACAAAATTTTATTGGTGGGAAATGAAGACAATTCCGGAAAATTCATTTACTACAATAGGAACACCAATGCGCTGAATGAAATCTATACTTTCTACAATCACAGCCATGTATATAATGCGTGGAACACATCACCCAATCGATTCATAGTAGCACAACATGATGGTTTAGTGAATTACACTTATAATCTGAATATGTTGAACACGGGAATCGCAATTGAACCGCATAAATTGATTTACGAAAAAATCTCGGATTTGCTCTACGCATATAATGAAACTGGCGTTTATGTATTCAACACAAACGCCAGTTCGATAATTAATTTTATTCCTTATGCTGATTGCAAAGACCTGATGATTCTTTACAATAAATAATCAAAGCGATTACATCTTAATAAATCGATAGATGCCGTTTTCTTTTTGAGATTTCAATTCAACAAAGTAAATACCGCTTGCCAGATGTGACAGATTCAAGGATTCGACATATTTACCCGGTACAGTCATTATGGTACGAGGAGCACCGATTACGCGACCTGATGCATCTACGATACGATATTCCAACTCCACAGCTTCGGTGGTGACAATTTCCAATTGTACTTCTCCATGAGTCGGGTTAGGATACATTGCCAACTGCGCCCCTGTCATCTGTTCTTCGATGCCAACGAGATAGCTCACATCAATGGATGTTGTATAAACGCAACCATTGTCATCGGTAATAGTGAGCGTGTATGTTCCTGCGGCCACAGCTCCAAACAATTGAGGAAGGTTTTGATCGGTTGATACTTCTACTCCGTTGGGGTCAACCCAGCTAAATGTATAAGGGAAAATACCACCGGTTACGGTATAGTTGGTATTACCACCGGGTGTACCTTCTGAAATGTGAATGGGCTCAAGACCACTGACAACAACCGGAGTTGGTTCTCCTATCAATGCCCAATCTTCAATGGTATAAACACAACCGCGTGCATCGGTCACCGTTACAACATAAGAACCAGGAGCGACATTCAAAATTGGATTAGCACTGGTGCTGAAATTGCCGTAATGAAATTCATATGGGGCTTCACCACCTTCTATTGTTATGTGTATTTCGCCATCATTGGCTCCATAGCAAGTAATGATTTCATATTCCAATGACGCAACAATTGGCTCAGGGTCTGTGAATACAATGGCTTCAGGAGCAATGTAGGTACATGCGTACATATCCATGATGTGAATATGATAAGACCCCGGACCCAAATTGGTGAAGTCAGGTGCCGGCAAATAGTTCTCTCCATCAAGTGAGAAAATGGTCATGCCTGCACCACCTGTAGCCGATATGTGAATTTCACCATCCGCTGCGCCATTACAGGTAATATCGGTTGCAACATAAGTAGCTTCAATGGGTTGTGGTGCGGTGATGGCAACTTCTTCTACTACAACACAACCGATTTCATCCTTGATATATACCGTATAGTTACCGGGAGCAAGGTTATTCCATTGACCAAACTCCACGTATTCCGCATTATCAAGGCTATAGCTCAATTCACCATTTCCTCCGGTTGCCTCTACCTGAATGCTTCCGTTTTCATCCCCTGGACAATGTGGTGAGGTAACAATTGCAGCCACTTCCATTCCGGGAACAACACTGAAAGAGATTCCGTATTGTTCGATATAATCACTGCCGGGGCCGGAATACTCAGGGAATACTTGAATATTGATGGTTCCACAGACGCTTCCGTTAGTGGTAATCTGAGCTAATAGCACGCGTTGTGATTCACCTGCCTGCGTAATGCTGTGGGTAGGAAGGTTAAACCAAACACCACCTACGGCTGAATTGACGGTTATCTGACCAAGTCCGTATGGAGCGTTATTAAAATTCTCCTCAATCCAAGTGGTCGCTTCCGGATCCTCCAATGCTTCAAGGTCAGTTGTAAATTCATCATGGCAGGTAGATCCTATTGTTAAATAAGAATCATAAGCTTCCAACTCTTCGTTCATCACTGCATCACATGATATGGAAGCAGCTGTGGCTCCACCTTGAGCATAGTTCCATATGCCGTTACCGGTAACGGTAATAGACATTGGATGGGATTCATCTCCAAAAACCGCGGTTAACCTATCGCTGGCATGTGTAAGGTTGGCATAAATGCGATAAGTGGTGTGGCCGGCCGGATAGCCGGCAATAGTTCCGTCATCGGTATAAACAGGCTCTACAGAAATAGACGTTACCTGAGCAGATACCCATTGAGAGAATACGAGTAGCGCACTGCAGATAAGTAATAATTTTTTCATCCTATAAAATAATTGGTATATGATTTGGCTCAAATGTAAATACTGAGCAGGCGGTTCCTACGATTTGTAGAGATAAATGTTCCACCGGGCAATTATGCAAGCATTGGAAAAATTGAAGATGAATAAATCGCTGCGAACCGGCTCAATTATAATACCCACAGAATCTCAATTTTGACCACTGCTTTTCTGAATTATCCCTCTTCTCATTTGTCCCTTAAATAGCTTGTTCCACAAAAATTACAGCAAGAAAATGATCAAGAATTTCTTGCTTTAAAAGTGCCATATTTAAAACTATTAACGATTAGGATATAAATCTCACTAATCAGGAATAATGTATATTCGCCACATTATTCATTTAAATTATTTGACTATGTCAAACGCAAAATTACTTCAGCAGTTACGCAAACAAATGGAGCAGCTTCAGGCAGAGTATAACGCTTTGAGTGAAGCTTATAAATTGCTCTCGCAAGTGAAAACTGGCCGAGGCCGTAAGCCTTCCTTGAGCTTCCTAACTTCTTTGACTGAAGCGGGTGCTACTGTTAAGCGTACAGGAAGACGTGGTCGTCCACCGGGAGCTAAAAACAAGCCCGGCTACAAAAAACCCGGTCCTAAACCGGCTTCTGAATCAACTAAAGCAGCCGCTAAGAAAAGCGCCAAACAAGCGACTAAAAAGAGTAGTTAACCCTCTTAGGGATGTTTATCCGGAGGCACTATTCTTCTGAATAACAACTTATTCCAACACAAAATTCAGGCAACTATGGCCATTCATTTACAATGTGCCATGGTTGCTTTTTTTTATTTCATATTTTTCTTTCCGACTTAGCCGACAATTAAAGGAAATTAGCAGCCGAATTTTCCCGTATTCATGCCGTTGATAGTCGACATAGTCATTCCTGCCGAGAAAATAAAGGACAGTGCATTTATTAAAACCGCTCTGGCACAAAAAAATCCTCAATATCCTGTTGCGGAATACCGCATCATTAAACGCTCCATCGATGCTCGACAAAGTCAAATAAAATTCCAATTGAGGATTGAGGTTTTTGGTAATGATGAAACGTTTACTCCGCTTCAAACGCGGTTTATCGAGAAGAAGGATGTAAGCTCTTCAGCTCATCGCGTGGTGATTGTGGGAGCCGGTCCGGCCGGACTATTTGCTGCTCTACGCTGCATTGAGCTTGGCATACAGCCTATCATTATTGAAAGAGGTAACACCGTTAGAGAACGCAGAAGAGATTTAGCAGCCATCAACAAACATCACATCGTCAATCCAGAATCCAATTACTGCTTCGGTGAAGGTGGTGCGGGCACCTATAGCGATGGCAAATTATATACGCGCAGCACCAAGCGTGGTGATGTACAAGCTGTGCTTGAAAAATTTGTTCACTTTGGCGCACCACAAGATATTATGGTGGATGCGCATCCACATATAGGCACCAATAAGTTGCCAGGTATCATTGAAAGAATGCGTCAATTCATTCTCGAATGTGGCGGTGAAGTCCATTTTAATTCCAAAATGGTTGATTTTAATCTTAAAGAGAATAAAATTCAATCCATCCTTTGTGCAAACGGCAATACTTACGCTGCTGATCACTTCATACTTGCAACAGGTCACAGTGCGCGCGACATATACCAATTACTTCACGACAAAGGAATTCTGATTGAATTCAAATCATTTGCCCTTGGGGTAAGAGCAGAACACCGCCAACAAATTATTGACCGCACACAATACCACTGCGAAGAACGCCCGGAATATCTGCCTCCTGCCTCCTATAGCTTGGTGGAACAAGTGGACGGACGCGGTGTTTATTCGTTCTGCATGTGCCCAGGTGGCATTATTGCACCTTGCGCCACGGCTCCTGAAGAAGTTGTTACCAATGGATGGTCACCTAGCAAACGCAATAATCCTTGGGCTAATTCTGGAATCGTTGTTCCCATTTTCTGGGAAGACCTTGAAGAATTCCACCAATTTGGTCCACTGGCCGGTATGATGTTCCAGAAGCAGGTAGAACACCAATGTTGGATTGCCGGAGGTAAATCTCAAACTGCTCCTGCTCAACGCATGGTGGACTTTGTAGAAAAGAGAAAATCTAAAGATCTACCTGAGGTTTCCTATCAACCGGGAATAGTATCCGTGATGTTGGATGATGTATTGCCGGCTTTTGTAGCCGAACGATTGCGCAAAGGCTTTGTGATGTTTGGCAAAAAATTAAAGGGTTACTACACAAATGAGGCAGTGCTTGTAGCAACTGAGTCACGTACATCATCTCCTGTCCGCATACCGCGCGATAAAGACACGATGCATCATCCCGAAATTATCAATCTATATCCTTGTGCAGAAGGAGCAGGCTATGCGGGAGGTATAGCCAGTGCTGCAATTGATGGACAAAAGGTAGCAGAAGCCATTTATAAGACCTTCGCCTGACATCATCCACAATAAAAGGACTTCAATAATGACCGGTTTTATTTCTTGTTTGTCAGCAGGTTAAACAATACATTCGATACAGACTAAAGGAAAACTATATAATAATGAAATATTTTACCGGTCTTATCATCGCACTTTTATGGAGTTGTATCATAAATGCTCAATCATTTCAAACAGACGTTCTTCCTGGCACATTCAATAGCGGGAACTGTACAGGTGTCACTGATATGAACAACGATGGTCTGGATGACATTGTGATTCTTGACCAAAGTCGCCACCTAAAAATTGCGTATCAGCAACCCAATGGGAATTTTGTTTTGCACAGCTTCGGCACAGTGAGCGGTGGGCACCAATGGGGCATGGCCGTAGGTGACCTAGACAATGATGGACATAAGGATGTCGTCTGTGGTGGATATTATGATTTGGTGCATGTCATCAATATCGATGGTCCCGGAGTTTACACGCAAATGAATCTTCCTTGGGCCAATATTTACACCCAAGGCACCGCCCTAGGAGATTTGGATAACGATGGTTGGCTCGATGGTTTTGTGTGTCATGATGATGGACATAGCGCTATACTTCACAACCATGGCAATGGTACCATGGAGAATGGCTCTAACCTTATCGACCTTGTATTTGCCCCTGAAATTAACGGAAATGATAATGCCGGGAATTATGGTGCGGTCTTCTGTGACTTCGATCGCGATGGCGATATCGACTTGATGATTGCCAAATGCCGCCAATTCATCAATGACCCTTACGACCCTCGCAGAACCAATGTTCTTTTGGTCAACGATGGCAACGGTAACTATACCAATGAAGCCTACGAACGCGGACTCGTAAACCTTCAACAATCATGGACTGCCGAATTTGCGGACTATGACAACGATGGAGATTTTGATTGCTTTATCACAACACATAGCGGCACATTGGAGCTTTATAACAACGATGGCAACGGCTATTTTACCAATGTGACTGAACAAGCAGGACTCGCTTATGCCGGCTTTTACCTTCAAGCCAAATTCGCGGATTTTGATAATGATGGTTTCCTCGATTTAATTCATGCTGGTGGTAGCCACCGCTATTTCCGCAATAATGGCAACGGCACTTTCAGCATTGTAAACAATGTGTTTCCCAATAATGATGTCATGCACAGCTTCGGAATTGGTGACCTTAACCATGATGGCTGGCTGGATCTGTATGCCACTTACGGCAACGGATATGTAACTCCCGACAACGAAAATCCTGATAAGCTCTTCATCAATAATGGAGGCACAAATAATTTCATTGTATTCGATTTGGAAGGGACTACAAGCAATATGGGAGCCGTTGGTGCAGTAGTAGAAATTACCGGTCCGTTTGGAGTGCAAATACGCGATGTGCGCGCAGGAGAAAGTTATGGTATTACCAATACATCGCACTGTCATTTCGGTCTTGGAACTGCGACTTCCGTTACTGAGGCAAAAATTTACTGGCCATCAGGAATTGTCAATGTCATTGAAAACCCTGCCATCAATCAATTTCATACCGTAATTGAATCTGAATGTCTCTTGCCTGCCTCCTTAATTGAAACGATAGGCAATCCACAATTGTGTGAAGGTGGCAGCGTAACATTACAGGTAGTGCAAGCATCAGGAGATTATGTATGGAGCAATGGAGAAACCGGCACTTCCATTACCGTAGATACTCCAGGTGTTTACAACCTTATTGTGAGTAATGAAAATGGTTGCAATGGCACATCCAATACCATTATCGTGTCAATTTCTAAACCGCTGATAGCAACCATCAGTGCCAGCGGTGATGAGAAGTTTTGTGAAGGGAGTTCGATTACCCTCAC
>DATCJY010000088.1:0-25012 GCA_036562565.1 Flavobacteriales bacterium | reverse complement strand
TGTACGAATACCAATGTAATTCCGCTACAGGTCTTGGTGAGTACCATACCGATTTTTGCAGGAATTCAACAGATTGAAACAAGTTATTGTTTGGGAACGGATATAGTATTGGATGCCGGACAGATAATCAGTACAACTTGGACGGCACTACCACCGCAAGTATCGGCAGGTCAAACCTATTTGGCCGATGGAGCCGGTTTCAGTTATAGTACGTCCATCGTATTCGATTTCTTTGAACCAGGGCAGCTGTTACAAAGCTGCAATGACCTCTATGGTATCATGGTAAACATGGAACACTCATACATGGGGGACTTGGGGATTACTATTACCTGTCCTGATGGAACGAGTGTGGACCTTGTAACTTATCCAAACGGTGGAGGTGGTACCTTCCTTGGCGAGCCAGTGGATGATATTTTCGGAGATCCCATTCTCAATTTAACACCGGGTGTTGGATATGATTATGTCTGGGCACCAAATGCTACCAATGGAACATGGGGGCAGGAAAGTGCTAACGCACCACAAGTAACTTATGTCAATGCTTTAGGAAGCACTGTAACAAATAAGATTCTACCTCCGGGAACTTATTCTGCTGTAGGAAACCTCTGTGACTTGGTGGGATGTCCGCTCAATGGTGCATGGACCTTTAGTGTGTATGACAACCTTGGTTCCGATAACGGTTATATTTTTTCATGGGGAATTGATCTCAATCCGGCCCTTTTCCCTGGGGTGACCACATTTACACCTATTTACGGTCAGGATGCGGACTCTTCCTATTGGGTTGGACCGTTCATTGGTTCAACATCTACCAATGGAGATGTGATTACCTTGAACATTACTCAGCCCGGTTCATATGATTACACCTACTACGCCACCAATAACTTCGGGTGTACGTTTGATACCACTATTACAATTACGGTTGAAATAGCTCCTGCGGTATCAGCCGGGCCTGATATGTTATTCACTTGTGGTGAGCTACAGCTGGAGGGAGGTTTTCTTGACCTACCTCAACCCACCTGTACTGCCGATGCAGGTAACTACACGTATTGCTATGTCAACGGTCAGAACCAATTCTTTACGTATTGTCCGGACAACCCGGGAGATGGGACAGCCATTACCGTAACCTTTACTGCAGGTTCGGTAGAGAATAACTTTGATGAGTTTTGGGTCTATGACGGAAACAGTACCAGTGCCCCTCTATTAGCAGGTCCGATTTATGGCTCATTGGCAGGCATGACTTTCACTGCTACCAATCCGAGTGGGTGTTTGACCTTTGGTGTTACTCCGGATGGTTCTGTTTCCTGTGATTCCGGTTCACAAACCCAGTGGGCCTATTCTATAGGATGTACCCAAGGAGGACCGGCTTATACTTGGGAGTGGTCTCCTGCCACAGGATTGAGCGATCCGAACATCAAAAATCCTGTTGTATCAAATATTCAACAAACCACTACCTATACTTTAACGGGATATCCTATAGGACATCCGGGATGTGCAACTACAGATGAAGTGACCATCAATGTGGACCCAATGGCTAGTCCGGGTGTAGATACCCAAATAAACTTGTGTAGCACGGATGAAGCCTTTGTGATGACAACGGCACTGAATGGTAATCCCGTCAATTACGGAATATGGTATGATCCTTTGGGAGTTGAAATTCCGGATGGAATCTTTGATCCAGCGGTAATGATGGCAGGTAACTATCGCTACGTGGTAGCTTCCGGAGATTGTTCCTTGGAAGCCACACTTACTATCAATTTAGCGAGTCCTACGCAAATTACCATTCCAAATGATACGACCATCTGTACAGGTGGAACAGTAGATCTCAATTTGCAATCTATTTTCTTTGGTAAAGAGCCATTTACTTATTTATGGACATACAATGGTCAAGTAATAGGAAACACACCTAACATGACTTACCAACCGCTCCAAAGCGGAGATGCGGTGCTTACTGTTACAGATGCATGTAATTATGTGGTGGAGCGTACTATGCATATCGAGGTATTGCCTTTGATTGATGTAGTATTTACTGCTGATACTACCGCCAACTGCTGGCCTGCCACTTTCGTGTTGACCAACGAAGTTGATCCATCTACCTATACCCAATCACATTGGCAGTTGAGTGATGGTACAGAGTATTTTAATCAAAGTGCCATCAGTCACTATTTCGAAAATCCGGGAACATATTCGGTGCAATTGACATTGACCAATATTGCCGGTTGTACTTATACTGCCACATATGACAATTACATCCATGTATATGCACCACCGGTAGCAAGCTTCTCTTATACTCCACAACCGATTGATGCATTGGATACGGAAGTACACTTCCAAAGTGAGAGTACTGGAGATATACAGATGTATAATTGGGTGTTTGGCCAGCCGGTGCTGGGAACATCAAACCAACCTAATCCGGTGTTTAACTTCCCGTTGGGAATTGGAGGTGAATATCCGGTTCAGTTGACGGTGAAAACCGTACACAACTGTGTCCATAGCATTACCGAGACTTTGGTGGTAAATGATATCTTCCAAGTGTTTGCTCCAACTGCATTTACACCTAATGGTGACGGCATGAATGATGTATTCCAAATATTGGGTTCTGATATCGATGAATCGCGATTCCATCTCATCGTCTTCGACCGTTGGGGTAATGTAGTATTTGAAAGTCATGATATTGATCGCCCTTGGATAGGCGAGGTAAACGATGGAGAGTATTATGCTCCTAACGGTATTTATATCTGGAAGAGCATTTTCGTTTCTAAGTCAACCGGTGAACGAAAAGATTTAACCGGTTCGGTATTCTTGATTCGATAATCGGAAAAACTTGATAAGCATAAAAAAAAGCGATGAATGAGTTCATCGCTTTTTTTATTGAATTATGCGTTTCTATTCACACAGTTGAGGTCTTCGAAAGCTTGTTTCAAACGATTGACAAAAGCTTTTTCACCTTCTCTCAGCCATACACGTGGGTCGTAGTATTTCTTATTTGGCTTGTCCTCTCCTTCAGGGTTGCCAATTTGAGACATGAGGTAATCTTTTTTACCCAAGATATAATCTCTCACACCGGAAAGAAATGCGTATTGCATATCGGTATCGATGTTCATCTTAATGGCACCGTAGCTGATTGCCTCACGGATTTCTTCTTGTGTACTACCACTACCACCGTGGAATACGAAATGGATAGGTTTAGGCCCGGTGTTGAACTTTTGTTGAACGTATTCTTGGGAATTCTTCAAGATAATTGGTTGAAGTTTTACGTTGCCGGGTTTATAAACACCATGCACGTTACCAAATGCAGCGGCAATAGTAAAACGTTTGGAGATTTTGCTTAGGTGCTCATATGTATAGGCCACTTCTTCCGGTTGAGTATAGAGTCGGCTGCTGTCTACACCTGTATTGTCTACACCGTCTTCTTCTCCACCGGTTACACCTAGTTCTACTTCCAAGGTAATGCCCATTCTGTCCATGCGTTTGAAATACTCACAAGAGATTTCTACGTTTTCTTGCAACGGTTCTTCGCTGAGGTCAAGCATGTGAGAGCTGAAAAGCGGCTTACCTGTTCTTTCGAAGTATTTCTCACCCTCAGTGAGCATACCATCCATCCAGGCAATGATGTTTTTAGCACAGTGGTCGGTGTGGATGATAACCGGAACATTGTATGCCTCAGCCAAACGATGAATGTGCTCAGCTCCGCTAACTGCGCCAAGAACAGAGGCTTGTTGGTTATCATTTTTCAATCCTTTACCTGCATAAAATGCACCACCGCCATTGCTGAACTGGATGATGACTGGAGAGTTGACTTCTCTAGCAGTTTCGAGCACGGCATTTACACTGTCAGTACCGATTACATTCACTGCAGGTAGTGCATATTGTTTGTCTATTGCATCATTGAAAACTTCGGTGACTTCATCACCTGTAAGAACTCCTGGACGAAAACGCATTGTATTTCTGTGTTATTTGAGTTAATATTTTAAGAGGTGTCAAACCTACGAAAAAAGGGGGTGTATTAGGCAATGGTTCCGGCTTGGCTGTATGTTTTGTTTTTCGCGAAAGTCGTGAATGCTAAATGAAGCAGGTGGTGAGTGGGTGCTCAAAAAAAAACTCCGCATCGGTTAGAATGCGGAGTCCTGTTTAAAGTTAGGAGAGGCAGGATTTATTCTACCTACGTTTTGAGCTGAGTTTTCCGGTATATACCACGGCCATTTCGAAACCACCGCGGCCACCGCCATAGTTTTTGAGTGGGCTGGTGATGACATCATAGCTAACGCGGAAGATGCTGCCACCTTGTTTGATACCCATCTGGAAGACGATACCATCTTTATGGCGGTAACTACCACCACCAAGAAGATAATACTGAGACATAGCAATGCGATAGCCCAGCATCAGTCCAGCATTGATTTCTGTGGCTTTCTTTTGTCTCATATAAAGCATTTGAGGAGTCACAATGAACTGTTCATCAAGGTGGATATCACAGGCTACGTTGGCATTCCAGCGAATTGGCAAGTCGCTCTTGGGACCATTGAATGATTCATCGGGAGTATTCACATGATAGAATGCAAATCCAATGGACGGGTCAAAGCGCTTGTTTCTATCAATGTATTTGTAGTATACACCCAAGTTGGCATCCAATCGGAAGATGCTCAAATCAGGAATGTACTCACCATGATCAAGACCTTGGTCAAAACCATCTATACCGTTGTATTGGTTTTCGAAAAACAAGTCGCCATATGAGAAGCGCTTTTGAAGAAAGCCAAGTTGCAGTCCGGCAGAGAGGTAGTGGTTTTTGCTCTTTGGCTCGGTGATGCTGTATGCACCTGAAAGCAACACTTGTGTGGTTGCAAAGTTGGATATTCCTGCAATGTGGTCCATCACAAGGATTCCCACACCATAGCGGTCAATGGGCATATCGAAACCCACACCAAATGCAGAGTAGGGCTTACCCTGTAGCTTTTGCCATTGAGTGCGATAATTACCAGAGAAGCGATAATCGGTTTTCTCACCGGCATACATCCCTGTTTGAGCAGGGTTGTAGTACAACGGGAAGAGATCGTATTGCGAGAGGTGAAAATCTTGTGCACTCATTCTTCCGATAAGTAAGCTGAGGGCTACAATCAATACCTGTGCTTTCGAGAAAGTGAAAGATTTTTTCATGGTATTCATGGGAGTTTTTTATTTGAAATGAGTGACTAGATTATCTGATGAGTGTTACACTACCTGAAGTTTTAATGTATCTGCCTTTCTTGGTGATACCCACAGCAGTGTATACATATACGCCACCCGGTTGTGGTTCGCCTTTGTAGGTACCATCCCAACCTTCGTTAGGATCAGTGGTTGAGAAGATGAGGTTACCCCATCCGTTGTAGATTCTGAAATCTACTTCTTGGAAAGGACCTCCCAATACACGTAGTACATCGTTATTGCCATCGTTGTTAGGTGAGAAACCTGTTGGAATAGCAATGGGCTTATAGTCTTCTTCGTCAATGAGACGGATAGTAGCATAGGCCGTATCAGCACAGCCACCGGCTGCTGTCACGATAAGTGAAACCTCATAACTTCCTGCTTCAGGATAGGTGTAAGAAGTATTTTGTGAAGTGGATGTGCCACCTATTCCGAAGTTCCAAAGCCATGTTCCTGCACCGATGGATTCGTCTATGAAGGATACATGGAGGCTATCTCCTATAATTGTGCTGAATGCTGCAATTGGAGCCGGAACAATGTTCACGGTGAACGAAGCAGGTTCACCCGGACACATACTTGTTGAAGTAGGAGTGAGGGTGAATATGATTTCACCTGCAGCGATATCGGAACCGGAGAAGGTATAAGTAGCATTTAATTCCGTAGCACTTGGATAGAATGTACCGGAGCCGGTAGTTGTCCAAATTCCTGTAGCATTATTACCGGAGATGATACCACCGAGTTCAATAGAACTTACGTTTTCACAAAGTGTGCGGTCATTACCGGCATTCACGGTTTGTGTAGGTTCAAATGTGATGATGACTTCATCCTGAGCAGGTGTACATACACCATTACCAGTAGAGGTAAGCAGGATGCTGATGCTTCCGTTGGCTATATCAGCGGATGAAGGAATATACGTAGCATTCAAAGAAGTGTTGCTCGGGTTGAAGCTTCCGCTACCGGTAGTTGACCAAACACCGGTGCTGCTGCCTCCACTGATAATACCATTGAGGTTGATAGCGGATTGAGTAGCACAAACAGTTTGGTCAGGACCTGCATTGGCAATAGCCGGAGCGTTGATGGTAATACGAATTGTATCGCTTGCTGTAGCGCAGAGACCGGTGTTGGTTGATTGCAATACGAGTTCTACGCTTCCTACAAGTGAATCATTGAGACTTGGTTGGTAAGTGGTATTCAATGCAGTATTATCAGCAAAGGTTCCTGAACCCAATGTGCTCCATACACCTGTAGAAGATGGTCCACTTACTTGGCCGTTCAACGTTACCGGAGTAGCGATACCGCATACAGCGAAGTCAGCACCTGCATTTACAACGGATAGAGAAGTGAATGACAATACCAATGTATCGGTTGCCACGGGACAGATGCCACTTGCACTGGATGAAAGAATAAGGTTCACACTTCCAGCGTTAATATCGCTTGAGGAAGGAACATATGATGCATTCAGTGCATAGTTATCAGGAGTGAATGAACCGCTTCCTGTTGTGGACCAAACTGCTGAACCGTTGCCACCGGTGATGGAACCATTCAATGCTATGGAGGATGCTTCCGCACATACGGAGATGTCATTGCCGGCAATCACCGTAGCAGGTCTTTCAATGGTTACAATCAATGTGTCAGTAGCAATTGGGCAAAGACCGGTGTTGGTGCTGGTAAGAACAAGGCTTACAGTTCCATTCAAAGAGTCGTTTGCACTTGGGATGTAATGGGCATTCAAGTCGGTGTTGCTTGGAGTGAAGACACCGGAGCCCAGCGTGCTCCAAATACCTGTGTTGGATGCACCGCTTACCACTCCGCTCAATGCTACATCGAGGTTAGAACCACAAACTGCTACATCAGCCCCTGCATTCACTGTAGAAGATTGCGAAATGGTGAATGTTACAGTGTCGGTACCCATCATACATACTCCGTGGTCAGTAGTGTTCAAGATGAACGTAACTGAACCAACGTTGATGTCTGCCGGAGTAATGGAGTAGGTAGTTTGCAATGAGGTGCTGCCAGGAGTGAAGCTGCCGAATCCGGTTGTGCTCCAGATACCCTGTGTAGCTCCACCGCTCACGATACCATTAAGGTTGATTTCAGTGAACGATGCGCAAATATTTTGATCATTGCCGGCATATGCATAAGCGGCATCTCCAAATGTGATTTGCATTTGATCGCTAGCTACCGGGCAAATGCCGTTGTTGGTAGAAGTCAAAGTGAGCGTTACTCCACCTGAAGCAAGGTCTGCTTCACTGAATTGATAGATAGCATTCAAAGCAGTTGCATCAGGTACGAAAGTACCGGAACCACTGGTGCTCCAGATACCTGTAGAAGAACCATTGCTCACACTACCTTGAAGAACGGTTTGTGTTGAGGTGTTACAAACCACTTGGTCGCTACCAGCATTCACCACAACACCACTGGAGAAGTAAATCGTTACTTGATCAGCTACAGCATTACAAAGACCATTGTTGGTGGTGGTCAATGTGAGTGTAACCGAACCTGCAGCTTGTTCTGCCGCAGTAGGTGTGTAGATAGCGTTCAGGTCAGTATTGCTTGGTGAGAATGTACCATTACCACCACTCCAGATACCGCCACCTGCGTTGGTGATGGTTCCATTCAGTGTGATGCTTGGATTGATACCGCAAGTGTTGTGGTCGCTACCTGCATCTACAGTAGGAGCAGGAGAGAACACCACGTTCATGAAGTCGATGGCAGTGTTACAACTGTTGGTAGCGGTTAATACCAATTGCACATTTCCTACCATGATATCGCCTTCACTAGGCACATAAGTAGCATCCAATGCTTGCGCATTCGGAATAAAGAATCCTGAGCCGGAGGTGGTCCAAATGGCCTCAGTAGCCCCGCCTGACAAGCTGCCGTTCAACTGAACGTTCGCGTTATTGGCACAGACGATTTGGTCGTTTCCGGCATTCACGGTACCGGTTGGATAAATGTTGACATAAACTGTATCAGATTCTGCTGTGCAGTTTCCGTTGTTTGAGGAAGTCAGAATGAAGTAAATATTCTGAGCGTTGATGTCAGCCGTAGTCGGAGTATAGGTTACATTCAAAGCATTGGCTGAAGGTGAGAATGTACCTGTACCGTTGGTTGTCCAGATAGCGGTTGTGGCAGAACCACCTAAGCTACCGTTGAGCTGGATTTCGGTTTCAGATGAACATACGGTTTGATCTGTTCCTGCATTTACCTCAGGAGCAGGAGTGAATGTTACAGTGAGCTCATCTGCAGCAGTATTACAGCTGTTGGCAGTCAATGTCAATGTAACGGAGCCATTGGCTATATCAAATGCACTAGGTACATAGGTAGCGTTGAGCGTATTTGGAGACGGGCTGAAAGCACCGGTTCCTGTAGTGGACCATACACCACTTGTTGCTCCACCGCCTACTGTACCGTTCAATGATACATAAGCATTGTTAGCACATACTGATATATCGGCACCGGCATTAGCAGTGCCTGCTGGCAATACGGAAATTGTCATTTGATCAGAGACAGGAAGACATGTTCCATTAGCAGTAGATGTCAATGTAAGTGTTACACCACCGGCTAATGAGTCTTCAGAACTCAATACATAAGTAGCATTCAATGCAGTATTGCTTGGAAGGAAAGTACCTGTTCCAGTAGTTGACCAAACACCGGTATTGGTGACACCAGTCACACTACCGCTCAGAGCCACATTGAGGTTGTTTACGCAGACAACTTGATCTTGACCTGCATTCACAACCGGAGCAGGAACAATTGTAATGATTACTTCATCCGACTCAGGAAGACAGTTACCATTGCCGGTAGTGGTCAATGTAAGTGTCACTTGTCCGGCTTCTATTTCTGCAGCACTTGGAGTATAGGTAATATCAGGCGATACACCGTTAGGAGAGTAAGTTCCTGTACCACCTGACCACAGCACACCTGTTGCCACGGTGAACGAACCACTCAGTTCTACTTGTGGTGCATTGGCACATGATGTCATGTCCGGACCGGCATTCACCGTAGGTGCCGGAGTGAAGGAAATGGTTATCTCATCGGTTACAGCAAGACAGCTACCATTACCTGTTGAAGTCAAAGTAAGCACGACATAACCTTGTGCAATTTCAGTTGCAGTAGGCGCATAAGTTGCACTCAATGAGTTGGCAGAAGGAGAGAAGATTCCCAAACCACCTGACCACTGTCCGCCTGCACTGTTGTTCACAAATCCATTGAGTTGGATGGAGGCATTGTTGCTACACAATGTTTGATCATTTCCTGCATTGACAACCGGAGCTGGAGCATAAGTGATGATTACTTGGTCGGAAACAGCAACACAACTACCGTTACCGGTTGATGTCAATGTAAGCATGACCATACCACTTTCTACTTCATCAGGAGTAGGAGTATAGGTTGCATTCAATACTGTGTTGTTAGGGAAGAATGTGCCGTTACCACCTGACCATACACCACCGGTTGCACCAAATACTTGACCGTTAAGAGTAGTCGTGTAATTGTTGGTACAAGCCGTTATATCAGCGCCTGCATTGACAATTGGAGCGCTTGTAATGGTGATTACCACTAGGTCGCTAACAGCGGTACAATTGCCGTTGCCGGTAGTAGTAAGCGTCAGGGTTACGGAACCTGCTTGAATTTCTGCAGCAGTCGGGGTGTAAGTTGCGTTAGGTGTTGTGTTGTTAGGACTGAAAGTACCATTACCACCTGACCAAATAACGCCTTCAGCTACAGTGAAAGAACCATTCAATGTTGCCACGGGATTGTTGGCACATACGATGATGTCATTGCCGGCATCCACGGTAGGAGCAGGAGTGAACTGAATGGTAATTTGATCTGTTACAGGAGTACAGTTGTTATTACCTGTTGTAGTCAAAGTGAGCGTTACGCTTCCGCTGTTGATTTCTGCGGCAGTCGGAGTATAAGTTGCATTCAGTGCGTTCGCGGATGGATTGAATATGCCCAATCCTCCGGACCATTGACCACCGGTAGCTACGGTTACGGCACCTGATAATTGAATGGTTGCATTGTTAGCGCATTTGATTTGATCAGGGCCTGCATTAGCCGTTGGTGAAGAAGTAAAGAAGATTGTTACGTTATCAGAAACTGGATTACAGTTGCCGTTTCCGGTGGAAGTCAATGTCAGAGTGACACTTCCTGCTTCGATTTCAGCAGCAGTTGGAGTGTAAATGGCATTGGTAGCATTGGCTGATGGACTGAATGAACCGTTGCCACCGGACCAAACACCTCCTGTAGCACCAATGATGTTGCCATTGAGAGTAACAACCGGATTGTTTGAACAAGCTGTAATGTCAGCACCTGCATTTACAATCGGTGCTGGAGTGATGTGAATGACTACTTCATCAGAGACTGCATTACAGTTACCGTTAGAAGTTGTAGTCAAAGTAAGCGTTACACTACCTGCTTCAATCTCGGCCGGAGTAGGAGTGTAGGTAGCATTCATGGTGGTATTGTTAGGAGAGAATGTTCCGTTACCACCTGACCAGATAGCACCTCCTGCAACCGTGTAAGAACCATTGAGAGTTGCTACTGCATTGTTAGCACAAATAGTAATGTCAGCACCTGCATTTACTGTTGGAGCAGGAGTGAAGTTGATGACCATTGCATCGGTCACTGCATTACAAGTATTATTCCCGGTAGTTGTCAATGTGAGCGTTACACTACCACTGTTGATTTCAGATTCTGTTGGAGTATATGTTGCATTGAGGGCATTAGGAGACGGGCTGAACACCCCAAGACCACCGGACCATTGGCCACCAGTTGCGATAGTAACGGAACCACCTAATTGCGTTGTTGCGTTGTTTCCACACTTGGTTTGGTCTGGACCCGCATTGGCAGTTGGTGCGGTAGTAAATGATATAGTCACATCATCACTCACTGCAAGGCAGTTGCCATTGCCGGTGGAAGTCAATGTGAGTGTTACACTTCCGTTTGATATTTCAGTTTCCGTTGGAGTGTATACTGCATTAAGTGCATTTACCGATGGGCTGAAGTTACCTGCACCACCGCTCCAGAAACCACCGGTAGCTCCGGAGATATTACCGTTCAATGTTACTGCAGAATTATTGGCACAAACAGCTTTGTCCAATCCTGCATTGACAGTAGGAGCCGGAGTAATGGTAATAACCACTTGATCGGATACAGCCACACAGCTGCCATTGCCGGTAGTAGTTAAAGTAAGCGTTACTGAGCCGGCTGTTCTTTCCGCAGCAGTTGGTGTATAAACAGCATTCATGGCAGTGTTGTTCGGAGAGAATGTACCGTTACCACCTGACCATACTGCACCGGTTGCTATAGAGTAAGAACCATTCAGTGTAACGGCAGGATTGTTAGCACAAACGCTTACATCATTACCCGCATTTACGGTAGGAGCCGGTGAGAAGTAAATAGTTACTTCATCGGTTGCTGCGAGACATGTTCCATTTCCTGTAGTTGTAATGGTCAATGTTATGCTACCGTTATTGATTTCAGCAGCAGTTGGAATGTATGTAGCATTCGGTGTTGCGCTGTTTGGATTGAATACACCCAATCCACCTGACCATTGAATACCTGTTGCAATGGTGTATGTTCCGGCAAGTTCAACGGTGGCATTGTTTGCACACTTGGTTTGATCAGGGCCGGCATCTACTTGTGGAGCAGTTGTAAATGTGATGGTGATATCATCGCTTACTGCATTACACAAACCGTTTCCTGTTGTAGTCAAAGTGAGTGTAACACTACCGCTTGCAATCTCATCGGCAGTTGGTGTATAAATTGGATTCAGCGCTGTGTTGGAAGGACTGAAAGTACCGTTACCACCGGTCCATATAACACCGGTTGCTACAGTAATTGTTCCGGACAAAGACACCGTTGCATTGTTGCCGCACTTCACTTGGTCCGGACCGGCATTGACTGTGGGTGATGGAGTGAATGTGATAATTACGTTATCCGAAACAGCGGAACACAAACCGTTACCGGTTGTGGTAAGAGTGAGCACCAAGCTACCTGCTTCTATTTCATCAGCTGTTGGTGTATATACGGTAGTCAAAGCATTATTGCCTGGTATGAATGTACCGTTACCACCGGTCCAAACACCACCGGTTGCATTGCTTACGGTTCCTGCCAATGATACCACCGGATTATTGCTGCATCGCACGATGTCTTCACCGGCATTGGCTACAGGAGCAGGAGTAATGGTGAGTACCATTTGATCACTCACCGGATTACAAGCACCGGTGGATGTAAGAGTTAGCGTTACATAACCTACTGCAATGTCTCCGGCACTTGGTATATACACTGCATCCAATGCTTCTGCACTTGGGCTGAATGTTCCGCTACCGGATGTGGTCCAGATACCGGTTGTGGTACCACCGGATACCGCTCCTTCCAATGTTGCAGAAGTATTTGCACAAATGGTTTGATCGGGGCCTGCATTTACAGTAATCGGAGCAACGAATTCAGAGAAATATCCATAACGACATCCGGTAGTGGATCCACCATTACCAATACCCAATGCAAATACGTCAATCGAGTTGGTGATACGGTAGGTACTGTCTACTTTAATTTGTGTTGTGTTGTATGTAATACGAGCCGCTTTCCATTCACCCATCGTACCGGGAACATCCACAAATGAAGTCACCGGAATGACGGCAGCTGAAGGTCCTATAAGAGTAAAACCATTTACTGCATGAGAGCGACAAAGCAAAGTGATGTAGAAATTCTCAGACGATGTACGAGTAAAGTTCAAAGCATGTGAACCAGCGCAATTCAATGGTGGTAACACCGCCATACCCATTTCACAGCCAAAGCCCGTTACGTGAGTAGCATATACTGGTTTGGATGTTCTGATATAAACCGAGTTGACTGATCCCGTGCTGAGGTAGTCCATGTCAATTCTATAGCTCTCACCAGCGAAAAGCGTTGCTATAGGTGTAGTTGAGCCATCTTTAAAGACTTGTGTATTGTTTTGTGTGGCTAGCACGAATATACTTTCATCGCCATTGTCGTTCAACGAACCTTTCACGGCAACATAATCTGTTCCCAGAATGTCGACCGGAATAATTTGGTCTCCCATGATGTCATAACAGCTACCTGAAGGGTTGTGGTTGGAATCATCTTTAATGGAGACGGTAATGTTCTTATTTGCTATTACCACTGCACCGGATGGGTGAGTAGAAGGTTGTGTATAGTTAGTTCCGGTCCATCCGCAGGAATAGGTTTGACCTTTGTTGAGGGTGATAGAAAATTGTGTCAGCGCAGGATGGCCATCTACCGGAGTTGGAGAGTATATTGTTACGGTGGTGTTGTCCTCTGTTGCGCAGATGTCAAATGATGCAATTGCTTTATGGTTGGTGAAGCTATGGTTGTAGAATGGAGCGTGTTTGTGTAGAGGTATATAGAACTCTTTTCCCAAACTGTTAGGTCCTTTCAATGCCCAAATATCTGTATTGGAATTATGAGAGCATTCGTAATAGCAAGTTATCGATGAAGTCGATTGAATGCGAAGACCTGTGTTGAGAACTTGGTTGGTAGGTCGAGTTTCCAAAATATTCCGAAAGGCTGTCAAATCAATTTTTTCGGATTTGTTAGCCTGTACAAATCGTGTAATAGGTGTAAATCCATTATTTGCAGGCATGCTCACAGTGACAGTGGCAGGCTCACCGTTGGATGAAACGATAAGAAATATCGGAGACGAACCATGGTCATCACTTATATCCGGTGGAGCGAACCAGAATTCTGTTCCACTTTGTGAATAGGATTGGTAACTAATACCAAGGATGAGAATCAGAGCTACTACAACTTTTCTCAACGTCAACATTTGCGCTTCCATATTTTGCTTTTGGGGGTGGAGCATTTTTACGGTGGTGCTTCATAAATGGTTCTGTTTTGGAAGAAAAATATGATGTTGCTTAGGTTTTGGTAATGAGATGGTTAGTTGTGGAGGTAAAAATTATTTTCAAAAAAAAGAGGTGAACGATTCGTTCACCTCCTTTTATATCCTGTCCAAAGAGTGTTTTTATTTAGCACTTCCCGGTTTCCAAGTTTCAGCAAGTTTGAGCGCTTCGTAAAGGTTTACCACACCACCGGTAACAGAAAGTTTTTTGAACTTCACTTTCTTATCCGGATTACCGGGCATTGTCACCTTTGTGTTTTTGTATTTCACGGCACTTTTCATGATGATAGCTTTGATATCTTTAGCAGTAAGCTCCGGATAATAGCTCATGATAACTGCGGCAACACCGGCTGTAACGGGCGCTGCCATACTAGTTCCACTGTTGTTGCCATATTTTTGATTTGGAAGAGTTGCATAGATATCTACACCGGGAGAGAATACATCAACGTTTTTCTTACCGTAGTTAGAGAAGGATGCAGGCAGTGAATTGATGTATTGATCGCTTGCACCGATCTCCAACCAAGTTGCGCATTTCTTGCCATTGGCATATTTGTCGGTAGGGAAGTTGGGTTCTTTGTCGATGTTCTTGCTGTCATTTCCTGCAGCATGTACAAGCAATACATTCTTTTCTGCGGCATATTGGACCGCGGCATCTACGGCTTCTTTTTGTGGAGAGAATGATTTTCCAAAGCTCATGTTGATTACGCGCGCACCGTTGTCAACTGCATAGCGGATGGCATTGGCTACGTCTTTATCACGCTCGTCTCCATTGGGGACACAACGGATAATCATGAGTTGAACATTGTCTGCTATTCCATCCATACCGATTCCGTTGTTGCGCACTGCACCAACGATACCTGCTACGTGTGTTCCGTGTTCAGCCTCAGGACCATCAATGTGGTTGTTACCGTAATAGCGTTCATTCACGTCATCATAGTTGTCTCCTACCATGGAGCGAGGGTCAAAGCTGAGGTTCAATTGAAAATCAGCCGCACCGGTAAAATGATTTTCAACTTCTTTGAGCTGCTCCATGACATTTTCTTCTAAGTCTGCAATCATGATTTCTTTGGCAGTCTTCATGTAGTCATCGGTGGGCTCGTATTGTTCAAGCTCTTCAAGCGTGTAGTCTTCTTTGCCCATCGCTTTGGCAATGTCTTCTTTTGCTTTTTTATAGAAAAGCATAATCATTGCGTATTGCATGCGGTTGAGGTCTGCTTCTTGTTTTCTGCGTTCAAACTCTTGTTTGAGTTCTAGGTATCGCTTGTAGCCTTTCTTGTCTTCTTTTGAGAGGCTTGATTCATCAGTTACATTTCCATAACGCATTTTGTAATCGCGGTAGATACGTGTGATTTCGAGGTTGTCCCAGGAAATATCACCACCTTTCCCACCGATAAAGCTCCATCCGTGTACATCGTCTATATATCCGTTGTTGTCATCATCGATGCCGTTGTTCGGAATCTCGTTCGGGTTCACCCAGATGTTTGCTTTGAGATCCTCATGGAAGGTCTCGGTGCCGCTGTCGATAATGGCCACTATGACGGGAGTGGAAGTTTTTCCTTTCAGAAGTTCGTTGTATGCTTTGATGGCACTGATACCTGGTTTGCCATCCGTTTGCATGTCCAACATGTGCCAGTTTTCAAAGGAAGACTGAGACATAGCCGGTGAATAGGCTCCTACAGCGAGTGCAACAGCCAGAAGACCGGAATAGAAGAATTTTCTCATTTTCAGTATTAGTATATTAAGTTGCTAATAAACGACACCATCGTGGATGGTTATGAACCGATGGTGTAATTTTTAAACTTTGTTTGATATTGGTTTATCTCTCGTGAAGTTTGTTTTTACATGCCGGGTTTGCCTTCCAGCACTTCTGTAACGCGGCCTTCGCGATAGATTTGTTTCAATTTTATTTTACCGGTCTTTTCATCAAAGCTGGTGTATAATCCGTCCAGCTTGCCGTTTTTATAGTGGCTTTCTTCAATTAGGCGGTTGTTTTTGCTATATACAGAACTCTTGCCTTCCAATTTACCTTCTTTGTAAGAACATGTTCTCATGATGGAGCCGTGAGGATAGTAATACTCCCATTTGCCTTCCGGTTTTCCGTTTTTATAGCTCCCTTTACTTTCGATGCGGCCGTTGAGATTATAGGTTTCATAAGGGCCGTGAAGTTGCCCTTTGTCATTGTAAGTTTCCATTTTTTCCATTCGGCCTTGCTCGCTCCAGTAGGTCCATTTTCCGGTCTTCACATCACCAACTGCAGGAGCAGTGGAGTTCACATTGTATTGGTCAGCCCATTTTTTGGTATAGGCATCCATGCCTTTGAGTATGGTCCATTGGCCTTCGTAGCTCTTGATGCCGTTAGGATAATAACCAACCCATTTGCCATACATCTTGCCGTTTTTGAAATTGCCAATGTCCTTTTGGCGTCCGTTTTCATACCAACTTTTCCATTCGCCTTCTTCTTTGTCATTCTTGAAGTGGCCTTCCATGAGTTTTTGTCCGCTTTCAAACCAGTAGGTCCATAATCCTTCGCGTTTTCCTTTTTCATAATTGCCTTCGCGCCACTTTTGCCCTTCAAAGTATTGGTATTGCCAGAATCCTGTCATCAAGCCATTCTCGTATTTACCCCAGTAGTGTTTGTTGCCATTGCCGTAGTAATAGGTCCAATCCCCGTGTTGTAGGTCATCAACAAATTCTCCTTCCATGTCTTTCTGGCCATTGCCCATGTACCAAATCCATAGACCTGATTTCTTTCCATCGTTATAACGCCCGCTCACTTGGAGTTGGCCAAATGTGTTGTAATCTTCAAACTCACCATGCAGCACACCTTGGCGGTAGTGCGTGATGCGTTTGATTTTGCCTGATGGATAGAACTCTGTCCACGTACTGTCTTCAGTGCCTTCATGGTATTTGCCTTCAATGCGCTTGCTGCCGCCTACATAGTTTTCAATGTAGGTTCCATGAGGTAAGCCTTTGTAATAAGTAGTTCTGCGCAGGAGGTTGCCATTGGCATAGAACTCCTCCATTACTCCGTTTCCGTTTTGTATCGTTGGTTTTTTTGGTTCAGGATAATAGGACAATACATGGCGCATATTGTTGATGTATTCGTCCACCTGTAGCGTATCGCCTGAGGGATAATAGCTAAACCATTTGCCAATTTTTTCTCCTTTGAGGTAATGCCCTTCTTCAATGAGCTGCCCTTCCTTGGTAAAGGTTTTCTGAATGCTGTCCTGCTTGCCGTTTTTGAAATAACCTTCAACCATGAGTTGCCCACCGGGATGGTAGCGCATTACACTGCCGTGGAATTTCCCTTTGCGGTAGTTGCTTATTTCCTGTATGGAACCGTCTTCGTAATAATATTTCCATTCGCCTTCTTCAAATCCGGCCAGAAATTTTCCTTCGCTTCTCTTGTTGCCGTTTGGATAAGTATCGCTAAAATCCTGTATTTGGGCGTAGGCGCTGCTCACGGTTAATGTCAGCAATAGCAAGAAGAAATGCTTTGTCCTATTCATCATGTACTTAATTGAAAGGCAATATTATGACCTGAGGCATAACGCTTTTTAGTCGGGCTTGTTGTTTTCATACACAATCAACCTTTCACAACACGCGTTAAGCGGTGGGTGCGCAAGTTGAACACAACAGTGGGAATGGCAAATAGAAAGATAATCAAGCCAAGCAGTGACAGCAATGCATCACTGATATGTGAAGCTTGGATAAGGGCATTGAGAAAACCGTTCAGCTGATAGGCGATATAGATGCTAAACAAGCAGAGTGCAATGGAATTGACCGTGGTCACAATCTTTTGCCAGTAGAGCGTGTGTACTACGTACTCGTCATGCTCTATGTCGTTGAGCGCGTATTCGTCAAGTTGGTCAGTGCTTTTGTAAACTTTTCCTTCTATAAACTTCCTAGCTCTGTTGGTGTGAAATAATTGTGTAAGCGCCATAAGGATGATAGGCAAGCTCAGGATAAGCATATCGGTCAGAGGTAAACTTTCCTTCAGCGACACCACTACTATATAAGCCCCGAGCATCAGGGCTGCGATGGAAGCGATATAGGAAGAGATGGTTAGAAATTTCATAGAGTGAAAAATAGTGGATCCTATTGGAATCTTCCAGAATTCTTCCAACTTTAGAGAACGATGAATTTTGCGTAGTGATATGAGGACTACTCACCGGCCGGAGGTACGATTTCCGGTTTGGGTTCTTTAGCCTTTTTCTTACTCAAGTTGATGTTGTTGGTATAGCCGACAAGCACAATAAAATCCATCTCTTGAGGGGAGTCGTAAATGGATTTCTGAATCATGTATCCGATGCTTATTTCATTGCGCTTATTGAGGTCATGAGATAAATCTGCTTTCCAGCGCCAGTTCTCCAAATTGAAGTTTTGACCTTGCTCAGTGTTGTTGAATGTCTCAAAGGAAGTGGAAACGTTTGTCTTTTTGCTGATGTCGTATTTCACACTGAGTTTGTTGCGCAGGATGGTTTCGAAATCGGCATCGCCATCATTGCCTATTTGTTGCAGTGCAATTTGATAACGAGGTTGGTAAGTGAATGTGAATCCGTTCCATTCTTGGCGAAAGCCCATTCCGAATTGGAAACGTTCGCGTACATCGCGCCAGTCATCTTGACTGCGCAATGATGAGCGATAGGATACTTCAACAAAGTATGTTTTGTAAGGCTTATACTCTGCTCCTAAGTCAATCATAGCGCGATTGAAGTGGTTGATGTTGTTGTTGAAACGCACTTCAGGAGAGATAGAGAACTTCCATTTCTTTTTGTACTTGGCTTCGAAGGTATAGCTGGCCCAAAGCCCTGCATCTTTAGTAGTTTGAGAGCGTAGCATTCCAATACCGCAAAACAGCACACATAATAGTAGAAGGAATGACTTGCGCATTATATCGAAGGTGTTGTACAGAAATAATCAGTTCTTGTCATAGATAAAAATCTCGGGGATTTCTACGATTTGTTTGCGTTTGTCGATAGTCACTTCGCGCTTAATCACCATCTTTTCAGGTTGAATGATGGTGAGTGGAACGGTATCTCGGCTATAGAGATAGACGGTGTAGTTACCGGGACGCAGGTTGGTGAATTCGAATTCACCTTTGTAATTGGTGCGAATGCGATCATCGGGACCGATGTTGTCACCGTAGTTGATATATACTTCCGTATCAAAGGCATCGGAAGTATCAGCAGGAGTAGGATTGGTAAGGATGGCTCTATACACCACGCTTACTTTGCCGCGAATGCTGGATGTGCCGCCTTCACCGGCTTCTTTCTTACAAGCCGTCAGCACTGTCGCAATACTTAGCAGAAAGAGAAAATATTTTTTCATAACCTCTGGTTGTATGTTCTTATTTAAAGTCAGAACTGAATGACTCATCCATTTGGTCATCTTGTTCATCGGAATAAAAATAGATTTTAATCAGCACCGTATCGCGCAGGAAATCGATACGGCCAATCTCCACGCGGTTCACTTTGATGCCGGTACGTTTTTCAAGGTCGGCAATCAGTTCAGCTCTGCGTCCTTTCTGTATCAAATCAATCTTTTCATAAACAATCAGTTTTTGCGATTCGTGACGCAACAACCAAACTTTCTCGAGTCCGTAGGTCAATACGATGATGGCCACATTGGCAAATCCCAATTCTGCAAGAGAGATTTTCTTGTTGATCAAGGCATTCATTACCGACATACCAATGACGATAAATAGGTAAGTCATTTCCTTGATTGGAATGGCATCGGTACGGTAGCGGATGATGCCGAACACCGCAAACAAGCCCAGTGCAAATCCCATTTCCAGCTTGACACTTTCCAGCAAGAAACACATCGTGAAGATGGAGATGCTGAAGAGGAAATAAGTGAAGAGGAAATCCTTGCGCTTGGCGATAGGGTAGTAAATCAACCTCACCAAGATGAATACAAATCCCAAGTGGATGGACAATCGGATGATGAGTCCAAGGAGGTCTTCGGCATCCACTAGTTTCATATTGCCAAGCGGTTTGAAATCGGCCATTACAGCGGCTAATTCAAAGGACGGGAATGCAGATATTAAAAGGTTTGGTTCAAACAATTGCTGGATCATGTATAGCTGTTACTTTTTTAATGCGTAATAGTTTTTCTTTAAAGTTGTTGCTCTTCACAAAGGGGTAAAGCAAGGTAACTCCCAGGCAGTATTTGCTGATACCTTCCGGTCGAATGATACGATTTTTCAGCTCATGGATGAAAGGCGATGAGCGGCTTTCTGATTCTTGCTTCACTTCTGCAATCACCAAGTCATTCATGGTAATTGTTTGCACCCCTGCCCGAAACGATAGATTGCAGTCGATTGTCAAGCGTTCCGGTGAATGATTGTTCACGAGTGTGATGCGTTCAAAAGCATTCCACAATTTGGGCTCCAGTGGTGTAGAGCTCCCCGTGCGTTCTTCAATGAAGTGCATTTCGTGTGCGGTGAGTGCCTCTTGAATTTCGAGAATCGGAATACGTTTTTTGATTGTTCGGTCCTTGTTGGATTTGAACTTGACTTCCAGAAAAGCAATGTTGCTTTCCACGTATTCGCGCTTGCGGATTTTGTAACGGTTGAGTTTGCCGTTTTGGTGATTTCTAAAATGGTAGAAATCGGGTGTGTCGTAATAGAGGGTTCTGTAGCGGCTTTGGCGATGGCCTTCCACCTCCAAGATGCGGTAATGGTCTTTTATCTTCTCAAGTATGCTTGCAAATTCCCTGCTGTTCAGGATGAACTTCGTGTCTGTTCGGTTCATAAGCCGGACACGATCCATTTCTTCCAAGCTAATGGAATCAAATTGGTTTAATATTTCTGAAAGGTTGCTCAAAAAATCCTTGCGTAACTCTATCAACAGGTGGTGGTTGCTGCCCCTTGGATGCTATATGAAACCAATAATACAACATGAAAGTTGTATAAAGGTTTACAATAACCTCACGGCAAATTGTATTTCTAATAACGTTCACGAAATAAAGCCAACAATCGGTTGCGACCATGCGAAAAGCCAAATTCTTTGCAAAGATTTGAGCTCGTAGCGGTGAGTGGATGGGTAGAGTAGGTGATTGGCCGCGGTGAACTGTTTCAACAAAAGAAGAGGATTAAGCATCCACTTTTTTCAAGGTGATGCTTAATCCTCTTCGCGCTCTTGGGAGAACGGGTTATTTCAAGTTGTGATATACTGCTTGTACATCATCGTCTTCTTCAATTTTCTCGATGAGCTCAAGCACTTCGTCCATCTGTTCTTCGGTTACCTCTGCATAGCTCAAAGGAATGCGCTCCAATCCTGCTTTGATAACGGTGATGTTTCTGTCTTCAAGTGCTTTTGTCATCTTTCCGAAATCGGCAAAAGCCGTGTGAAGGATGTATTCTCCGTTTTCATGTTCCACACTTTCCAAGCCGTAGTCGATGAGTTCGAGCTCAAGTTCATCCATGTTGGTAATGGAGCTTTCGGCAATTCTGAAAAGTCCTTTTCGTTCGAAGATGAAGTTAAGTGAACCGCTGGTCCCCAAAGCTCCGCCACCACGGTTGAAGTATACACGCAAGTTGGCAACAGTGCGGGTTGGGTTGTCAGTAGCGGCCTCAACGAGGATGGCTACTCCATAGGGGCCATAACCTTCATATACTACTTCTTCATAGCTGCTGGTGTCTTTTTCGCTTGCGCGTTTAATGGCAGCCTCAATACGGTCCTTGGGCATGTTCACACCTTTAGCGTTGGCAATTACTTGGCGCAAACGTGGGTTGTTGGCAGGGTCGGGGCCTCCGGCTTTTACAGCAATGGCGATGTCTTTTCCAATTCTTGTAAATGCTTTGGCGTTCTTGTCATTGCGCGCCATGATTCTGGCTTTGCGCGTTTCGAATATCCTACCCATATGTAATAAACTTATTTGTTTTTAGAAGAGCTGCAAACGTAAGTATCAATCGGAAAACTGAAAAGTCTTCGCCATTGGTTTTTCATATTCATGGAGGCACAACGTAAGGGAAGGCCTAGTCAGATCAGATTTTCGTGAGCAGCTGCGCAAAGGTGGTTTCTTTATTGAGCACCGCATTGCAATACTCAATGGGGTAGATACTGGCTACGGACTCACCCTTTACGGACTTGAGTGTGATAGTCTTCTTTGGGCTTTCCGGGTTGGAGTCTTCATAGCGTTTATAGCCACAATGGTCTAGCAAATAGATGCTGACCGCATTTGCCAGTTGTTCAATCACTTGTTCGTGTGTCATCCCTTTGTTGCGGTAAAATTCAACAAAGCCGGTACCTTGGTGCAGTAGAAAGTCCAGATTGGACGGATGGCACAAAGGCATAGTGGGGACCTGAAGTTGCTGATTTTCCAGATAAGACTCAATGATGCGAACCGTCTTTTGCTTGTCTTCGCTGGTAAGGGGTAAGGAAGTAAATCTATAGAGGTTGGAGGAACTTGGATGAGGGGTTGCTCGCTTTTCAGCCGTGGCAAGACCATCCTTCACCTTAGACGCAAAAAGTCTTCTAAGGAAATTCATAGTTGGTTGTTTTTAGTATTTCACTGTTTGATTTATCCGTTTCAGGATAGGAAGGGCTCGAATATAGTCAGATTTTGTGTGCAGCAAGCGGTTAGAGAAGGAATCTTGATGCATGTATAGGAATTTGCTATCCTAAGAAAAAAGCCCGGGAAGTTGAAAAAACAACCCAGGCTTTCTTATAAATGGGTTTGAAATCAATTGATTACAAGTCGTGTGGTATGGGTGTGAGCGGCTGAAAGTGTTTCAAGCAGGTACATTCCTTTGGCTAAATCCAAATCTAGGTCAATGTAATTGGTGCCATAGTGGATGTGTTGCTGCATCTCTTTCACGGTTTCACCTGTGAGGGCAGTTATTCGGAGCACAATAGTTTCGGAGTGGTTGCAATCAATCTGCACACGGAAAGCTCCTTGTGATGGATTGGGATAAACCTTCAGCGATTGAACAGCGTTCCATTCATTTATGCCTGTGGTGACGGTGGATACCAGCGGGCATTGCTCAAATTGTTTTACGGCCACGGTGTAGTTGCCGGGGCCGGGTGCGTGGTAGATTGCATCGGTGGCATTCGGTATCGCCACCCCATCCTGATACCATTGGAATTGCACACCGGGGTCCAATGCGATATACGTGTTGCCATTCACTTCCACCTCAGGAGTCCAGCGGGTCATATTGCTGAAACGCACGTAGCAAGCGAATTGTGGATGGTCGATATAAGGGTTGCGGTTGTTTTGTTTGGAGTGAACGTACTCGTTGCGTGCTACCTCGAAGTTGTCCGGCAGATCGTTAAAGTGCCACTTCTTCAGGGTGTATTCGTCCTGACCATAGGGAATGGACGGAGAGATGTATTCAGGAAGACTGAAGTCGTTGGAGGCAGTGGTGTATTTGGTGGCGTGATACATCACGGCACGCGCAACATCACCTTTGATTTTGTCTTGAGGTTCATATACGCGCTGGTTATCGGCATTCATTCCAAACTTCGCGTTGAGGAATGCGCTGGTATTGCTTACCACGTCCCCATAGGGATAGTTGCTGCGCACGGCATTTACCTCGTTTTGTTTTGTAGGCAATAAGATGTGGAGGTCGGAATATTCGCGTGAGTTTTCAAATCCGGGCATGCTGCTGGTTGGCATCCAGCTTTGCGGATAGCAGTGTTCACGACTGAAGCCCGTTGAGTTGAACTGAAAACCGGCCGGATAAATAGCGTGATAACCGGAGTATTGGCACTCTACGGTATTCATGCTTTGTGCGTTTTGAACCGTGTCTTTTACATAAAACTCATCAATGATGGTTCCGATGTAGTTGGAGTAAAACACCTGATTGTAGTTGGGTGGATTTATCGCCTGTGACAATTGACCAACAAACTCATTGCTGTTGGGATTCACATTGTTGAAGGTCGTACCGGAGTTGCCATTGGGAGTTGTCACGCTATTGGTCAGCGGATTAGTGGTGAGGTAATTTTCAAAACCGTTATTGCCGTTAAAAGCAAAACATTTGAAGTGATATGTAGTAGCGGCTTCGACATGGCGAGCGTTAAAAGTACCGGCCGGACCTGCGTGTACGATTTGCGCATCGCCTATCCATTCGCCTTTTACATAGCTCTGTCCATCCACCGGAACACCGGTTGGTGCAGAACCTTTTTTGCGCAATACGAGATAGTAGCTGGCACTGCCGCCATTGATGGTCACATTGAAATCCCAAGCCGTGACGTCACTGAATGTAAGACTGCTTGCCTGTGCTGTCGGTTCTGAAGCCAGACTACCTGCAACAGCCGATACGTTGATGATGTATGGGTTTTCATTTGCATCGTTGTTGGCAATGGTAATGACTGCAAACTTGGAGCCCTCGCCTTCGCCATCAAAGTGAAGCGTAAAGTATTGCGAGCTGCTTGGCGCCACACTAGTCGGGATATTGGAAAGAGAGAATTGTGCAGCATCTGCACCACTCAAGGTAATGGAATTGATGCTAAGGCTTTGTTGCAAACCGAGGTTTTGAATCTCGAACGTAGAAGTGGTAGCATTGCCTATTTCAACCAGGGAGCCTGATGGAACACCTGTACCGTTGTATTGTACATGAATTTCTTGTTCGTCACCTGGAGCAGGCAGCAATATCTGTGCTTCATCCAAGGCCACATTGCCGGCAATTTTTTGAGCATAGCGGAAACGGATATAACGACTGCTTGCATCAGGGTTATCCGTGAACTGTGTGAAATTGTTGGTAGGCATATTCACGTTGGTCATTGTGCGCAACGGGGTGTAATTGACGCCATCAGCTGATTCTTCAATCACAAACGTGCCGTTCCAACCTCCTGAAGCCGGCTGGCCTTTGAGGTAATATTTTACTTGTCCTGGTTCATCATAGAAATGTACGATGACGTTTTCGCCCGTATTGTCGAGGCGGCAAGCTTGTCCTGTTTGCCCGTTATCGTAGCGTGTAGCACCCGCTCCAAGATTTTCCACCCATCCCTC
>DATCJY010000084.1:0-37193 GCA_036562565.1 Flavobacteriales bacterium | reverse complement strand
CGCTTCCCGCGTATAGCACGCTGGCGCAAAGACAAGACCATCAACGACATCGATGATATCGAGGAGATAAAGAAATTGATAAAGTGATCAATCCAAACTTTCGGAATCCACAATCTCCAGTCCGTAACCGACAATGCCGGTACGTTTTACCGGATTGTTGGTGAGCAACGTCATCTTGGAAACTCCAAGCGAGCGCAAGATTTGAGCACCGATACCATAATCACGGGTGTCCATGCTGGCCTTGCCCTCTGATACTTTGTTGAGTTTGCTGATTTCGGCCATCTCATCTAGCAAGCTTCGGCTTTGGCTCAAGTGATTCATATAAACAATCACTCCTTTGCCCTTCTGCTCTATCAATTGCATTGCACGATGCAGTTGTTCGGTGTGGTTATCCCCCTTCACTGCAAAGATGTCACTCAACACATTGCATGAGTGCACACGCACAGGAACCACTTCATCAGGAGCCCAAGTGCCCTTGATGAGCGCCAAGTGCTCTTTGTTCTCAGCCAGCTCACGGAAACCTACCAACGTGAAATCACCATGAAGGGTAGAGAACGGTATTTCCGAAACCTTTTCCACCAAGGTCTCTGTTCTGAGGCGATAAGCGATGAGGTCTTTAATCGAAACCAATTTCAAGTCGAATTTGGAAGCGATTTCAAGTAATTGAGGCAAGCGCGCCATTGTACCGTCATCGTTCATGATTTCAACCAGGATACCTGCCGGGGCAAAACCCGCCAAACGCGCCATATCCACCGCGGCCTCGGTATGCCCTGCTCTGCGCAATACCCCTCCGGGTTTGGCTACCAATGGGAAGATGTGTCCCGGACGGCCAAAGTCCGATGGCTTGGTTTCCGGATTGACAAGGGCTGCAATGGTTTTGGCTCTGTCATGAGCTGAAATCCCCGTTGTGCAACCATGACCAAGAAGATCAATCGATACGGTGAAAGCAGTTTTGCGTGGGTCGGTATTGCGGGTCACCATCATATCTAGCTCCAGCTCAGCGCAACGCTCCTCAGTGAGAGGAGCACATATTAAACCACGACCATATTTGGACATAAAATTGATGATTTCGGGAGTGACGGTTTCTGCCGCAGCTACAAAGTCTCCTTCATTCTCGCGGTCTTCATCATCCACCACTATGACCATCTTGCCGGCACGCATATCCGCGATGGCCTCTTCAATTGTATCCAAATGCTCTTTTACTTTCACAGTTTCATGAATCATGGGCGCAAAAATACTACGGTTTATAGCCGTATTAGCACCCACCTCTACCCGCTGTTTAGGTTAACAATTTGAAATCGTATGCTATGGAGAGACCCCTCGATGAAAGCGAATTGAACCAATGAGACAACCGATGAAGTGAATGCAACACACCTCTTCACACAACCCTCTCCTTGATACACTACAACTCTTATAATGCGTATGCGACACATCAAACCATGCTTCGCTATCAAAGTTTGCATATACCACTATTTACCCCTTACTTTCGCGGTCAAACCCTCAAGAGATAGTGAAGCACAAGATAAACATTGCCATTGACGGCTATTCTTCCTGCGGCAAAAGCACCATCGCCAAAGCAGTTGCACGCGAACTGAACTATGTCTATATCGATACCGGGGCCATGTATAGAGCCGTTACGCTTTATGCTTTACAACATGGATATATACGTCCTGATGGCACCATCGATGAAGAAGGTCTTATACGAGCGCTCGATTTGGTACTCATCAACTTCAAGTACAACACGGAGACGATGCAATATGAAACGCATCTCAACGGTCAGAACGTAGAGCGTGAAATCCGTTCCCTACAGGTGAGCAACCATGTCTCTCCTATCTCCAACATCAAAGAAGTGCGCCAAAAATTAGTGCGCCTTCAAAAACGCATTGCTGAAGCAAAAGGTGTGGTAATGGACGGCCGCGATATCGGAACCGTTGTGTTGCCGGATGCTGAAGCCAAGTTCTTCATGACAGCCGATAGCACCGTGCGCGCCCAACGCAGATATGAAGAACTAAAAAGCATGGGGGTGATTACCACACTTGATGAAGTGTTGCGCAATGTCATCGCACGTGACGAATACGATACCTCTCGCGCGAACGACCCCTTGCGCAAAGCCAATGATGCCATTGTAATTGACAATACCCACCTCACCATTGAAGAGCAATTCCTATTCGTTCTCAATACCATCAAGAAAAAACTCGGGGCCACTGAAACCGTGGTGTAGCTTTATTAAAACAATAAACCCGTTAAGCTAGTTGGCATCTCAGGGGGCACCGATTATTAGAAATTAGGTTTTGAATTTGACTTTTTGGAATCCGGAATAAAGAGTAGAATGCGTTACGTATGAACCTCTGAAACGCTTATAAATTAAGTGTGATGGTTTCCGAAACAAACCGGCACCTGCCAAACAGGATTGTTTTTCGGGTTATCTGTTAGCACCTACTCATTTACGAACCGGTTAATATTCGACATAGGCGCGAACTTGACAAGCCGATGCTCGGACTTGACTGGCACATATGTGTGATTTGTTGAGGGCAGTGTTAAGGTTCCATAGGATGGATTTGCCGATGTGAGAAGATGTAAACCATTTGTGTTCTTCGCGCATTATTCAAGATTACCAACGCGCTAGACAATATTTCTCATTCACATTCGCTTGTTGTAAAACGCTTTTTTTAGGGCATAATAATTGACTACATCTTGCTCTATTTGTAAGTGATAGAACTTAAATGCTAGGCAAGTGTATATGATTAAGAAAATTGTCGCTTTTGTTGTGTTGGGATGTACCATCGGACTTAATGCCGGAGCTCAGAAACCGGTGTTTATGCAGTCTCCCACACCTTGGGCTGATTCCGTATTCCAAACTTTGACCCTGGACGAGAAGATCGGCCAGTTGTTTATGGTAGCTGCTTGGAGCGACCCCAAACATCCTAGCTATAATCCGAAGACGATTCAAACACTGATCAACCAATACGGCATCGGTGGCATCATCTTCATGCAAGGAAGCCCCGGCCGCCAGGCTATACTCAACAATCAATTCCAAGCTTCATCCAAAATTCCTATCATGATTGGTATGGACGCAGAATGGGGACTGGGCATGCGCCTTGATTCTACTATTTCCTATCCGCGACAACTCACTTTGGGCGCCACCAATAACGATGAGTTGATTTATGAGTTTGGAGCTGAAATGGCACGTCAACTCAAAAGATTGGGTGTGCACGTTTCCTTCTCACCGGTGGTGGACATCAATAACAACCCTAAGAACCCTGTTATCTCCAACCGCTCTTTCGGAGAAAACAAATACTTGGTTACAAGCCAATCCCTCATGTACATGAAAGGTTTGCAGGATAACGGTGTATTAGCTTGTGCGAAGCACTTCCCCGGTCATGGCGATACAGATGTGGACTCTCACAAAGACTTGCCAATCATCAAGCATGATTATTTCCGCATGGACTCCCTAGAGCTGCATCCTTATTGCGTGCTCATGGAAAAAGGTCTTGGCAGTGTGATGACCGGTCACCTGTACATTCCCGCGTTGGACAGCTCAAAGAACATTGCTTCTACCCTTTCAAAAGAAATCATCACCAACCTCTTGCGCAAACAGCTCGGTTTTGAAGGATTGGTTTTCACCGATGCCATCAATATGCAAGGCATTGCCAAATTCTTCAAACCAGGTGATGCGGAAGTAAGGGCTTTGATTGCCGGCAACGATGTGCTGTTATTCTCTCAAAACGTTCCTCTTGCCGTTGAGCGCATCAAAGCTGCTATTGCCGAAGGACTGCTCACTGAAGAAGAAATCAACGAGCGCTGCCTGCGCATTTTGCGTGCTAAAGAATGGGAAGGCTTGAACAATTACCAACCGGTGAAAGTGGCAGGACTTTATGAAGACCTCAACAACTACCAAGCCTTGGAACTGCGCAAACGTTTGATAGAACAAAGCATTACCGTACTTAAAAATGATGAAGGTATCATTCCTCTTCAAAACCTTATCGGTAAAAAGATTGCCGTGGTATCCGTTGGTGTAGAAACTCCATCCGAATTCCAAAAGACATTGGCTCATTACACCACCTTCACTCCTTACCTTATGGAGAAAAATCCTGACTTCAAAAAAGCCATGTGGTGGCGCGATGAATTGAGCCAATACGATATCGTGATAGCAGCTTTGCTCAACACCAGCAACCGCACCAAAACCAACTACGGTGTCACCAATGAGTCTGCACGCATCTTGAACAGTGTGGGCGAAAAGACGCAAGTGATACTTTCTGTATTTGCAAACCCCTATGCTCTGGATGTACTCAAAGACTTGAACAATATCGAAGGTTTGATTGTTTCCTATCAGGATGATGCCATGACACAACAAGTGACCGCAGAAGTCATTGCCGGTGCTATTGGAGCAAATGGCTCATTGCCTGTTACTGCGAACAATACCTTCAAAGCTGGTGCAGGATACAGCACGCAAGGCGGACAAAAACTGCGTTGGATCAATCCGGTTGACATCAAAGAAGAACAGATGCTGATTGTATCAAACGCTCCAAAAGCCAATGCCGGAAGTCCTGCAGGCGATTATGAAGAAGACATGATGGCTGATGCTTCAGGTACAAAACAGATTTTTGCCAGCAGCAATGATATTGCCCGCATCGATGCCATTGCACTTAACGGTATCAAACTCGGTGCCTATCCCGGTTGCAGGGTATTGGTTGCCAAGAATGGCAATGTGGTTTATGACAAATCATTCGGGGTGACCGATAAAGGCTCCAATATTCCGGTGAATGAACATACGGTGTATGACCTGGCATCCATCACCAAAGTAGCCTCCAGTGTACTTGCAGCTATGAAGCTCGCGGATGAAGAATTACTGGATGTCAACAAAACATTGGGTGATTATCTTGATATTCCTACCCACAACGAGTATAGCAAAATCATCATCCGCGACATGCTCGCTCATACCGCTGGGCTTACTCCGTGGATTCCGTTCTATCAGAAGACCATCAAGAATGGTCAGCTCAATAGTGCTATCTACCGAACAGCGCCTGAAGCCGGATACAGCAAACAAGTAGCTAAAGACTTGTACATCCAAGATACCTACAGCGACAGTATCTTCCAGATGATTCTCAATACTCCGCTTGCGAAGGAAAAGAAATACAACTACAGCGACCTGGGTTATTATTTCCTTCAACGCATTATAGAAAAACAAACAGGAACCTCACTGGATGAATATGTAAGAGTAAACTTCTATGAGCCATTGGGGTTGAGTACCATGGGCTATAACCCAATAGGTCGCATTCCGTTGGAAAACATTGCACCTACAGAAAAAGACAATGCTTTCCGCAGTCAGCACTTGCAAGGTTACGTGCACGATCAAGGCGCAGCCATGTTGGGTGGTGTTGCAGGTCATGCCGGATTGTTTAGCAATGCGCAAGACCTTGCCGTTATCTTCCAGATGTTGCTCAATGGAGGAACATATGGCGATAAGAGATACATCTCAAAGGAAACCATTGACCTTTTCAATAAACGCTATTACAACGGTAACAGAAGAGGACTGGGCTTTGACAAGCCATCTCTCACTCCCGGCACAGGCAGCACTTGCAAAGAAGCCAGCCAAATGAGTTTTGGGCACACCGGATTTACAGGCACAATGGCATGGGCTGATCCGGCAACGGGATTGGTTTACATCTTCCTCAGCAACCGCGTGAATCCTGTGGCCGAAAACAAAAAAATTCAGACATTAAATATCCGCACGGACATACAAGAAGAGATTTATCGCATTTGGGGTAAATAAAAACTCTCCACTTCTTTGAACAAAGAGGCTGCTACCAAGCAGCCTTTTTTATTTCTCCATCATCGCACATAAAAAAAAAGCCTCCGCATGTGCGAAGGCTCTTTGTATTGAAAAGTTTTAATGTGTCTTAATTACAGGTGAATCACTTCTCCATAGGCAGCAGCTGCGGCTTCCATTACCGCTTCACTCATGGTTGGGTGTGGGTGAACGGTCTTGATGATTTCCATACCGGTAGTTTCCAGCTTGCGCATTGCTACACACTCAGCAATCATCTCAGTAACATTGGCACCAATCATGTGCGCACCAAGCAGCTCACCGTACTTCGCATCAAAGATTAGTTTTACGAAACCATCTTTATGGCCTGCAGCACTTGCTTTACCCGAAGCACTGAATGGGAATTTACCCACTTTGATTTCAATGCCTTTCTCTTTCGCTGCTTTCTCTGTCATACCTACTGAGGCAATCTCAGGAGAACAATAGGTACAACCCGGAATATTGTTGTAATCCAGTGGTTGTGGATGATGACCTGCAATGTTCTCAACGCAGATAATACCTTCAGCACTTGCAACGTGAGCCAACGCTTGACCGGGAACACAATCTCCAATTGCGTAGTATCCGGGAATATTGGTTCTATAGAATTTATCTACTACAATCTTTCCTTTGTCAGTGATGATACCTACATCTTCAAGACCAATGCCTTCGATATTCGCTGTGACACCAACTGCAGAAAGAACGATTTCAGCTTCAATGACTTTCTCACCTGAAGCTTCTTTCACTGTCACTTTGCAATTCTTGCCGGTAGTGTCCACATTGGTTACTTCGGCATTGTTGATGATATCAATACCTGTAGCCTTGAAAGACTTAGCCAGTGCTTTTGATACTTCCTCATCTTCTACCGGTACAATGTTCGGCATGTATTCTACGATGGTCACTTTGGTGCCCATTGCATTGTAGAAGTATGCGAATTCCACGCCAATAGCCCCGCTACCCACTATCACCATGCTCTTTGGTTGAGAAGGAAGAGACAATGCTTGACGATAGCCGATGATTTTCTTGCCGTCTTGTTTGAGATTCGGCAATTCGCGCGAGCGAGCACCTGTAGCGATGATGATGTGGCTAGCGCTGTATTCAGTGGTCTTGCCTTCAGCATCTACTACGGATACTTTCTTGCCGGGCTTCACCTTGGCAGTCCCCATAATCACTTCAATCTTGTTTTTCTTCATCAAGAATTGAATGCCCTTGCTCATGCCTTCAGCCACACCACGGCTGCGTTTTACTACAGCACCAAAATCAGCTTCGGCCTTGCCTACAGTAATACCATAGTCCTTTGCATGATTGATATATTCAAATACTGAAGCACTCTTCAGCAATGCTTTCGTAGGAATACATCCCCAGTTGAGGCAGATACCACCCAAAGATTCACGTTCGATGATAGCTGTTTTTAACCCCAATTGGGAAGCTCTGATAGCAGCAACGTATCCACCGGGACCGCTACCTATTACTATAACATCAAAATTCATGTTGTATAATTTCTTTAAAGAATTGGTCGCGAATTTATGAAAGACCACTGCATCCAAACGAATTGAATTGCCTCACCGCCCAAAGCCCAGGAGCTGTGTGTGAAAGCACCACTTCATAATGCTTTGAGTATTATCTGCAAGGCAGTAGAATGAAATACGACAAGGGATGTGAAATAAATTCCGAGATTATTAAAGCAAAAAAGACGTTCGCAATGAACGTCTTTTTTGAGTACCCGGGACGGGAATCGAACCCGTACAGCCGCAATGGCCACAGGATTTTAAGTCCTGCGTGTCTACCAGTTCCACCACCCGGGCGAATGAGGTACTAACATCTTAAAAAAAAATCCCGACCTGTTTACCAGACCGGGATCATCGAATTCCTGAGCGGGAGACGAGACTCGAACTCGCGACCCTAACCTTGGCAAGGTTATGCTCTACCAACTGAGCTACTCCCGCTTGTCAAATCATCCTCGTACCGTTGTTTGAGGGCCGCAAATGTACACATGTTTTTTCCCAACGCAAGTAAAAAATGAATTTTTTCGTCTTTTTTTTTCGAAAAAATTTCGACCAAATAAAGAAGTTTTTGATTGTCAATACTTTTTGTTTTCGGCAATTTTATTCGGCCATTTCACTTAATCGCTTTTGTAAAGCAAACATCTCGTCACGGAGTCGAGCAGCTTCCATAAAGTCGGTTTCCTTAGCCGCTTTTTCCATTTGTTTTTTGGTGCGCTCAATCGCTTTCTCAAGTTGTTGCTTACTCATGTATTGCACCACCGGCTCAGCTGCAATGTTGGTTCCCTCCTCGGGCTCCACATAGATTTTCTTACCTGCAAGTGTTGGACTTTGCTCAAGAATGGTTCCTGTGCCCTTCTTAATTTGTGAAGGTGTAATGCCGTGCCGGAGGTTATAAGCTATTTGTTTCTCCCGTCTGCGCTCGGTTTCATCAATGGTCTTCTGCATGCTCTCGGTAATCTTATCGGCATACATGATTACTTTACCATTTACGTTACGCGCGGCTCGACCCGCTGTTTGCGTCAACGAACGCGTACTGCGCAAGAAGCCTTCCTTATCGGCATCCATTATGGCAACGAGCGATACCTCCGGCAAATCCAAACCTTCCCTCAACAGGTTCACTCCTACCAATACATCAAAAACGCCTTCGCGCAAATCGCGCAATATCTCTACCCTGTCAAGGGTTTGTACTTCACTGTGAATGTATCGGCATGCGATGTTCAGCTTATCAAGGTATTTGGCTAACTCTTCGGCCATGCGCTTGGTGAGCGTGGTAACCAAGACGCGTTCCTTCCTTTCTATTGTTGCCTGAATTTCACCTATTAAATCATCAATTTGATTCAACGATGGACGCACTTCAATTGGCGGATCGAGCAAGCCTGTAGGACGAACCAATTGCTCCACTACTACTCCGCCACATTTTTGCAATTCATAATCAGCAGGAGTTGCACTCACGTAAATGACTTGTCGTTGCAGGTCTTCCCACTCTTGGAAAGTAAGTGGACGGTTATCCATCGCACTTGCCAATCGAAAACCATAATCCACAAGGTTCACTTTGCGCGAGCGGTCACCACCATACATTGCTCCCACCTGTGATACCGTCACGTGACTTTCATCAATTACCATCAGGTAATCATCCGGAAAGTAATCCAGCAAGCAGAATGGGCGTTGCCCCGGTAGTCTTCTATCAAAATAGCGCGAGTAGTTCTCAATGCCGGAACAATACCCCAGCTCTTTCATCATCTCAAGATCTTGGATCACACGTTCTTCCAAACGCTTTGCTTCGATGAGCTTGCCTTGCTTCTCAAACGCTTCCACTTGCTTCACCATCTCTTGCTGTATTTCCCACATGGCGGTGGTCATGGTCTCTCTGCTGGTCACAAAGAGGTTAGCCGGATAAATGGTGATGGTCTGAAAACTCATGAGCTTCTTACCCGTTGCCGGATCAATGGATTCAATAGACTCTATCTCATTGCCAAAGAAGGTTACACGTATGGCATAGTCGGCATATGCCAAGAAAATGTCCACCGTATCGCCTTGCACACGGAAGTTTCCACGATTGAACTCAAACCTGCTGCGACTGTATAGTGAATCGACCAGCTTGTGCAACAGGGCCTGCCTACTCATAGCCTGGCCTACCTTCAATGGTATCACCGATTTATGAAACTCCACCGGATTGCCGATTCCATATATACAGGAGATACTTGCCACCACAATCACATCCCTGCGTCCACTGAGCAGTGCACTGGTAGCCGAAAGTCGCAGCTTCTCTATCTCATCATTGATAGCCAAGTCCTTTTCTATATAAGTACCTGTGACAGGTAAGAAGGCTTCGGGTTGGTAATAATCGTAATAACTTACAAAGTACTCCACCAGGTTCTCCGGGAAGAACTGCTTGAACTCCGAATAGAGCTGTGCCGCAAGCGTCTTGTTGTGGCTCAATATCAAGGTAGGACGCTGCGTGTTCTGAATCACATTGGCTATGGTAAAGGTCTTCCCCGAACCGGTTACACCGAGCAAGGTTTGATACTTATCACCGCGTTCAATACCTTCAGTCAGTTCGGCAATGGCAGTGGGCTGGTCGCCACTCGGTACGTATTCAGATGTGAGTTTGAATTGCATAGCTGATGAGAATGGTTGACAAAAATAAGCGGCCTTCAAAGCCTTTGTTTTACAATAATCTTTAAGTAAAAACGATAAGCGCATCGCTTTCAATCATCTGCAAGGGTGGATGCATTCGCTCTTTTTGCGTTGCAGCCTCCTACACGGTGAACTGCTTATTTTCGCCCTTTATCATTTTTATCATAGACATGTTTAAGAAATCTATTGTTCTGTCGTTGTTCCTCTTGGTGGTACTCTTAGGTCGTGCTACGGAAGGAATGTGGATTCCGTCCATCCTCGGTGCGGTGTATGATGACATGAAAGCCTATGGGCTCAAGCTTTCACAAGAAGACCTTTACTCCGTTAACAAATCAAGTCTCAAGGATGCGATTGTTTTATTTGGTGGTGGATGTACTGCCGAAATTGTGAGCAGTGAAGGTCTGCTCTTCACCAATCACCACTGCGGTTACGACCAAATCCAGCAACACTCTTCTTTGCAAAACGATTACCTCACTCACGGCTTTTGGGCTAAAAACAAAAGCGAAGAACTTGTGTGTGAAGGCTTATCCGTGACATTCATCGTGCGCATGGATGATGTGACCGAAAGAATGCGCAACGGTATCAAAACCGGTATGCCACAAGCAGAGATAGATGCCATCTTGCGCAAGAACAGAACTCCCATTGAAGAAGAATACAGAAAGAAATATCCCGGCCATGGCCTTCAGCTCAAAGCTTTTAATTATGGCAACCAATATTTCGTGATTGTCACTAAAGAGTACAAGGATGTACGCCTAGTAGGAGCTCCTCCAAGTGTGATAGGCAAGTTTGGCGGTGACACCGATAACTGGGTTTGGCCCCGTCACACGGGCGATTTCAGCGTGTTTCGTATTTATGCCAACAAGGACAACGAGCCCGCTGCTTACAGCCCGGACAACGTGCCATATAAACCTTCACACTTCTTCCCTATCAACCTCAACGGTGCGAAAGAGGGCGACTTCAGTATGGTATATGGCTTCCCCGGAAGAACCGAACACCTGCTCACCAGCTATGCGGTGGACTATACCATGAACAAAAGCAATCCTATGCGCATCAACTTGCGCGACAAATCACTCGAGGTGTTGCGCGTGCGCATGGCTGCCAGCGATGAGGTGCGCATCAAATACGCATCCAAACAAAGCGGCATTGCCAATGCATGGAAAAAATGGAAAGGCCAAAACATTGGTCTCACCAACTTCAATGCATTGGAGGTTAAGCGCAAACAAGAAGAAGAATTCATGAAGAACGTAACTCAGCCTGAATTTGAAATTTATGCCAGCGTTCTTCCAAACCTCAAGAAAGAATACGAAAACTATGTTCCGTATGCTTTCAGCAGAGATGCTTTTGTCGAATATTTCTATTATGGTCCGGAGTTGTTCCGTTTTGCTTTCAACTTTAATGAACTGGTAGAAAAACATGCGGAATGGAAGGAGAAAGGCATGCTGGATACCAAAATCAATGAACTGATTGCAAAAGCGCGCGATTTCTATAAAGACTTTGACCTCGCCACCGAGATGGATATCTACCATGCAATGACTTCTCATTACATCCAATATCAGAAAGAAGCATTTTCCGGTAACTCCGACATCAAAGCTTTTCCAATTTTCACTGCAAAAGATCTCAAGACCATTGATGCAGGTAAATCCATTTTCCAAGATTCCACTGCGCTGTTCAAGCTATTGCATTCTTTCAATAAAAAAGCAGCCGACAAAATCAAGAAAGATTATTACTACCGCAACGCAGTGGATATGGTGAACCAATTCAATACGAAAATCAACCCCGCTTATCGCACCATGACTGCACAGATTGATTACCTCATGCAACAGTACACCGAGGCACAATCACGCATGGGTATGAACAAACCGGAATGGTCTGACGCCAACTCTACACTGCGCATTACCTATGGTAAAGTGGAAGGCAGCGAACCACGCGATGGAGAAATTTATAAATACTACACCACTACAGAAGGTGCGTTGCAGAAGAACGCTACCGGCCATCCGGATTTCGAATTGAACCCTCGCCTCATCGAGTTGTTTAAGAAGAAAGAATTCGGCCCTTATGCTGTGGATGGTGAATTGCGCATGTGCTATACCGGCAGCAATCACACTACAGGTGGTAACAGCGGCTCGCCTGCATTGGATGCCAATGGCTACCTCATCGGAATCAACTTTGACAGAAGCTGGGAAAGCACTATGAGCGACATCATGTACAACCCCGCTATTTGTCGCAACATCATGGTAGATATCCGTTATGTCCTTTGGGTAATTGATATTTATGCCGGTGCGGGTTACTTGCTTGATGAAATGAAAATTATCAAATAATACTTTCAAGATGTGAAAATGAAAAGCGGGCCCAAAGGCTCGCTTTTCTTTTATGACCGTCTATATTTACACAACTGCTGCTCCTCCCGACTACCCAATATAATTTTACGATTACGAACCACTAAAAAAACATGCGCGCCCACTCCTTTATCCTTCCTATCTTGTTGTTCATTATATCACAAACAACTGTAGCACAAAGTACCGATTCATTAAAAAAGCAATTGGAGCGCATCACAGCTGACAGAGCGGCCTTGGTAGGTATCGCAGTGAAAGCTTGGAATGGAGATACTCTAAGCATCCATGGCGACCGTGTCTTCCCAATGCAAAGTGTTTTTAAATACCACATCAGTGTGGCCATGCTTGTGCAAGTAGATAATGGCCGTTACCAATTGAATCAAAAAATACTCGTAGAGGAAAAAGATTTGCTACCGGGATTGTATAGTCCGCTGCGAGACAAGTATCCGCATGGTGGACAATTTACCATTGCCCAACTTATCGAGTATGCCATCTCCCTCAGTGATAATGTGGCTTGTGATGTGCTGCTACGATTGCTAGGTGGGCCACACGTAGTTGAAACCTTCTTTCATGAACACGGCATACAAGACATCGCCATCCAGATCAATGAGGAAGTAATGCAAAGCGATTGGAACCTGCAATACAAAAACTGGACAACACCTAAAGCTGCTGTTGAGGCGCTGCAAGTGTTTTATGAAAATAAGCAACTGCAACTTTCTAGGAAGAGCCATAATTTTTTGTGGAAAGTGATGCGCAGTACCGATACAGGTAAGATGCGCCTGAAAGGACAATTGCCCAAAGGAACGGTAGTAGCTCACAAAACAGGATGGTCCGGCAAGAACAAAGAGCTGGGGATTACCGCTGCCGTTAACGACATCGGCATTGTTTTCCTCAACAAAAAACAATTCTTCTACATCAGTGTCTTCGTTACCGACTCTCGCGAAGATTATGACACCAACGAACTCATTATAGCAGAAGTATGCAAGGCCGTTTGGGATTATTTCTCTAAAAGGAAATAAACGACCGATTTATAGAATCACACTTTACAATGAACCTTGACCTACTACCGGCATGGTTTAGCTTTTTTCATCAACCTTGATGAAGTTTCATTGTGTAAAGTGACTTCCTCCATTCCGGCTTAATACTACTAAAATGTGATAGACACCGGTCCACTTTCGCTTCATCTTCCATTCGGTTTCCCTCGTCAACCAGCCAAACCACAACTACCTGAGCACAGGCGGTTATTCCAGTGAATAATTCCAGTGAGGCAGGTACCTTTTTTAAAACCTTTTATATGAGTTACACCGAACAAAGCGCTCTCCTCACCCTTACTGGTGATACATCACACAATAGCACAAATCCGAAATGCTACGGCCAACATGCGCGTAAATGCCTGCGCACCTACATCATGATGATGGTGGTGTTATTCTTGCAAAGCGAACTTAAGGCACAGGTAACGCATGGTCACTACCGCTTCAGAATGGGGATAAATGCAGCCAAAATCTCCACAAAGAAAGATGGCTTACAACCCATTGAAGGCGCCATGTTCAATCCGATGTATGTCTCTGGCTCTCTGTTGCTCGTGTGGTTTTATCCTGACTTCAGCAAATTCTGGTTTGCAGATTATCAAGAGGCCGAGCTCGGCATCGGTATGCTGAAGCACAACAGCTTGGAGGGCAGCTCTAAGGAAATTGTTTTCAGCGGTGGTCTTGCATCGGGATTCACCATGGGCTATTCTTTCAGGGATGATTTTGAGATCGGACTGAAATGGATTAACTACAACCTCTCACCTATTTTGCTTGGATTTAAGAACTACGGCTATTACCACCACAACTTCAGTCTAGGCTCATCTCGCACCACGATGCTCTATCCCACCGTGTATTACAAAAGAACAATGGTAACTGCAGGCTTCGGGAACAGTGCGGTAGCTTCCAACGGTTTCGGCTCCAAGGATAACATCAAAATGACTCGGGCTAGAACATGGTCACTCGAAGTAGGTTTTCTGCCAAAACCTGAACATTATTTATTCATAAAACTAGCGCACTTGCGCGAGAACCAACCCTTCACCGATCCCACCAACCAAGTTTACATAGACCGCAACATGGTAACCTCCAACCTTATCACCATTGGTTTCCACTGGTTGTTCGAAAATGATTGATGTCAGAATGTAGTGGTATTATAAAATCCCAGAATCATTCATCCCGTATTTGTATTTTTTTTGCGCAATAATCAAATACTGAGATGAAGCGTCAGATTCGCCACTTAGTACTGCCAATCATTACCATTTCATTTGTCCTTATCAACTTTATGTTGCCGCGTACCTCCTCTGCAGACCTCAACCAACTGCAAGGTTTTCCCATTTCATTCTACATGGCCGGCAGCCAAAGTTCCATAGCACACATCATACATGTGCCTGCATTGGCCCTCAACCTTACTTGCCACATTGTATTCTGGTTCGTTATCTGGAGCTTTGTGTACTTCTATTACGGAGATGTGAATCTTCCAAAGTATATAGTTATCGCCCTGCGATTTATTGCTACCGTAATGGCTTTGCTAGCAATGCTCTTCTTTATTCATAAGGACAATATATTTTTCTTTACCACGGGAGTCCAGAATTGAAATTGCCCTGTGACAACATCTTCATAGTAAAAAACAAAAATCTTTGCTCATTAATGATTTTCATTAACTTCGTTATGAAGTAGACCATTCCCCTTTTTTCCGTCTGTTCGCCTGTATCCTGCAAATCCCTAAACCGAATAAACTAAAACTCTAAAATATCATGCTCAACAACAATGTAGTGACCCAAATGAAAGTAGCGGCAGGCAGACGCACCTATTTTCTAGAAGTACACAAAACAGGAAACTCCAACTACCTCAAGGTAAGCGAACTCAAACTCATGGGCAATGGAAATTATGAGCGGCACAACATCCTCGTATTTGAAGAAGATATTCAGGAGTTTGCCGAGGCTCTCAATCAGCTGTTGACGAATTTCAGCAACACCCGACCAACCATCGGTAGAAGAAGCGTGCGACAACGTGCATGAACAAAGTGTCCTTGCAACTATTCAAATAAAATTAATATCCATTGTAATTGGTTCATATTACAGCACCACCAATTGCCTATAAATTACAATTCATCCATTTCAGCCTAGAACAGGCTTACCTTTGTGGTCTGACATCTTGTTTCTATTCGCACCCTTTCTTGTTAAAGTCTGCTCAATCGGAACATCACAAGTGGCAGATTCAAATTATATCAATTAAAACACGGAATGGGGAAATCTCAGGAGACATTTAGTAAAAAGGAACGCGAAAAGAAGCGCCAAAAGAAACAAGAGGAAAAACGCCAGAAAAGAGAAGAGCGCAAATCCGAATCGGTAAAGGGCAAGAACTGGGAAGACATGATTGCCTATGTGGATGAGTTTGGACGTATTACCGATACTCCTCCCGACCCTGCTCGCAAAGTGGACATCGATGCGGAAGAAATACTGATAGGCACCCCAAAAGAAGAAGACCGTGAACCTGTACAACGCGAGCATAAAGGTATCATCACTTATTTCAACCACGATAAAGGCTATGGTTTTATTCGCGACCAAAAAACACAAGCCAGCGTGTTTGTGCACATCAACCAATTGTCAGCACCTGCGAAAGAGGGTGACAAAGTCACATTTGAAGTAGAGCGTGGTCCCAAAGGCATGACCGCAGTACGGGTGAAGGCAAACAAATAACTTACCGAATGACATCCCCGAACAACGATTTACCGTTAGCTGTCTTAATTGATGCCGACAATGTGCCGTATGCCTCGGTAAAAGAGATGCTGGAGGAAATCTCCACGCATGGTACACCCACCATCAAGCGCATCTATGGCGACTGGACCAAGCCCACCCTTTCAGGTTGGAAGAATGTCTTACTTGAAAATGCGATTACGCCTATTCAGCAATACAGCTACACCAGCGGTAAAAACGCTACCGACAGCGCTCTCATCATAGATGCCATGGACATCCTCTACTCCAACAAAGTGGGCGGATTTTGTATTGTATCCAGCGATAGCGACTTTACTCGCTTGGCCACACGCTTGCGTGAAGCGGGCATGAAAGTGATCGGCATCGGTGAAAAGAAAACGCCATCTCCCTTCATCAAGGCATGCGACAAGTTTGTTTATATAGAAATCTTGAAAGTCGCACAAAAGGAAACGCGCGAATCCAACAACCGACATAAAGACCGCGAAGCGACAGGCGCTTTCCAACCCTTGGACAATGCCGTTATACGATTGCTCAGCGACAGCATTGACGACCTTGCAGATGAAAACGGATGGACCTTCCTAGGAGAACTGGGCAATCTGCTCCTGAAGAAAAGTCCGGACTTTGATCCACGTAACTATGGCTTTCCTAAAATGCTGCCACTTATCCGCAGCACCAACCTCTTCGAGATAGACGAACGCGAAACCGGTCGCAGCCACGTAAAACACATCTACGTGCGCAAGAAGAAAAACATTTTGAAACCTGCGCCTAAAGCCACCCGCCCCAAACCGACTAAGAAATCGAAGAAGTAACCTCCAGTTTCACTTAACAATAGAAAGAAAACGCATGATTGCCTCCATGCGTTTTTGTTTTTAATGATGGTTGTAAACAAAGCCCCACTGTGGAGATGCTACTACATAGCTTATTGTGGGTTCTAGCATGTGTGATGGTTTTTAATTATTTATCAGTCATTGTATCACACATGCTGCCGAATAGTTACAATAACGACCAAGAACCAAACGACAAAAGACTTAATGCATCCTTTATTCAATCAACTTCTTGATGTAATCATACTGCGCTTGCCATACATTCTTTTGCGCAGTGAAATAGTTATCCATTTCCTTGTTGAGCTCGGTTATGAGGACTCTTCCGCTTTTGACTTGTTCTTCTACAAGTTTGAGATTGCTTTCTGCCAGTTGTAGGTTCTTCAGAGCGCTTGCAACTCTGGATTGATACATGTTGAGGTTCTCAGCTTTGTTCAGTTTTTTAATGGCATCTTTCTTCTGCAAGTCATCCAGTTGCAATTGCGTTAGTTTTAATTGATGCTGCAGTTGATTGCGTGTAATACTTCTATTGTATGTTTCTGTAATGGGGATGCGGATGCTGAGATTCACAAAACTGTTACCATACCAATACTGCGAGTTGAGCAAGTCAAATGAATTGCTATAGTGATTCGTTCCGTAATAGGCATTGAGCGTAAGCTTTGGCAATGCCTCCATGTTGATTTTCTTCCATTTGTAATTGGTGTTATGCCAATCCAATTGCAATTGCTTGCGTTCAAAGTCATCGTCATCGGTGGCGGTTTGCATGATTTCCTCCAATGAGGTAGTAAGCTCCGGAACTCCATCCAGCTGGATAAACTCTGACAAGTTGTTGACGTTGATGCGAACAATCGCATTGGCTTCTCGGAGCAATTGCTCCAACTCATTGAGCTTTTGCAAGGTCTTGTTGTACTCAATCTCCGAAGCCCTGCCCTCTTCATATCTTGCTTTGATGATTTGTTCTATCTCGCGGTAATTGTTCCAAGTCGCTTCTGCGATTTTGCTTTGTTCCATAGACAACAAGCATTGCGCATACAGATCGGTAATCGTCCTTTTTAAACTGGCTTTCTGATTCTCAATTTCGACAGCAGCCTTTGCTTCATTCAATTTTGCTTCCTCAATAGCCGTGTGGTTTTGCGGATTGAACAAATCGAATGATCCTTGCAAACCGGCTTTGGCTGTCCAGTCGGTTGCAAAACGCAAAGGCATCATCTCTCCCTGTTCCGCATTCGGGTTGAATGCTATTGCCGGCACCGGAGTGACCGGAATAATCAAATTGCGCTGCAGGTTGGCATCGCCATAAATCATCGGCAAGCGATTGGCCTTTGCGCTTTCCAGTTTCAATGCTGCAATGCGCTGCTGCCATTCGGCTTCACTCAGTTGGGTGGAGTTGGCTGTGTTCATCGCCTCTTCCAGACTCAGACCTTGAGCATTGCACATTACCCGAATGCTTGCAAATACAGCCACAAAAATTGTTTTCCAGTTCATATTAAAATACGGATGCGGGTTCTAACTTGGTTATTTTCCTTACTGCAAACAGGGAGCCTCCTATGGAGATGAAAAGGGTGATGCCCAACAGAAAGCTGATGAAGCCCAAATTGAAATCGATATCCAGACCACTGCCTTTTACCCCTTGTGCAAAGCCAAACAACAAAACAAATGAGATAGCAAAGCCTATGACGGCATAAAGAAATGCCTGAGCTACCAACAATCGGTTGACGAAGGTATTGGTGGCTCCGATGGCCTTGAGGGTTCCATAGTCCTTCACTCTGTCCAATGCGGATGAGTAAAGTGTAAGTCCGATGATGAAAAAGCCGGAAACCATTGCAAACGCCACGAGCGTAAAGAAGCTCATCCCCATGTTGGATGTCATCAATACTTCTTTCACTGTCGATTGTCGGAGCTTCTCTACATCCCATGCTCTGAGACTCGGATATAATTGATTGATGATGGCGATTGTACTGTCTTTGCTCACCCCTGGTGAAAGACGCAAAGAGATTAAACTCACCTTATCAGGACTGATGTTGCCATAATAACGTGCATTGGCCAATGATGTGTAAATGTAGTTACCACCAAAAGCCTGCGCATCTTTGGTGATCAATTTAATTCGTGCCGATTTGCCGTTGATCTCAATGGGCTTGTTGAGATATAAATCGGTCTCCCATGACTTGGCGTTGTAATACTCGGCAGACACGGCCTCCGGCAACGTAAGATCGGTGATGTTGCCTTGGGCAATTCTACGTGCATTGGGACCGATGATGAAATCAGGAGCATCACTGCCTATCAATGTAACACCTGCTGTCTTGCCATCTAGGAAACGCGCTTCGCCACTGCCTATCACTACGGCATAGGATTGCTCCACTCCCGGTATGGACCGCAATTGCTGTACATAGCGCTGATCAATCTTATTAAGTGTATTCACGTTTTCTGTTTGTGCCTCGATGACCCAAATATCTCTGTCGGTAACATTGGCGTTGCCCGAAAGGTTACCCATCAGCTCCATGAGAAAAAGCAAAAGGCCTACCTGTTGCCCAATCAAAAAGATACTAATCACAATGGCTGTGATGATACCGATGGATTTGGCACGGTCAAATCTGATAAACTTCCAAGCAAGTCCCAGCATTACAGATAGATTTTACATTCAACTTTTTGGTTAATCAAAAGTCTTGAAGCATCGCCTTCAATCGCCACGGTAAATCTGCGAACCCTTCTATCTTGGCTTTCGCCTACTTGCTCATAAAGGATGGATTTGTTTTGCAAGGCATTGTTCACGAAGCTCACCTTGCCTTTTGCTATGACCTCGCTTTGACCTACCAATACGATGTCCACGCGTTGGTCCGGTTTGATTTGTTGCGCGTAATACTCATCCAGCTCAGCCTCCACTACCAACGGACCATCGGGCGCCAACTCACCAAAGCTGTTGGATGCCGATAATACCGCTCCAAGGTTCACATCAAAGCGAATGAGCGTACCGCTCTGTGGAGCACGATAGATGTGATCTTCAGCAGTGGCCACTTTGGTGGCTGTGTTTAGTTCTTTTTCACGCAAGGCAGCTCTCTTAGCTTGCAAAGCTTTTTCCTTTTGCTGCACAACTACTTGCTGACTTGCGTAGTTGATGCTATCCTGCAGCATCTTCTCGCGGGTTTCGGCATGCATGGCGTAGAGCTTGCGGCTTGTTTCCCATTGCGCTTTGAGCTCGGCAAGTTTGAGGGTTTCTTTTTCTACATCCAATGCGTTGGCAGCAAGTTCTGCAAGCATGGTTTGCTCCGCTGCTTTCGCTTGTTGGATGTTCAGCTCATCACTCACCTGCTCCATGCTGAACAAAGCCTCTCCGGCCTTCACATGGTCGCCCAGTTTCTTATAGAGCTTTACCACCTTTCTGCCTTCACTTACTGTGAGTGTAGTGATGCCATCCTTGGGCAATACCTTGCCAATGCCTACTATCTGATGGATGGTAGGCACCTCAACAGGTTCTTTATCTGCTTTCTTTTCACTGCTGCCACAGCTCATTAAGACGACCAATAACAACAATGAACAACTATTTATAATCTTCTTCATTTGAAATGGTGTTTGAAACTTTACCTTCTTCAACATATATCACTCTATCCGCAAATTGTCTTAAGCGCAAATCGTGTGTAACGATGATGACCGCCTTGTCTTGCCTAGAAAGCTCTTGGAGACTCTTCATAATGGCAGCGGCACTTTTTGCATCGAGCGATGCTGTGGGCTCATCGCAGAGCACTATTTCCGGATTGGTCACCAGTGCACGGGCAATGGCTACGCGTTGCTTTTGGCCGCCACTCAATTTCTTGGGGAGGTTGTTCATCCTGTGCCCTAATCCCAGCTCATGTAAGGCTGCCATGGCTCGCTTTTTGGCCTCAGCATGATGGATACCCTGCAACAACAAAGGCTGCATGACATTCTCCAACGCTGTCAATGGTTCTATCAAATTAAATTGTTGAAAGACAAAACCGATGGTGTGCAAGCGCACCTTGGCCAGCTCTTTCTCCGAGAGGACGTTTACCTGCTGCCCCTTGAGAAACACCTTGCCCTCCGTAGGATAGATAATGCAACCAATCAACGACAGCAAGGTAGTCTTGCCCGAACCTGACGGCCCCATGATGAGCGTGAGCTTGCCTTTCTCAAATGACTCTGTAGCAGTATCCAGTGCGGTGATGATAGTATCACCCGAGGGGTAACACTTCTTCACACCTTCTACTTTTACAACAACTGAAGATGTATCCATAGTTCAAACCGAATGGTCCGGTGTTTTAAAATTAGCGAAATACCGTCCATATATCTTCTATTTATATGACAAGCGTTTTCATTATTACCGATATAAATCAGATGTTCCTTGCCTGAAGCCAAGGAACTCACAACTAGTGAACACGCGCATCTGACCTAAATCATATGCCATCCTTTACAGCCAATTAAAAACAACTTTGCCACATAACGAACCTAATGAATACTTACACTCCACCACCAACCATCGGGAAAAGAAAAACAACACTTTGGAAATTAACCCTGAACCGGTATTCCCCTCAATATCCAAAACTCACTGTGATATATCACTCACATGAAAATGATAAGGCTCATATCATCAATACCGATTGAATGCGCTACTTTGGCTTACACATCCAATTATACACAAAGCAAAACGAATGAAACTATCCTTTCACGGTGCGGTACAGACTGTTACTGGAAGCAAGCACTTGCTCCAACTTGATAGCGGCTTTAAAATTCTTTTCGACTGTGGCATGTTTCAGGGGCATCCCAAAGAGAGCGATCAACTCAATCGCCATTGGGGTTTTGAGCCGAGTTCCGTAGATGTAGTTTTTCTCACTCATGGCCACATCGATCATTGCGGTTTGCTGCCCAAACTCGTCAAGGATGGCTTCCGTGGTAAGATTTATTGCTCGCATGCCACGCGCGACCTAGCAGAGATTCTGTTGCTTGATTCGGCTCACATACAGGAAATGGACCTCAAATACGTGAACAAGCGCAGAGCCAAGCAGGGCAAAGAACCATATGAAGTGCTTTACACCGAATATGACGTGCGTGAGTGCCTCAAGTTTTTCGAATGCGTGAAGAAAGGTGAATGGGTGAAAATATCCAACGAGGTTGAATTGTTGCTCACTGAGGCCGGACACATCCTTGGCAGCACCGTTGTGAATGTACGTATTACTGAGAAAAACAAGCGTCCTGTAAACATCACGTTCAGTGGTGATGTGGGTAGATACAATGATGAAATCTTGCGCTCACCGGAACCGTTTCCGCAGGCCGACTATTTGATACTCGAATCGACTTATGGCGATAGTCTGCACGAGCCATCGGAGATGAGTGCTAGCACCTTGCTCGATATCATCACCCACACGTGTGTAAGAAAAAAAGGAAGACTCATCATTCCGGCTTTCAGCGTGGGACGGACGCAGGAGATTGCCTACATGCTGAACCGGTTGGAAATTGACAAGGTATTGCCGGACATTGATTTCTACATCGACTCTCCGCTCTCCATCGAGGCTACACAGCTCTTGCGCGAGCACACTGAATGTTACAACAAACGCTTCTTGAAGTACATGGAAAAAGACCCCGAGCCTTTTGATTTCCATCGCTTGCACTATATCTCGAAGGTGGAAGATTCCATTGCCCTTAACCAACACGACCGCCCTTGTGTCATCATCTCTGCATCGGGCATGGCAGATGCAGGACGCGTAAAGCACCATATCAAACACGCCATTAACGACCCTAAAAACACCATTCTCATGGTTGGCTATTGCGAACCGAATTCACTTGGTGCAAGGCTCGTGCGCGGTCAACTGAACATTACCATCTTCGGAGAAATATTTGAAGTAAAAGCCGAGATAAGATCCATGCGCTCTTTCAGTGCGCATGCCGATTATGATGACTTGTGCCAATTCATCGCATGCCAAAACCCTAAAGAAGTAAAGCAGCTTTTCATCGTTCATGGCGAACTAGACACACAAAGAATTTTTAGAGAAAAACTCCTTCAAAAAGGCTTCCCTGAAGTGGTAATACCGGAAATGCATCAAGAGTTTTATATCAACTGAGTGATTGTTGAGTAAACGGAATGGGTGTGTTATGTTGATGTGTACTATCGGATAGAATGGTTTATAAATAGCATTTATTTACACATCTAAATAATATGTATTTATCTACATATATATTTCCTGATTTTACTACATTGGTCACATTAAACACACAATAACTCTCTATGAAAATTTTCCCTCCCAGCATTTTTGGTGCGCGTTGCGATGTCTTGATGGACATCGTGGTAGTATCCATGGCCATCATTTTGCCCTTGTTGTGGTACTCATGGCGCAAGGTGAAACGTGAAAGAGCCTATACGGTTCACAAACGTATTCAACTCTACATGTTTCTCATCTTGCTGTTTGTGGTCTTGCTCTTCGAATATGATATGATGCAACACGGTGGCATCTTCGAAATGGTCAAAGGCTCAGCGTATGAAGGTACGTTCTTCCTGAACTTCATGATTTACTTCCATACGTTCTTATCCATTACAACTTCCATCATCTGGACGTTGCTGATTATTCTTTCGCTTATCAAATTCGAAAAACCTCCTCGCCCCAATAAGTTCAGTCGCACACATAAACTTTTGGGTAAAATCGGTATGTGGGATATGGCCCTAACTTGTGTCACCGGGCTTATACTTTACGTTTACGGATTTGTACTTTAAAAAATAAGAGATAACATCAAAGCATACGGGCCGACATTGTTCGGCTCGTTTTTATTTATGGTTATCCTCCAATGCTCGCCATCGACTTCTGCGCAATGGTCTTGGCATGATGACGCTCTGCTTCGAAGCCGTTGGCAAAGCGGTGACTGACTGCATATCGGATCTGCTGAAGAATTTCATCATCTGTTGCACCGTTGCGCAACAAATCACGCAAGGAGGTTCCTCCTGCTTCGTAAAGACAAGTCTTTAATTGGCCCTCGGCATTGAGTCGCAAGCGATTGCAAGTGCCGCAAAAACTACGGGTATAAGCAGCAATGACACCAACAGCTCCTTTAAATCCGGGAATATGATAACTCGCTACTGTACTCGATGATTCGTCTTGGAGTTTAATTATATCGGGATAATGTGCACGCAAATACTTGACGATGTTTTGCGCATTCCATTTTATAGGTTCATACTTTCCTGTACCATTAAAAGGCATCTCTTCAATGAAGCGAACATCCACGGGGTATTGCTTGGCAAGTTCAGCAAGTGATAGGATGTCTTCATCGTTCTTGCCATCCAAGATGATGGCATTCACTTTGGTGCGTATTCCATGCGCAAGCAACGAGTGAAAACTCTCCATCACCAAATTAAAATCATTGCGCCTGGTCATGGTTTCGAAACGCTGCTTGTCCACTGTGTCCAAGCTTAAGTTCACAGAATGAATACCGAGTTGTTTGAGCTTTGGGATATGAGGCAACAACAATGTGCCATTGGTAGTGATGGATATCTTCTCAAACCATTGTTTGTTGCTCACCGACTCAAGGAGATGAATAAAATCCTTGCGCATAAATGGCTCACCACCCGTGAAGCGCAGCTTGGTAATACCGGCTTGAGAAAGGATGGACAGCAGACGCTCCATCTCCTCATAAGAAAGAATGTCCTTGCGCGGCAACCAACGCAATCCCGCAGCCGGCATGCAATACAAGCAGCGGAGGTTGCAGCGATCGGTTACTGCAAGGCGCAAATAATTGATATGTCTGCCGTGGTTATCTATCAGCATTTCTTATTCCCTGCATGGGGATGTGGAAAATTATCGCTCTCGTCCTCGCCTTCTCTTTCAGCCAAACAAGCAAAATCCTTTTCTACTAAAATGCGAAGACCATCGGCTCCATTGTCTTGGGTGTATTGCAGTGAAACTTCTTCAGTACCTGCCCATTTAGTAATGGCTTGCTCCGGCAACATCACAGTGATGCGACCATTCTCAAACTTGGCTTCGGCCACACTCAGATGCCATGGCTCAAGCGCATATACAAATGCATCCACAGGTGAGAACACCGTGCGCTCCACAATAGCTTCTCCTTTTGCAATAGCACTCACTTCCTTCTGAGACAAGCGCAATCGGATGCTGTTTCCCTTGATTCTGATTTTCATTTTATCACTGCTTGTTGTTGTTATCGCACACGTGCGATGAATAAACAAAAAGAAACCTGTTCCGCTAACAGAACAGGTTGTAAATATCCTTATAAAAACAGTTATCGGATTATTTCTTCAGGCCAATTTCCGCCAAACGCTCGTTGAGGAATTCACCTGCAGTGATTGGTTCCCATTGAGGCTTCTCACCTGGGGGTACGCATGACGGAAGACATGCCAATGACATCTCACTGCGCGGATGCAAGAAGAACGGAATGCTGTATCGGCTGGTGCCCCACTTCTCACGCGGTGGATTCACCACACGGTGAGTTGTACTCTTCAGCTTACCGTTGGTGAGGCGCTGCAACATATCGCCAACATTCACAACAATGTGATCGGGCAATGCTGTTACGGGCACCCACTCGTTCTTTTTGTTCAATACCTCCAAACCATCGGCAGAAGCTCCAATCAACAAAGTGATAAGGTTGATGTCTTCGTGCTGACCTGCACGGACCGCACTCTTGGGTTCTTCCGTAATTGGTGGATAATGTATTGGGCGTAAGATGGAATTACCATTCTTTATTTTATCATCGAAGTAAGTCTCTTCCAGCCCGAGATACAAGGCAATAGCGCGCAACATGTATTTACCGGTATTCTCCAGGTCGCGGTAAGCCTTCAGCCCAATGCGGTTGAACTCCGGCAACTCTTCAGTGAAAATGTTATCCGGATATTCATTCTTGATTGGATCATTACCTTCTACCTCTTGACCAAAATGCCAGAACTCTTTGAGGTCACCGGCATTGCTGCCCTTGGCATGTTCACGTCCAAAAGAAGTGTATCCGCGTTGGCCGGCCAATTCAGGCACTTCGTATTTCTTCTTCACCTCCTCCGGAAGGTCAAAGAATTTTTTTACTTCTTCATAAAGAATTTCAACGGTGCGCTCATCAATGAGGTGATTGCGCACTGCCACGAACCCTATCTCTTCATAAGCTTTTCCCAAGTCATTGACAAAAGCTCGTTTTTGTTCCAATGTGCCGTGGATGAAATCAGCCAAATCCACGCTTGGAATACCCATATCTCTTAAAGTCATAGCAATCTGCTTTGTTGGTTGATTATTCAGGATGCAATGTATAGAAAATACTGCGCTTTCAATACACCTCATTCAAAACTTAGAATCAAAATAAAAGATCCCGAATGGCTCTTTCTTTAACTGCATATCGATGAAGTTGCATTTGTTCTTTATCTGAGAATCTCTTTTGCTACCCGATTATCATTTCAATCAATTACTTCAGTTTCTCTGTCAAAAAGGTTTGCACTTCCTTGATGTTCTTCGGTTTTAAAACAATTTCTTTCTTATCGTTCAGTAAGAAATAAGTCGGGGTGCGCGTTATGCGATAATCCTGTGCCACTTTTGATTTGTATTGATTCATGCCGCACACATTCGGAAAACGGAAATTACGCTCTTCAATGGCAGCAAGCCATGCTTGTGGTTGTTGGTCAATCGATACTCCGAGTATTTCAAAACCTTTGGGCTTCCAAATGCGATAGAGGTTCTGAACCTGAGGTGCCTCTGCTTTGCAATGCTCACACCACGAACTCCAGAACATCACCAGCGTGTATTGATGGGTACTTGCCAGTTGGTACAAATCAACCCATTCACCGTTGTGTGCCTGCATCTGTATGTTGGGCGGTGTCTTACCAATGGCAAGCTGTCCAATGGAGGCGGCTGTGTTCTTAATTGCCTCCGACATATCGGCATCACCGCATGCATCTCCGTGTATGTAATGATCCACGATATAGGAACAAATGTTTTCCAATCCACTTTCATAAAAACCGGTGAGCATCTGACTCAATGCAAACTCCAAAACTTGGTCATTGACTTTTGCCTTGGCAGCAACTGCATCCACACATTGTATAAATCCGCTTTGCTCTCCGCGGCTGTGTGTGCGCATAAAGCTCTCTATGCGGTCCGTGAGCACTCGGCTGTGAATGATGCTTTCGTCCTTGAAATCAATATTGTCCCAATACTTTGCGAAATCATTTTTATACGGTTCTTGCTTCCAGCGTACCAGTTTGGCGAAATGTGTAGCAGCATATTTTGCTATCATTTCTTCTTGATAGTTCCACAAATCCTTTTCGCGTTGAGCCACTTGTTCTTCTAATGCCGACTTGTTGTCCGTAGCCTTGCGCAAGGCGGCCTGCGCATCTTTGATAGCACGCATCAATGCCGCCTCTTTGTTCATATAAGTCAACCAGCCTTCATTCTCCTTGGACTGCACTGCATACCCACTGTTTTCCAGCTTGCCGGTCCTAAACCCCAGTTCTACAACAGGTTCCTGCGAGCTCAGAATAATGGGACACATGTTGTTCTCGCTGGTGCCTAACATGTATATACCGGGCTCATAGGTGCGAGGATGGAAAGCAAAGCGTCCATTCGTGATGGTGGTGCTATCGATTTTTTCTACTTGTTTGCCATAGGTTGACCATAAATAAAGCGGGCCGCGCTGTGGTGTAGTGAGTGTGCCTTTGAGCTGTGTGACAACTGCTTGCGCCTCTGTCATCTGAGCAGGATGCCCGGCCAATGCACGCTCCGGGCGATTACATGCCCATAAGACTATGAGAGAAAAAATCAACAAAAGCGGAACTTTATTTACGTTCATCCTGTATGAGTGGTCTGCTAATAACGCAAATATAGCCCCTTAAAACCCCACGAATTCTTTAAGAGTTTCTTAATGGAATTCAGATAGATTTGAGACCAAATGACAAACGTGACAGAAGCCATTAAACTCCTTGGTTTAGAAGAAGATGCCGACCAAGAAGCAGTCGAAACCGCCTGGGAAGAGAAGCTGTTTGCACTGAAAAAAGAAATTCTGCCGCTTCTCCCCGTACCCTCATTAGTACATAAAAGAATACAACAACTGGCTGTTTGGTGTGCACTGGAATCACCCGCTGCACCTGCTCTTCCAGCCATTGATATAGCTAGTGTGCATGCTGCTGATGATGTCATTTCATTCTTGGAACAGTATGAACGACAGATGAGCGCACTCAAGCTGCACATCTCCAATGCCGCTACATTTCGGACTTTGCAAAGTTTGCTTCCCATTGCTATTGAGCTTCAAACGACCTATATGAAAAAGTTCAAGCACTTCTTTAGCAACTATGCCGAAGCATTGCCTGAAGAAGCCAAGTCGCGCGAGATGATTGATACCGGTAGATTGCTCACTGCGCTCAAAAACAACAACCTCACCAGTGAAATCACTTGGGAGATTGAAAAAGAGTTGGCTCGTATCAACAAATTGCCTTTAATCAATCCCTGATTTTTTTTACCCATCACCGGCATTTCAACTTCCTGCCTTGCTTCACCGGCAGTGCAGAAATTCTGTTCTATTGATTTATTTCATTGAGAGTCATCCTGTGAAAAGGATGAGCGCTCCACCGTGCCTGAAAATTCGAAACTCAGCTGTTTGGCGTTTTATCTTGCGCCCTCAATCTCAAGTAATTTTTACGCATGGCTTACCAAATAGACAATTACAATTTTGCAGGAAAACGCGTATTGATTCGCGTTGACTTCAACGTTCCTCTCGATGCAGCATTCAACATCACCGATGATACCCGCATCAAAGCGGCCCTCAAGACCATTAAAAAAGTAATTAACGATGGCGGTAAAGCCATTCTTATGTCACACCTTGGTCGTCCAAAAAATGGACCTGAAGAAAAATTCTCTCTCAAACATTTGGTAAAACACACTTCCCAATTGCTCGGCAAAGAAGTGAAATTTGCTACCGACTGCATTGGTGAAAAAGCTGCCGAAGTAGTGAACGCCATGCAAAATGGTGACGTAGTGCTTTTGGAAAACTTGCGTTTCTATAAAGAAGAAGAAGCCGGTGACGAATTCTTTGCCGGTCAACTGGCAGAGAATGGAGATGTGTATATCAACGATGCGTTCGGTACTGCTCACCGTGCACACGCGAGCACCGCGGTGATTGCAAAATTCTTCCCTACCGATAAACTCTTCGGCTACCTAATGGAAGACGAAGTACAAAGCATTGACAAAGTCCTCAACTCTACTGCAAAGCCTGTGACTGCCATCATCGGTGGTAGCAAAGTGAGCAGCAAGATTTCCATCCTTGAAAACTTGCTCGGGCGTTGCGACAACATCCTCATCGGTGGTGGTATGGCTTTCACCTTTATCAAAGCTCAAGGTGGCCATGTAGGCGCATCATTGGTGGAAGATGATAAAATGGATTTGGCTCTTGCATTGCTTGAAAAAGCCAAATCAAAAGGCGTGAACCTCGTGCTTCCAACGGATGCGGTAGTGGCTGACAAATTCGCGAATGACGCAAACACCAAAGTATCCGCCATCAACACCATAGAAGACGGCTGGATGGGCTTGGACATCGCTCAAGATAGTGTTGCCAAATACAAAGAGATTATCCTCGGGTCCAAAGTGATTCTGTGGAACGGCCCAATGGGGGTGTTCGAAATGGAAAACTTTGCCAAAGGAACCATCGAAATTGCTCAAGCTCTTGTAGAGGCTACAAGCAAAGGTGCATTCACGCTGGTGGGTGGTGGCGACTCCGTTGCTGCTATCAACCAATTCAACCTTGCCGATAAAGTAAGCTACGTGAGCACCGGTGGTGGCGCTATGCTTGAAGCTCTTGAAGGCATCGACCTTCCGGGAATTGCTGCTATCAAAAACTAAAAGTACAGAGCTCCGGACTCTAAACGTAAGACAAGGAAAGACCATCAACAACACGCTGACATATAAAACCATTGAAGCGGCTACCGAGGCACAGTATCGTGTACTCGGTAGTCGTCATTTGGGTTATGCGTTTCCGGTAAAAACGGAAGAAGAAATCAAATCAATCATTGACGGGCTTTGGAAAGAACATCACTCGGCAACGCATGTGTGTTATGCATGGCGACTGGGTTGGGACAAGCAACGCTTTCGGATGAATGATGACGGTGAGCCATCCGGCACGGCAGGCAAGCCCATCTTCGGACAAATACAATCATTTGATGTAACGAACATCCTTATTGCCGTGGTGCGATACTTTGGTGGCACCAAACTAGGCACAGGAGGTTTGATTGATGCATACAAGACCACTTCCAAACTTTGTCTTGAAGCTGCGAACATCATTGAGAAGCCTGTTCTCAATCATTACAAACTCTCCTTTGGTTATGACCTCATGCCACAAGTGATGAAAGTGCTCAAAGAGCTTGGCATGGAAAAAATCGACTCACGCTTTGAGAACACTTGCGAACTTGAATTTCTCCTTAGCATGAGTGCTGCCCCCATTTTGGATAAGCACTTGGAAGACTGGACCAGTGCAGAGTTGGAGTTGTTGGGGGTGATGTAATTCTCTATCCAAAATCTCCTCGCTTACTTCTGAGGTACATCATCCTTTTCCACCTCGTGTAAATAATTTTCCTTGAGTATTGAATAAAACGACCGCTTGTGCACTGTTACAGCAATGATATTGGACACCAGTGTTCCCAGTAACAAGAAGAAAATGATGCTGTGACGGTCGGTCATCTCGAAGATGATGATGGCCGAAGTAAAAGGTGCACGTGTCACTGCGGTAAGAAAGCTCGCCATTCCCACCAAGATGACAATGTTTGCATTGCTACCGGTGATACCGAACCACTCTGCTACCAATGCCCCCAGGCTTGCACCTGAACTCAACGATGGTGCAAACACACCTCCCGCTCCACCAAATCCAAAGGAGGTAACCAATCCACCAATGCGCACGAAAGGCAGGTACCAATCCACCGTTTTATTCGCGGTGAAAAGTGTGCGTTCCATTATCTCTTTACCGGAGCCCATGGTCTCCGTGCCGAGGAAGTAAATGAATGTTGCTACTACCAAAGCACATGCTACTACAATAGCGCCTTGCTTCAATGTATTCTTATAACCATTGACAAAACGCATGAAGGCAAGTATCCAATTGCACATCTTGGCGCCAAGAAAACCACATGCTGCCGCCACCACAAGGATTCCACCATATACTTTAAATCCACTGATATCCGTGATCGGGTAACCTAGGTAGAGATAGGATCCCGTTAATCCTTGCGCAGTAAGACCCGCAATGATGATGGCAATAAACAACGGATAGATATAGTTGCGAAAATGAAACTTTGACAGCTCTTCAATTGCGAAGATGATTCCACCGAGTGGTGTATTAAAGGCAGCTGCCAACCCCGAAGCTGCACCGGCAATAAGCATATTGCGTTGTGATATCGGCATCCACCACGAGGGCAACCAATGGTAGATCTTGTTAAAGATGGAACTCGATATCTGAATGGTAGGCCCTTCCCTACCTGCTATACCTCCTCCAACTACCTTGACAGCACTGGAGAGTATCTTGATAAGAATAATGCGCAAGCTGAGGAGCTTCTTGATGAGGTGGGTTTTATTCGGCTCAGTCAATTCCACAGCGGCCATCACTTGCGGAATACCACTTCCTTTTGATAACGGGGCATACCTTCTCACCAACCACCACGACAATAAGAACATCACCGGTGTCACAATGAACATCAGTGCTTTGTTTTGACGGTAAATGAAAAAGGACAACTCCTCTGACAAATGGAAAATGGCACTGTAGCCTACGGCCAATGCTCCTGTAATCACCGCTGCCACTATATAGGGCAGAAACTCCAGCAATTGATCTTTGAGGTGGGCATTTGTTTGTGCGGCTTTATCATAGGTGCGCCTGAGGTATTTGTACGGCCTAGCTACCCACTTATGCGTTCTGATAGCAATTAGTTTTCTCTTGATTCGATACTCCATTCCTTGCGGTTACCCGGGAACTCGGCATGAAGCTGGTTCACGGCTGGTTCTCTTTTTCGGAGAACGAATATAGGAAATGCTGTTGCGTAGTAATTGAATGCATTCAACCTTCAACCAAAAACACAGGCATCTCCCATTTTATTTCTCTCCAAGTCAGGGCGTTTTTTCTTTTATATCCTAACATGAATCATATCCTTTCAGATGCCTATTGCATTTTACCCCAACCGGGGTGGGATAGAATTAAACGCTAATAACAAATTCAATCACAACACCTTAACACCCTGTTCATAATTTAATCCATCAGCTGGAGTAACTAATACTCCACCGAGAGCGTTTAAGGCCGTGCATTTATGATAAACATCATATTGAGAAATTAAAAACCAACTTCTTTACACCTAACTATGAGGAAAATAAACCACGATTTCCGCAAAATGCCTTTGTCTAAACTTGTTTCCTTCGGAAAAAAAGTTGAGTACAACATTGCTAGCTTGCCGTCTTTGTTTCCTGCCCCTGATCCTTCACTTGAGGAGATGGCCAACATCCGTGAAGCTTTGAGTCAAGAACTTGCGCAACCAAAGAACACATTGCTTCACAAGACTTACCGCAAAGCTTTAGCGATGAATTACCGTGCAATGCTGGACCGCTTGGCGGAGTATGTACAACGCGAAGCCATGGATGACACCAACATGCTTGAGCTCTCCGGCTTCCACCTCAGTCGCCCCAGAAAGACGGTCAGGCACCTGGAAAAGGTAAATGACCTGATTACCAAACTGGGTGATTTTCCGTCTAGCGTCAAAATGAAATGGAAGCCTGTACGCGGTGCTTCCAGTTATATCATCGAATACACACCCTTTAACAGCAAAGAGGTGCATCGCAAAGTGGTGACCTGCTCCAAGACCACCCTCATCGTCCCAAAAGCCAAATGCGACTACCAAATCCGTGTAGCTGCACTCGGCAACGATGGCCTAGGTCCTTGGTCGGAGCCTTTCATTGCATTTGTGGCGTAACTTGTATGAATTGACCCAAAAAGCATAAAAACAAAAAAGCCTCTCACATTCCTTCGTGAGAGGCTTTTTTTATGTGCTTTTTCAGTTTGAGTTTAATTCTAATAGCGCATTCCGATGGATATCAGCCCCATGAAACGACTGGTCTTGAGACCTGCTGCATCCACGTAAGCCGGATTATAGAGATAATAAGACTCCTTGTTGTGTGTATATGCCAATCCGAAATCAATCATGAAATAATCGAAGAAATAGCCAATGCCGCCTGTGTAAGTCATCTTAGGTGCCGTCTCTGCCCCTACGCCACTCACAAACGGACTTTGCTGATAAATGGTACCGGCTCTGAGTCGCACTGCCTGTAGAGGGCGAAACTCCACTCCTGCTCTTAAGCGGTGAACACCTTTATAAACCATGCTGATGGTCTCGTTCTCCGGTGCATAATTGTAGGTATTGTTGTGCAGGCCGTCCATCTTCATTTTATCATAAGCGGCATAATCATAATCCAATGCCACCACGGCTTGCTTTGCAATGATGAACGCCACATTGGCCAGATAGCGCGCAGGTGTACGCACAGAGTATTCAGTAATCAAGGTTGGCGAACTCTGCGACCACGTAACTCCAAGGCGCTCCGTACTGCGCATATCGGCTGTATAGGTATCTGTGAAGGTGATGCGGGAAGCCGTGTGAAAAGCTGCCCCCACACGCATCCAATCGGTAGGCAATACCACAGCACCGATTTTCAGGCTCACACCTGTACCATCGGAATAGAGGTTTTCTTTATAACTCAAATCCGAGAGGTCGTTAGCCGGGTCGTTGGCAAAATTCTCAGTATAGTTAGAGAGCTCCCTGAAACGCACACTTGTGAAGTTGAGCGACATACCAATCCACAACAGGTTATCGTAATTACCCGCTACACCAAATGCAGTTTCACTTTGCACTCCGGTGCGCTGGATGCGTTTGTTCTGCAGGATATCACCGGTATATGAATTGGCATAATAACTCGTACCCAAGGTGTCCACCGGATCGATGGCATAGGTCTGATAAGCCAGGCCCGCACCAAATGGACGCGCACTCATGAGGTCATCAGGGTGAATGCCTGCTGCCTCATCGGCAAACTGGTCCATGAGAGTCGTACCTCCGCTGATGCCACCGATGGAGAGGTTCTGATAGAAATTGTTGGACTTGGCATGTGCAAACCCAAAATTCACCGATTTCCAAGGGCTGTCTTCAACCTCCTTGTGACCTATGAGGCCGATGCTGTTGAGGTTGAAACGCGAACGCGCATGCTCGTTGATGCTGCCGCGATAATTGGCGTTTGTTGTCACATCGTGCAGCGCAAAGGAGATATCGAAGTTTCTTCGCTTGTATCCACCGAGGCCTGCAGGGTTGGTGAAGAGGTTGCTCTGGTCTGCTCCCACTGCGCCAAAGGCTCCGGCCATGCCGAGGGTTCTGCCGGTAACGGGAAACTCATTTTGCGAAAAACGCAAGGCATCCACCTCATTCTGTGCGGCCAAATCCAAGCTAAGCGCAGCCAGGACAGCAGCTATGACTATCTTTTTCATTGGAATAGAGCAATAAATTAATTCTATGTTTTATACATCCATTAGCGGTTGCGAGCTCCTGACGAACCTGCTCCACCGCTGGACGAACGACTTCCTCCTCCTCCGGTAGAACCACCACCGAATGAGCCTCCTCCACTGCTGCCGCGACTGCCGCTGTTGTTATAGGTCGGACTCGGACTGCTGCTGCGTGGGGCATCGTAGGAGCGTGTGCTTGGTGTACTTGGTGTACTTGGCGTGCTCGGACGGGTGGTACTGTTAACGCTTGGACGTGCGTTTTCACGGTTGCCGTTATTGGACGGACGTGTTGACGGACTCACACCGGGGTTATTGCTCGGCCGGTTGTTGCCGTTGTTGTTGCGGTAGGTGTTGTTATTGCCGCTGTTCTTGCTTGGGCTCACAGTGCCGTTATCCCTAGTGGAAGTGCCCTTGGTGACAGTACCGCGGTTGGTGTTGACGCCTGATTTTGGAGTCACATTATTGCCACTGTTGTTCACGGGACGGAGCGCGTTGTGGGTAGCTGGATTGGGCTTGCCTACGCCTGTTGCAGGTGTCGGTGTATCGCCATTGAGAATGCTTTTCGGACGGTTGCCGTATTGGCCACCCAACGTGGAGCTGCCCAATGTGGTTCCGGCTGAAACTGAACCGCGAGGGCCGTAAACTATGCCTCCTGCGGGATGGCGGTCGCTGCCAATCGGTTTGCCGATGTAATAACCTCCCGGGTAATAACCTCCCGGATAGTAGTAGTAAGGCGAATACCAGCCACCGAAGTTGTAGCCGGTATAAAGCCCCCATGTATTATAGGGCCAAAAACCATAGCTATAGCCATATCCCAATCCCCAGCCGTAGTATGTATTCCATCCATTATAGGGGCTCCATCCCCAAGGGGAATATCCGTAGTTCCAACCAAAGGTGTTGAAACCGTAACCGCCATAACCATAGTTGTTATAGACATTGCCGTAATAGTTATTGGTGGACTGGCCGGTATTGCCGCTGTAGTAGTCTTCCTCATCGTAATACTCGCCATTGTTTTGATCAGCATTGTCCACAGCAGCTGCCGCCTCCTCCACTTCAGTTATGAAGGTGTCACCTTTGCTGAAGTACACCTCATCGTTCTCATAGGAGCCGGTGGTAGCCAACTTCCCTTGCACACACGAGGTGAGCACTAGTGCCAAAACGGAGGGGATTATGAGCATCTTTTTCATGGCGGTATAATTTTTTGGTGAGAAACTTATTCTTATCAAATATAAGACGCTTGCTGCTTATCTACTTTTGCGACCGTTTAATTTTGGATTTTTTTGACAACAATCATACCAACAACATGGCAGAAAAACTAACTCCACGCGCTACCGATTACTCCAAATGGTACAATGAATTGGTGATAAATGCTGACCTTGCCGAGCACAGTGCCGTGCGCGGTTGCATGGTCATCAAGCCCTATGGCTACGCCATCTGGGAAAAAATGCGCGATGCGCTGGACAAGATGTTCAAAGATACCGGTCACCAGAATGCCTACTTCCCTCTTTTCGTACCCAAAAGCTTTTTGGAAAAAGAGGAAGGTCATGCCGAAGGATTTGCGAAAGAATGTGCCGTAGTGACACACTACCGCCTCAAAGTAGATCCCAACCAACCGGGCAAACTCATCGTGGACAGCGAGTCCAAACTGGAGGAAGAACTCATTGTGCGCCCAACGAGCGAGGCCATTATCTGGAATACATACAAAGGTTGGATTCAAAGCTACCGCGACTTGCCCATCTTGGTAAACCAATGGGCCAATGTGGTGCGCTGGGAAATGCGCACGCGCCTGTTCCTTCGCACTGCCGAGTTCCTCTGGCAAGAAGGCCACACCGCTCACGCCACTGCACAAGAAGCCATACAAGAAACCGAGCAAATGCTCAACGTGTATGCCGAGTTTGCCGAAAAATGGATGGCCATGCCGGTGGTGAAAGGTAGAAAATCCGAAAGCGAGCGCTTTGCCGGTGCATTGGACACCATGTGCATCGAGGCTTTGATGCAGGACGGAAAAGCATTGCAAGCCGGTACCTCTCACTTCTTGGGGCAAAACTTTGCCAAGGCGTTTGACGTGAAATTCACCAGCAAAGAAGGGGTGTTGGATTACGTATGGGCAACATCCTGGGGAGTATCTACCCGCCTCATGGGGGCACTCATCATGACACACAGCGATGACCAAGGATTGCGCCTGCCTCCTAAGCTCGCTCCTATCCATGTGGTAATTGTGCCTATCTACAAAGGCGAAGAACAGCTAAAGACCATTGGCGAAAAAATTCAACCGCTCATGGCTGAGCTCAAAGCCAAAGGCATCACCGTGAAATATGACGATGACGATACCAAGCGCAGCGGTTGGAAATTTGCCGAGTACGAACTCAAAGGGGTTCCCGTGCGTGTGGCCATCGGTCCTAAAGACCTCGAAAATGGCACCATCGAGATTGCCCGCAGAGATACCGGAGCTAAAACCACCATCCCGCAAGAAGGTGCGGCAGCATACATCGAGCAATTGTTGCAAGACATCCAAGACAATCTCTACAACCAAGCCCTCCTCTACCGCGATGAGCACATCACCAAAGTAGATACCTATGAAGAGTTCAAAAAGCTCTTGGATGAAAAAGGCGGCTTCTTCCTCGCTCACTGGGACGGTACCAAAGAGACCGAAGAAAAAGTGAAAGAGGAAACCAAAGCCACCATCCGCTGCATTCCTCTAGACATGGGTAAAGAAGAAGGCAAATGCATGGTAACAGGCAAACCTTCTTCTCAACGCGTTCTTTTCGCTAGAGCCTATTAATGAAAGGAATTCGGAGCCATATTAAGATTATAAAAGCGCATGGAGTGATTCATGCGCTTTTTGTTTTTATTGCTCGCTCCGCGTGAGACGATTAAACC
>DATCJY010000082.1:0-54465 GCA_036562565.1 Flavobacteriales bacterium | reverse complement strand
AATATGTTCAATGCGGAGTTCCCCGCAGGTGTGCGTTCTATGCATAATCCTAAATCAAAAAAATGGTGTGCGAAGATAGTTCTGAGACACTCTTACACTATCAATAGATGGGTCGAAATAATGGATGAATATTGTGTTTTTGGTATTTGGATTTGAGGAGGAAGTGCCTGCTATCCTTATTTGTGCTTGTTCTTTTTGCCGTTCAATGCTTCGCGTTCAAGATAGAGTGCGGCATTGCCTGTCACGCGGATGCTAAGTGCAAGGTGGTCTATGGCACTGCGTATTTCCAATGGTTGCACTTCTAGGTTTTGCATTTCAAGACTGATTTTTTTGCCCACTTTGGATTTTTCGATGCCCTTCATCATTGCATCGGGGAGTTTGTGCAGCAGAGAATCCAAGCGGAACACAAGTGCCTCATTGGCTTTTTGCAAAAGGATATCATGAAACCAATCGGCAGCAGTGCTTACAATTTCGTTGTGGGTGTAGATGTCGTAGTTGAAATTGTCCACCACAAATGTTTTGCTGTTATCCAAAAAGCGCGGTCGGCCTTGGAGATAGATGCTGCCGTGCACATCGCCAGCAATTTTTAGTTTCAAAAACAATAGGCTGTCACCACCAAAGACATGAATGTCACGGATTTTTAAGCGGTAACCCGAATAGGAGAGACTAAGTGTATCGGTGATGTTTCTGGCAAATTGTTGCATCTGCTCATAGGGAAGTTGGGCGATGACATGGGCATATATTCCCGGCTGTGCATTGTTAAGCTTTTTGTATGCCGGCAGTGCTGTGCTATGTGTGGCTGCCTGTGCTGAGTCTCCGGCAAGGATACGGTAATAGCCTTCCACAGCTATGATGAAGGATGGATCGTTGGAGGGTTCTACATTCCAGCAAGCACTTAAGTCCGTGCCAGTCATGGATAGCCAGAGCGGTGTGCCTTTCCGGTTGATGGCAATGGGTTTTTGAATGTCCGTCCAGATTTTCTCCATGGCTTTGGTGAGGTCCAACACTTTGTTGATTTGCGTTTCAATCATTGTTTCGAGCTTTTCGCGTTCCTCCTCCAATTTGTTGTCTACTTTCTTGGTGAGGTTTACGGCAATTTTGCCGAACATGTAGATGGGTTCCTTTTCCCAATGAATATTTTCAATGCTGGCTTTGCTCTTGATTTTCCAACCGTTGGTAATAGTGGGCTTAATGAGTACGCTTACAACTGATTTGGCTTGGACAGGTGTTTTGTTGCTTATCTGAATACCGAGCCGTGTAGTGGAGGCAGTGGCGATGGCTTGTACCGGTACTTCTGCGTAGAGCTTGGAGTTCTTCCACCGCAGTCTGAGTTGGTCGTAAAAGATCAAATCAAGTTCGAGCTCGCCTCTTTCTTTATCGATCGGAATGATGAGATGAATGGGCTTTTGTTCTAATGTTTCATTGAGTTTGGCCACAATGTCTTCCAGGTCAATGGTCAATGGAAATACAATCCTGCTCAACTCAGGTTGGCCATAACCGGTGAAGGTTGTAAATGCTGGTTCTGGCGGTTCCATCTTTACCTTGCTGCGCATGTAGAAATAGAATCCTGCCCATGTAAGCAATATCACGGTAAGAAGAATAACAATGCGTTTGGTACAGGATTTCATCCGGGATTATGAAGTTGACTCTTTTTACAAGGATAGCCGAAATGAGGAAATAAAAAAACCTCTGCATTTTATACAGAGGTTCTATTTTTTCTTTCGCTTCAACGGGGTTAGAAGTTAACAATGCCGTCTTTGGCAGTTTTCAATTTGTCCAAATTCGATTTTGCATCATCGATGAGTTTTTGCTTCTCATCAATTTGTTTTTGGATGGATTTCAATTCGCTTTTCAGATTCTGAACCTTGGTGTCTTGGGAGTCGATATCTGATTCCAAATTGGTGATTTTCGCTTCTTGTTTTGCTTTGGCTTGTTCTGCTTTGAGCAAGGCGTTTTCTGTCTTGGTTAAGTTTGCATTGGCCTTCATGAGTTTGCTCTGCAACTGGTCTTGCTTCTTGCGCAATTTGGTAAGCTCTTTCAATACTTTCTCACCTTCTTTGGTGTTCAGTGAGCCGGCATAATTCAATCTGTTGTAATCACTTTCTTTGGATGTGATAAGCGCAGCGTTGGCATCCAATTCTTTTTGTGCTTGTTCAACAGCTTTTTTGTTGTTCTGTAATTCTGCATTCAGGGATTTGATGTCACCTTCTTTTTTACCTGATGCACTGCTTGCATCGCGCAGCTTGCTTTCACTTTTTTGTTTGCTCTTGTTGTTGCTTTCAATCTTGGATTGAGTTTTATCATAGCTCTTGCGCAACTTAGCCATATCCTTCACCTGTGCATCATACAATTTCTGTTGTGATTCAATTGCTTTGTCGTATGATTTCAAATAATAGTTTTTGATTTGAGAAGTCATACTTGCAGTCACTTTAGTGGCCAAGTCGGGATTGTTTTCTGCGGTGATGACAGCACCGTTTTGTTCAGTGATGACAACAAGGCGTGTGTTGCTTCCGTCTTTCTCCGTGCGATAGTGGAAGTTAAGCGGTTCCGATGACCATTGCGGAACCACTACATTCATGGCTGAGGTGAAATTAGCGTTCTTTTTGCCTTCAATGGCTAGTGTTGTTTTAAGGAAATCTTTTAGGTCTTTTGAGTATTCTTTTTCGTCAGCATTGATGATGACGGTAGAGGCATCCATGCTGTTGTTATTCAACATGTATTTGTGCTGCTGGTAGGTGATGGATGGTGTTTCCATCAAGCGTTCTGCGTTTTTATCCACGCGTTGCGCGCTCATGATGGTAGAAACGGCCAAGGCAGCAATAAGTGCAAGCTTTTTCATAGTTATAAGATTATTCAAGGATTATATTTCTACGAATATTTGTGCAAAGGAAATACCGCTCATTCTTTAAAATCAAATAAGCCTGTGAAATCAATAAACATTGGTGATTATAACATAAGCCGCAGGTTATTGGATGATAAAAAGTTCTTGAAAATTAATGGGGTTAAAAGGTCTGTTATTTTTAATTTTTTTAATTCAATCGCCTTGTATAGAGCAGGAGTAACCGGAAATAAAAAAGGTTTTGGGAGTGGATTCCTCAAAACCTTTTTTCTGATGTTGTGCGCCCACCTGGGCTCGAACCAGGGACCCTCTGATTATGAGTCAGATGCTCTAACCGGCTGAGCTATGGGCGCCTTTTGAACGGGGCGCAAAAGTATGCGGACGGACCCGTTTTGCCAAATATGAATTGAATTTTTGAAATCAATGTGCCTCGAGCCAGTTGTTGCCGGTGTTCATTTCCACAACAAGCGGTACACGCAGTTTCACAGCGTTGCTCATTTTGTCGTTGATAATGGGCTTAATGATTTCCACTTCTTCTTTGAGCACATCAAAAACCAATTCGTCATGCACTTGCATGATCATTTTGGATTTGAGGTTTTGCTTTTTGAATTCCTTGTGGATGTTTATCATGGCCACTTTGATGATGTCCGCTGCCGAACCTTGGATGGGGGCGTTGATGGCATTTCGCTCAGCAAAACCACGCACTACGGCATTTGCTGAGTTAATGTCTGCGAGGTAGCGCTTTCTTCCCAATACGGTCATCACATATCCGTGCTTGCGTGCAAATTCGATGTTCTCTTGTTGGTAAGCTTTTAATCGGCCGAATTGAGCGAAGTAGGCTTCAATGATTTCTTTGGCTTCACCGCGTGAGATGCCGAGGTTTTGTGCCAAGCCAAATGCTCCTTGTCCATAGATGATTCCAAAGTTTACGGCTTTTGCTTTGGAACGCATGGCTTTGTCCACCTCATTAAGTCGAACACCAAATACTTTGGCCGCTGTGGCTTTGTGAATGTCTTCCCCATGCATGAAGGCTTCACACATGTTCTCATCGTTGCTCAATGCGGCAATGATGCGCAGCTCCACTTGTGAGTAGTCAGCCGAGAGTATGGTGTGATTATCATCACGCGGAACAAACGCTTTGCGAATTTCTTGCCCACGTGGTGTGCGGATGGGAATGTTCTGCAAGTTTGGGTTGTTGGAGGATAACCTTCCGGTAGCTGCGATGGTTTGCATGTAGTTCGTATGAACTCGACCGGTAACGGGATGAATCAACTCCGGAAGCGCATCTACATAGGTGCTTTTGAGCTTACGTACTTCACGGTAGTCTAAGATTTTAGAGATAATCGGGTGCGAGCTCTGATATTTCGAAAGGATCTCTTCGTTCGTTGCGTATTGGCCGGTTTTCGTCTTCTTCACTTCGGTAGTGATTTTCAAATTCTCAAAAAGCACCACACCCAATTGTTTTGGAGAATCTACATTGAATGTTTCTCCGGCCAATTCATGAATCTCTTTTTCCAGCGCAGCAATGTCGTTTGCCAGTTCTTTTGAATAATTGGACAAGAAGTCCCTGTCCACTTTTACTCCTTCCCATTCCATGTCGGCTAGAACCGTAATAAGCGGGATCTCTACTTCTTCGAAGAGTTTTTTTACTTCTGTTTTTTCAATGTCTGGAGCAAATATTTCTTTCAGTTGTAATGTGATATCGGCATCTTCGGCAGCGTAATCTTTAATCTCTTCAGGCGTCAGTTCCGCCATGGAGCTTTGATTCTTTCCTTTCTTGCCAATCAGTGACTCAATGGATATGGGGGCGTAGCCAAGGTAAACTTCCGACAAGAAATCCATGTTGTGTTTACCATCCGGATTGAGCAGGTAGTGCGCCACCATGGTGTCAAACACACGGTTTTTTACTTCGATACCATACTTGTGCAGCATCTTGTAATCGTACTTGTAGTTCTGCGCTACAAGCTCTTTGTTGGGATCTTCAAAGATGGATTTGAATTGTTGGAGGAATTGCTTGCCTTCTTCCAGAGTTGGAGGCACGGCTACATAGAATGCCTCGTGGGGTTTTAAGGCAAACGACATTCCTACCAGCACGGCATTCAACGGTTCGATGTCGCTCGTTTCGGTATCAAAACAAAACGAAGTTGCCGTGTGCAATTGTTCAAGTAATGCATTCACCTCTGATGGTGTTTTCACCAGCATATAATGGTGTTCCACATCGTTGATAGTTTTGAGACTGCCCGTTACCTGCTCTCTGGTAGCAGGAGAGTCATCATCACCAAACAAACTGGTTTGTACGCCTTCCGCTGGTGCAGAAGGGTCTTCTCCCAGTAGGCGTTTGGTCAAGGTTCTGAACTCAAGCTCGTTGAAGATGTCGCGCAATTCTTCTTTGTTCCATTCTTTCACGCGCAGTTCTTCTTCATCTATTTCGCATGGAGCATCGAGCAATATGGTTGCGAGTTTTTTGGATAGGATAGCCTGTTCTGCATAGGTTTCAACGTTCTCTTTGAGTTTGCCTTTGAGTTTATCGGTATTGGCCAACAAACCTTCGAGTGAACCAAATTCATGAATCAGCTTAATGGCTGTCTTTTCTCCAATCCCCGGTATTCCCGGGATATTGTCTACGGCATCTCCCATCATGCCAAGGACATCAATGACCTGTCCAACATGTTGAATGCCGAATTTCTCGCAGACCTCTGCAATGCCTAGAACATGTGCCGGATTTTTTGCAATTCCCGGACGATAAATGAATATGTTTTCACTCACCAGTTGTCCATAGTCTTTATCACTCGTCATCATGTACGTGACAAAACCTTGCCTCTCTGCTTTCTTGGCGAGTGTGCCAATCACATCATCCGCTTCGTAACCCGCAGCTTGCATGCAGGGAATGTTGAAGGCTTTGATGATGCGTTCAATCCATGGCACAGCAAGTTTAATATCCTCCGGTGTTTCACCACGATTGGCCTTGTATGCCTCATAGTCAATCTCGCGCAAGGTTTGCTCCGGAGCATCAAATACAACAGCCATGTGGGTTGGCTTTTCATTGTTGAGGATGTCCAATAGCGTATTGGTGAAACCGAACATCGCACTTGTGTTCAGTCCTTTGGAGTTAATCCTAGGAGAACGAATAAAGGCATAGTAAGCTCTGAAGATGAGGGCGTAGGCATCAAGCAAAAAGAGCTTCTTTGGATGTTCTTGAGAAATCATCGTGGTGTAATTTTTGAAACGGTAAAACTAACGATGTAGAGCGCTATACACAGGAAGATGCATAAAAAAAGCCCGATGAAATTTTTACACCGGGCTTTGATATGAGGAGTGAAATATTTTGAATCAGAGTTTGAAGGCTACACCGATGTTGAGATAAGCCACACCGTAACCAAGCTCACCAAATACAGCCATGTTATCGCTAAAGTAATAGCGTGCTCCACCATAAAAGCTTATTCCAAGATGATTGCCATAAGTGTTTGATCGGTTGAAGTCTTGGCGGTATCCATAACTTGGATCATGATAGCCATAGTCATATTTGTACTTGGCAAGGTTGAAGCTCAGCATCGCACCGGCATAGAGGTCAAGTTTGTCGGCATCAATCATGTTGAAGTGGTATGCACTGCGCAGACCAATGATGGTATAGGATAACTTCTCATTATACCAATAGTATGGACTGTTGTATTTGTACTTGTAGGATTTGTGCCCGATGTAACCGCCCAAACTGATTACCCCCGGTCCGTCAATGTCCCATATACCTTGCTCATAGGATACACTGAGCGCAGGTGTTTGCGTGCCGCCTCTTCCAAAGCCCCAGTTACTGCCAAATCCTATACCGGCTGAAAGTACTTGTGTGCCGGTGTGAAATTCTTGTGCCTCTGTAGTGAGTGAAATAAAAATGGATAGAACAATGAGTAGTTTTTTCATATTTAAGGTATAATGAAATTTTTTGAGGGGCGCGAATGTAACGGCAGTGTCATTAAACCCTTTTATGAGAATTGGATGAATGGCTCGTTTTTTATGTGGATGTTTCAAGTCTAATATTGCCCCGATGAAAATAAAAGCCATCATTCCGAATCTCTTTACGCTTGGTAACCTCCTTTGTGGGAGCTATGTAGCTCTGGATGTAGCACGCAACGGTCATGTCAACTCCGCAGTAATTCTCTTATTTGTTGCCGGATTATTGGACTTGCTCGATGGGGCAGTGGCGCGCGCTTTAAAGGTATCAGGCGAGATGGGAAAGCAGCTTGATTCATTGGCAGATGTGGTGTCGTTTGGTCTTGCTCCATCGGTGATTGTCTTCAGTATGCTGGAGGTTTCTCTACCCTACAATTTGCACTGGATGAAGTACCTCGCGTTTCTCAATGTTGCTTGTGCGGCTTGGCGATTGGCGAAGTTCAATATTTCTACTGACCAGACTACCGATTTCACAGGAATGCCTTCACCGGCCAATGGTCTGTTTTGGGCATCCATAGCACTGCTCTTGTGGAATATGGACAGTGCTGCAGCCATGGTGCCTTCATCTTCTGCGATGGTGTACACCTTGGTGCTGTTGCTCCTAACATCTTATTTAATGGTTTCTCCCATCAAGATGTTTTCATTCAAATTCAAGCCCGGAGGTTTTCAAGCCAATAAATTCCCGTTCTTATTTATCGGAATGATTGTGGCGCTGCCAATTATTCTTCTTCTTTCCGGAAGAACATTTCTCATGGCGATTCCAACGGCCATTTTGCTTTATATGGCCATGTCATTTGCTTACCACTTTTCGAAGAAGTAAGGAAAGTCCTAACCAAGAGCGTGTGAAGCCGGCTTGAGGTCAATGCACACATTTTGTGCTTCGGTAAAGAATCGCAATGCTTCCCAACCGCCTTCGCGACCTACTCCTGAATTTTTCACCCCGCCAAAAGGAGTGCGTAAATCGCGCAGCAACCAGCAATTCACCCATACGATGCCGCTTTCAATTTTCGATGAAAAACGGTGAGCGCGCGTAAGGTCGCTTGTCCAGATGCTGCATGCCAAGCCATACTCTGTAGCATTGGCAAGCAAAGCAGCTTCGTCTTCGGTTTCAAATGTTTGCAGCGTGACCACAGGCCCAAAGATTTCTTCGCGGTTGGTGCGGCACTGAGGGCCGAGTCCTTCGATGACAGTGGGTTGAATGAAATAACCTCCTGCATGTTCGCCTTCCAGTATCACGCGTTCGCCACCGCAAAGAATTGTGCCGCCTTCTTCTTTGGCAAGTTGTATATAAGAGAGCACTTTGTTCATGTGTCCTTCACTGACAACAGCGCCTGTGGTTGTGGTAGGGTCTTGCGGGTTTCCGACTTTCATCTTGGAAACTTTTTCTACAAAAGCGGCTTTGAATTTTTCATAGATGCTTTTCTCCACTAGGATGCGCGATCCGCATAAGCAAATCTGACCTTGGTTGGCAAACGATGAGCGCAAAGTTGTTTGGAGCATTTTATCAAAATCACAATCCGCAAAAATGATGTTGGGGTTTTTGCCACCTAATTCCAGTGAGAGTTTTTTGAACATAGGAGCGGCCACAGATGCGATATGCGCGCCTGTTGACGTTCCACCCGTAAAGGATATTGCTTTGATTTTCGGATGGCGGATGATGGCCTCTCCGGCTTTGGGGCCAAGGCCGTGAACGATGTTCAGCACTCCGGGAGGTAAACCGGCTTCAATGCACAGCTGGGAGAAAAGGAAAGCAGTCATCGGTGTGATTTCCGATGGCTTGGCTACTACGCAGTTGCCTGCCGCTATTGCCGGAGCAATTTTCCAAGTAAACAAGTAGAGCGGAAGGTTCCAAGGCGATATACATCCTACCACACCAATCGGTTTGCGGTTGGTGTAGTTGATGGCGCTGTCCTCCATAATATGCGCCTCAGAAGACCAGTGCATAATGGCAGTGGCAAAAAAGCGGATATTGCTTTCGGCACGCGGAATATCAACGGACTTGGCCAACGAAACCGGTTTGCCATTGTCAATGCTTTCTGCCAGCGCCAGTTCATCCAGATTTTGCAGTATCAAATCTGCCAGTCGTTGTAGAATACGCGCACGTTCGTTAGCCGGAGTAGTGCTCCAAGATGGGAAGGCCGCTTGGGCAGCCTTGTAAGACGCTTCCACATCCTCCGGTGTACTGTCCGGTATGAGGGAGTATACCTTGCCAGTTGCAGGGTTGATATTGTCCAGATATTGTCCGGAAACGGGAGATTTAAGCTCCCCATTGATATAGTTTGAAATTTTTTTCACTGCGTAAACCTCAGATTCTAAGGGCTAAAATAATGTCTCCAAAAAAAACTTCTTGGATTCTTGGAAAGAGTTATTAAATTCGCGCCCGCTTTCGTTAAGAAAGTGGTTGCTGCCCGATAGTATAATGGTAGTACGACAGATTTTGGTTCTGTTTGTCTAGGTTCGAATCCTGGTCGGGCAACAAAGTAAAAACCTCCTCTTTGCAGAGGAGGTTTTTTGTTTTCTGCTATTTCTGAAGTTTAATAACCTGTCCCGGTTTCAAGACGCTGTTTTCGTCCTTATCATTCAGCTTGTACAACCGTTTCAGTTTCACACCATGTTGTTGTGAGATACTCCACCAAGTATCACCGCTCTGCACTGTGTGGGTCTTGCTCTTGGCATTGTTGCGCTTAGGTTGTAAGTAAATAATCTGTCCTTCTTTAATGGCTTGGCCGACAGTGAGGTCATTGTATTTGCGGATTTGCCAAGGATTCATATCCAAGTCGCGCGCTATGGATTCCTGCGTATCTCCGGCTTTGGCTATCACGTACTTGATACGGTTGTCGCTCAGGGCAATTTGACGGTTATTGGAAACCGTGATGTTCATGCGTTCTTCTTTCTCATCGCGTTGGCGTTTGGTGTTCTTGGTGTTCTTTTTCTGCTCTTCTTTTTTATCAACCTTGGTATTGGCTGCGGGCTTACCGCTTGCGGTAGGAACTTTTCCTTTGCGGATATAGTCCATTCCGATTTTGTCATATTGGTGTAAATCAAAGTTTTCGATGATGGTGATGAGCAGTTGTGGATACTTGGGGTTAGTGGCATAACCACATTCTTTTAAGCCTTTCGCCCAGCCTTTGTAATCATCCGGTTGAAGTTTGAAGAGTGGTTCATAGCGCTTTTTTTTGAGAAAAAGAGAATGGTCTTCGTATGACTCGTGTGCTGTTTTGTATTTGCGAAAACATTCTCCTTTGGCATCATCATCGTGGTAGATGCGCTCACCTTTCCAGTCGTTGTGGCATTTGATTCCGAAGTGATTATTGGCTTCGCGTGCAAGGCGACTTTGTCCATCACCACTTTCTAGAATGGCCTGTGCCAGGGTGATGCTGGCCGGAATTCTGTGTTCCACCATTTGCAGGATGGCCTCGTCTTTCCATGTGGCTATATACTCCAGTCGAATGGTGTTGAGGTCAACATCCGCACGCATGGAAAGCGGCAATAAGCAGATAGCTATCAATAAAATTTTGAAACGATCCATGATTTGATAAGGCGATAACGTGCCCTATACAAATCTATTTTTTGAATCGGAAGCGAATCAGCATCCGCTTGCAGAAGTGCTAACAGGTTGCTGTTGAACTATTGCTTGTCGTAATCGATTTCACGGATGAGTTTTCCGTCTTCGCTATATGATGTCCAGATGCCTACTTTTTTGCCTTCTCTGTAAACACCACGGCTGTTGATTTGTCCGTTGGGGTAGAAGATGAGCCAGTCGCCTTCAGCTTTTCCGTTCACATAATTGCCGTCAATATTGACTTGTCCGTTTTCATGCCACGTCATATAGCGTCCGTGGTAAACACCGTTTTTATACGTGTTGAGGCTCCACGGATTGCCGTTTTTGTAATAGCTTCTGGATTCACCATCCATGATCTCGCCCTTGTAAGTGCGTTTGGTAAATGGTTGACCATTTTCATGAAAGGTTACCTCAGCTACTTTTTCTTTGGTTTCCTCGTGGTAATAGACAGAGGTTTTGTGAATACCATTGTCGTGCTTTTCCACTACTTCTTCCGTGGTATTGGGAATGCTGAACTCAATGGTTGCTACCTGCTTTGCAGGAGTTTTTGGTTCTTCATGGCATGCTGAAAGCACAAGAGCAAAACTTCCTATCAATAAGGTATTAACGCATTTCATATTCATCATTTTTTTCTGTCAATCGTGTAGTGAACCATTTGCTTCAGAGCTTCTCTGGCGCTACCGGAAGGAAAGGTAGAAAGAATTGCGAGTGCTTTATCTCTGAATTCTTCCATTTTTTTACGAGCGTAATCAATGCCGCCATCCTGAATGACGATTTCCACCAGTTCCTTTACTTTATTGCTGTCGGTGTTGTGGCGCTTCACGATGTTGATGAGCTGTTTCTTCTTGCTTCGGTCCGCTTTGGAGAGGACGTGAATTAGCGGCAAGGTCATTTTTCTTTCTTGCAAGTCGATACCTACGGGTTTGCCGATTTTCTCACCAAAGCCATAGTCCAGCAAATCGTCTTTTATCTGGAACGCCAGTCCCACATTGAGGCCGAACTCATAAAGTTTTTCTTGGTCTTCCATGGAAGCTCCACCGGCATTGGCGCCACTGCGGCAGCATGCGGCAATCAACGATGCAGTTTTCTTGCGAATGATGTCGTAATAAACTTCTTCGGTAATGTTGAGCAGGCGTGATTTTTCTTGTTGAACAAGCTCACCTTCACTCATCTCCCGCACTGCGGTGGAAACAATGCGCAACAACTCAAACTGGTTGTCATCAACGCTCAGCAGCAGGCCGCGGGCAAGCAGGTAGTCGCCCACGAGTACTGCTATTTTGTTTTTCCAAAGTGCATTGATGGAGAAGAAGCCTCTGCGCGTGTTGGCATCATCTACCACATCATCGTGTACGAGTGTGGCGGTGTGGAGCAGCTCAATCATGGATGCAGCCGTGTAGGTAGCCGGAGTTACTCCTCCACACAGTTTGCTGCAGAGAAATACAAACATTGGGCGCATCTGTTTGCCCTTTTGTTTGATTACGTAATACGTAATCTTGTCCAAAAGGACACTGTCACTCTTCATAGACTCGCGGAAGAAGTTTTCGAACTCCTTCATTTCCGCAGCTATAGGTTGTTGTATTTGTTCTAACGTACTCACTGAAAGCCGCCAAATTTAGCTACAGCCATGAATCCAACACCAAACATTTTTCTGACGTCTCGGCCGGCTTTCAACCCTGAACAGCGGGACAATTTTCACTTTAGAAACTTTAGCAACCTGAACTGGGGAAGCGGTTAATTTTGCGTCATCTGTCCCGATAGATAATTGTATACTCGCAAAACTTTTGAAATAAATAAATATGATGACAAAACAGACTTTTCTAAAAGCAGCTTTGGTGTGCTTCGCTGCAGTTCAGATGAATTTCTCTCAAGCACAAGTTCAATTGCCTGCACCTAGCCCAAAGGCGATGGTGATGCAACAAGTGGGTTTGACAGATATTACCATTGATTACAGCAGCCCTGCCGTTAAAGGACGCACCATCTGGGGCGAGTTGGTACCATATGACAAAGTGTGGAGAGCAGGTGCCAATGCGGCAACCAAGATTACTTTTAGTCAAGATGTGACCATCTCCGGTACTGCTGTTGCTAAAGGTACCTACAGTGTTTTTGTAATTCCCGGCAAAACGGAATGGACCCTTATCCTCAACAAGGATGCAAATGCTTCCGAACAATCTTACAAGCAATCGGATGACGTTTTGCGTGTGAAAGCTGTTCCGACAACTATCCCACACCGTGAGCGCTTGCAATATTCTATCGTTGATGCTACCAATGACGGTGCGACTGTTTTGCTGGAGTGGGAAAAAATCCGTGTGGCAATGCCTGTGAAAGTTGACACAGACAAACACGCAGAAGAAAACATCGCTAAAGGTCTTGGTGGTATTTGGTCTCAATACAATAACACTGCACGCTATTACCTTGACAACAAAAACTATGATAAGGCACTTGAACACGCTAACACCGCTATCAGCTTGGACAATACACAATGGTTCCCACAATGGGTGAGAGCTCAAGCCCTAGCCGGTAAAGGTGATATGAAAGGTGCTTATGAAGCGGCTGTTAAAGCTCAAGAGTTGGGCAACAAAACTCCTGACCGCTTCTGGTACAAATCACAAGTGGATGCTGCTGTAGAAAGCTGGAAACCTGCTACTACCGGTAAAAAGAAGAAATAATACGAAAAAAAATAGCAGACAATAAGAGCGGCCAACCGATAGGTTGGCCGCTCTTTTTTTATGTCTTTCTCTGATTTTTTGATTTGTGAAGAATCGCAGGTCGCCCCCCAATTAGGGGGGTTGAAACAACATTCTTTCGCTAAAAGAAATCCTTGATTTGAAGTTTTATACATCTTCGCGATACTGAAGATCTATAACGAAGGACGAATATAATTCTAACAAAAACAATTGGTGATTGATGACTACTTTCTACAATTTCAAGAATTTTCTGATTACAAGTGTTTTTGCACTACTGGCATTCGGTGTAATTGCGCAGGTTCCTGTGGCTAATTTGACGTGTGGGTATAGTTTCACAAAATATTCCCCAACGCCTCAATGGAGTTCAATAGTTGGTACTACAGGTGTTCAAGTGATTGCATCCGGATCGAGTATTGATGATCAGAATTACATGAATATTTCCTTCCCAGAGAATTTTACCTTTGATTTCAACGGAACCATCTATACATCGTTGAATATAAGTGCGAATGGTTTCGTGTTTTTTGGTAATACTGATCCAGGTGTGATTACCAATCCCATTTCTAATCCATCTACAGCTTATGAGGGCGCTATAGTTGCTATGGGTCAGGATTTGGTATCTCACAGTTATCCTTCTACTACTCCGACTATTGCTGTTAAGACGATAGGTACTGCTCCTAACCGTTATTTTGTGATTGAGTGGAGTGGATTTAAGAAGAAAGGAGACGGTAATAACTGTGGCTTTTTTGGATTCTACTTCCAAGATACTAATAGGTTAGACTTCCAAATTCAAATACATGAAAATGGAGGCTCAAACAGTAACATGATTGATATTATCCATTTGGACCAAAACCCTGTATGTATTCAAAACAATAGTATTTCAGCACAATTGGGACTCAGAGGTGCCACCAATGCTGATTTCCGCAACGTCCAAAGTTCAGGAGGACATATAACGAATGCAAGTACTTCGGAAGGTTCTGTGAATACTGCAACTATCAATTCAAATGGTGCAACGTGGATTAACGGAACCACTAGATTCCGCTACACTCCAAAAATCCAGCCTGCTATAATTGTAGGAGCCAATGAGATTTGTGTGGGTGAAGGTGGAACGACCTTATCTCAACCATCCAATAACGGTTTGAGCGGAATCACTTATCAATGGTATTCTTCACCTGCAAATACTCCGATTACAGGTGCTACTTCTTCTACCTATGCTATCAACCCAGGTTTGGGAACCACTTCCTACTATGTAGTTGTGTCTAATGCGGATGGCTGTGTGAGAGTTTCCGATGTGTTCAATGTGTCGGTGATTGATTGTGGTAACCCTACTATCACTGTTACAGCCACTGCCGGTGCAGGAGGTACTATCAACCCGTCCGGCACAACAACTTACAACCAGGGTGATACTCCTACTTATTCATTCACACCTGAATGTGGTTATGAAGTAGCAAGCGTAACTGTCAATGGTTCTCCGGTGGCTGTTGCAAACTCTTACACATTCAGTCCTCTTACTGCTTCCAGTTCTATCAATGTAACGTTCTCATTAAAAGCTGAAGTTTGTAATGGTATTGATGATGACTGTGATGGTATCATTGACAACGTTCCGAACTTGGAGGAGTGTCAGGTTTGTCAAGATGGTTCCCTTCAGGATTTGCCTGTAGTGACTTGGTATCAGGATAGCGATGGTGATGGCTACGGAAACCAAAACGTAACAATCAGCTCTTGTACTCAACCGGCAGGCTATGTGAGCAATGGTTCCGACTGTGATGATACCAACCAAAACATCACCAATACATGTATGGCTACTATTACAGCCACTGCAAATGCCGGTGGAACTATTTCACCAAGCGGTTCTGTTTCTGTAGCCAATGGTGCAACTCAAGTCTTCACTATTACACCTGACTGCGGATATGAAATTACAGATGTATTGGTAAACGGTGCTTCAGTTGGTGCTGTTACCTCTTACACCTTCACAAACGTTCAATCGGATCAAACTATTCAAGTCATCTTTGCTCAAAAGGTTGAAGTATGTAATGGTATTGATGATGACTGCGATGGTATCGTGGACAATGTTGCAAACTTGGAACAATGCCAAGTGTGTCAAGATGGTCAGTTGGTTTCATTGCCAATGACTACTTGGTATGCTGATATGGATGGTGACGGCCATGGGGATATCAATAACGCAGTGACAGATTGTACTCAACCTGAAGGGTATGTTTCATCTAACAATGACTGTGATGACAGCGATTATCTGGTATGGCTTGCTAAGCCGACTCAGATTTTGATGACACTCGATCCCAACAGTGTTTGTGAAGGAGATGCTCCGTTCCAGCTTGGCACTGCTACACCGGAAGGTGGTACATGGGGTGGTCCTGGTGTGACCAATGGTGTATTTGACCCAGGAGCCGTTGGTGTTGGAACTCACACCATTACCTACTTTGTTCCGGGAGATGGTGCTTGTAATTTGCCTGCATCAGCTTCAGCTACAATGACTGTAACCGTGTGTACACATGTAGATGAACTTTCGGCTGAGGCTATCCGTGTGTATCCTACACAAACCTATGGCATCATTAAAGTAGAAGGTCCTTCATTGGTGAGTGCTACCCTGATGGACATGAACGGTAAACTCATCGAGACCATCTCATTGATGCGTGAATCCAGCATCGACATTTCTTCATACCCAGCAGGTATGTACATGATACATGTAGCAGGCGAGAAAGTTTCTCGTGTGCATAAAGTGATCAAAATGGATTAATTCCATTTTGTTTTTCTGAAAGTAGTTGTTTACAGGGAGCTGCACTTCGGTGCAGCTTTTTGTTTTTAGCCCCCTTTGTTCAAATTTCACAACGCCTATGATTTGTCTTTGATAAATGCGGATTAGGTTTGCTCTATGAAAAGGATTGCTGTTTTTCCCGGGTCGTTTGACCCCATCACGAAAGGTCACGAGAACATTGTGAGACGCAGTGCTCATCTCTTTGATGAGATTATCGTAGCCATTGGTGTCAATACCTCCAAGCAAAGCATGTTCCCGTTGGAAAAACGCAAACAGTGGATTGATCAAACCTTTGAAGATTTGCCCAATGTGAGGACAGATGTCTTTGAAGGGCTTACCGTAGAGTACTGCAAGAAAAACGGGGCAAAGTTTTTGCTACGCGGATTGCGCAATGGTGGTGACTTTGAGTACGAACGCTCCATCGCACACATGAATAAAGCGCTTTGGAACGAACTTGAAACCATTTTGATTTTCACAGATACACAATATGCCTCCGTGCATAGCACTGTGATTCGTGAGATATTGAAAAATAAAGGAGACGTTTCTCAGTTTCTACCGGACAAGATTGATATCTATGTATAGACGGATTTTTTTTGTTCTAACCATTATCTGGTCGTTGGGCTTATCGGCTCAGCAAGTCTTGATTAAAGGTTATACTGCTGAGTTTGCAGGAAGGAAAGCCGTTCTCTTCAAAACAGCTGACCCCATTTCCAATAAGCGGGAGGTCTTGGATATTCAGGATATCGATGACAACGGGAAGTTTCAGTTTCAGTTTACTTGTACCGAAACACAGGTGGTGTTGGTTTCTATTTCCCGTATGGAAGGGTTGCTCTATGTGGAACCCGGTAAGCAATACGATATTGTCTTCCCTGCGAGCACTGAAGTAGGAGTGAGAAGATTTGACCGCGTGGATGTTTCGCTGGACTTATCACAGTTGCCGGCAGAGGACCTGAACTTGTTGGTGAGGGCTTTCAATGCAGATTATATAAAATTTATACAAGACCACTATTACGATTTTGCAACTGAAGAAACCAAAGGCGCTCAACTCTATAGAAGTGCCATGGGGGATAAGCTGAAAAAAGCAGACATCTTCAAAATGCCTGAGGTGCAGGACTCCACAGTTCACACAATGGATTTTGCACAGATTGCTTCCAACTTCATCATTAAGATGGAAACGAAGTATAGCAAGTTTTATGGCAATACCTTTTTTAAAGATTATGTGCGTTATGCTTTGGGAGAGATAAAACTGCTCGCAGGGCTGAATCGTGTGCGTTTCTATCGCGAGTACTTTGATGGGCAGCCGGTATTGATAAACAATCCCGCGTATATGAAAACCTTTGATGTTTTTTATAAAGGCTTTTTCCGCACGGATACAAATGCCCGCATCGACTCACTAACGCGATTGATACAACGTGAATCATCGATTACAGGACTCATAAATTATTACAGCCAAGACTCCACCGCTTCTGATGTCAATGTGCGTACGATGGCAGTATTGCACAATCTCAAAAACACCTATTACGGAAAAATGTTTGCTAAGCCGGGAGTTATAAAAACGCTGGAGTCTGCACATCATTTACCGGAACCCTATCGCTCTATTGGGAGCAATGTGATTTTCCAACTCAAGCGATATGAGAAGGGAACAGCGTATGAAGATTTTCTAGTAGGTGACACCAGAGAGAACAAGTGGCGTTTGTCTGAAAATATTACCATGCCTACTTATCTCTACTTCTTTGCTACATGGAATACGGTATCACTCAAAGAGCTTCAGTTACTCGAAAAGCTATATGCAACCTACAAGTTCGATGTACAAATCATAGCCGTATGCATGGATGATGATTATGCGAACTTCAAGAAGTTTATCAAGGAGCATAAATTACCGCTATTCAAGCTAGTTTATGGAGCAGGTGATCCGTTGATGTCAGAGAAATTCAATGTCCGTTCTATACCTCATGCAGTGATGTTGGACCAAGACGGTAGGTGGATGTTTGGTTATACTAAACGTCCGAGTGAGGGGATTGAGGAAGAATTTAAGCGCATTAAAGAATCGGGAGCCAAGACCAATCGCGGTAGGAAAACGTGGAAGGATAAGCCTGAATAAGAGGGGCGGTGAACCTGTAAAAGGCGGTCATCTCAATGGTTTGCTCATGATGTAATCATCCATGACGAATCCATTGCCAATATCAAATACTGCGGCTTCTTGGATAGTAAAACCATTCTTCTTGTAGAAGTCTACTGCGGGATTGTTCTTGTTAACTTGTAGCTCTAGGTGTGTTGCTCCTTTTTGGAGAGCTCTGCGAGCTACCTCTTTTACGAGTTGGCTACCGTTGCCTTTTCCTTTGAGATGACTGTACAGATAGAGCTTGTGAAGTTTGCTCTTGCCATTTGCATACAAACTGAAGGATGCAAATCCAACCGGACGATTGTCTTCCATAGCAATGATGAACTCGCATCCCTCAGCAAGTTGTTTGAGTAAGGATTCCTCGCTGTACATCATCTCCAACATGTAATGGATTTGTTCTTCCGAGATGATGTTCTTATAAGCAACAGGCCAGCATTCGTGTGCTATGTCTTGCACCAGCTTCATTTCATTTTCGGTGGCCGTGATAAAATTCATGGCAGATTACCCGTGCATGGTTTGTTGCTTGCCGTATTTTTTCATCAGAGAGCCTTCGTATTCGAGGAACTCTTTCCAACGTTTGTCCACATCGATATTACCTCCGTGTTTGCGGGCAAAACCAATGAACGTGGTATAATGCTCCGCTTCACTTTCCATGAGGCTGCGATAAAATGCGCGCAAACCTTCATCGGCAATGTTCTCACTTAGCAAACGGAAGCGTTCACAGCTGCGCGCTTCAATCATGGCCGAGAAGAGCATGCGCTCAACTAGATTTTGTTCGCGGCTTCCACCGGTCATTATGAAATTGGCCAAATCATGCACATATTCATCCTTGCGTTCACGACCAAGTTTCAATCCACGCTTTTTCAACTCATCGTGTACCATGCCGAAGTGTGTGATTTCTTCCTGGCAGATACGTACCATTTCATCCACAATATCCGGATAATCAGGAAATTTCACAATGCAGCTGATGGCATTGCTCGCAGCTTTCTGCTCGCAATAGGCATGGTCGGTCAAAATTTCTTGAATGTCTTTTTCTACAATGTTCACCCATCTTGGATCTGTAGGAAGTTTCAGACCAAGCATTACCTTTTGTTTTTCCTCTTGCATGGTGCAAATATGTTGCAAGATTCTGCATGAAATGAGAGGTCCGATGATCCTCAAAATCTGCCTTTTAACAGAAAACTTCTATGATGTTTAGTTTATTTAATTAAAATTGCTTCGATTAATCCTATTAAACATTCTTAATTATGAAAAAAACTTTACTTTCTCTATTCTTGGTTGGATCCATTTTTTCAGCTAAAGCTCAAGTAATTTTCTCTGAAAACTTTGATGAAGAAGACGCTATTGATTCATGGACTCTTTATGATGAAGATGGCGATACACGCAATTGGGCGGTTATTCTCTTCAATCAAGGTACTCCGGTGTTGACTTCCTTTTCATGGTATCAAGGCCAAGTTCTTACTCCGGATAACTGGGCTGTAACTCCTGCGATCAGCTTAGAAGGTCAAGATGGTTCTACTCCTATCACTTTGTCATGGAAAGTTTCCGGTACTGACCCTGAATATTCAGATGAGAATTATACTGTTTACGTTGCAACTGATAATACGGTAGCCGCTCTTTCAGCTAGCTCAACATATTTGAATGAAATTGTAACCGATAACGGTCCCGGTGGTATTGAAAACTTGCACCTCAAAACCTTGGACATTACATCTTTCGCTGGTCAAACTATCTATGTTGCTTTCAGACACCACGAAAGTTCTGACGTGTTCAACATCATTATTGATGATGTAATGGTTTACGCAGGTGAAGGTCCGGTATCAGTGAACGAGCTTCCTGCAATTACAGGTTTCTCTCACTTCTACAACATTCAAACTAACACGCTTCACCTCTCTGCCAGTCAAGAGTTTTCTCACATCACAGTTTACAACGTGGCCGGTCAAGAGATGATGAACCAAAAGCTTTACAACACAAATGAAGCGATTGATTTGTCAAAATTGAGCACAGGTGTTTACTTCTTCAACATCGAGTCTCAAGGACAAAAAGCTACTTTGAAAATTGCGGTGAAGTAATTTTTAGACTTGTATATGAAAAGCCGCTTTGGTACGCCAAAGCGGCTTTTTTGTTTGTATAACGATTTGATAAGCAGACAGAAGGCAATTCACATACAGCAAGGTTGTTGGCGAAGGCCAATCCAGATGATATCAAAGAAATTGTGCGATAACGGTTTTATGAACAAAGCAAAGGGAGATACAGGTGTAATTGGTTCATACAATGAAACTTGCGGTGCTTTTCAATTTGGTTATTCTTTCTTGTTGACGGAAAACTACCATCGAGATGCATTTTCTTTTATAACATTGCCGCCTTATAATTTTAAAATTACAGATTCTACTTATGAAAAAATCTTTACTTTCTCTGTTCTTGGTTGGATCCATTTTTTCAGCTAAAGCACAAGTAATTTTCTCTGAAAACTTTGATGAAGAAGGTGCTATCGATTCATGGACTCTTTATGATGAAGATGGCGATTCTGATAACTGGGAAGTTCTTCAGTTCAACGAAGGTACTCCGGTATTGACATCTTATTCTTGGTTTAACAACCAAGTTCTCACTCCGGATAACTGGGCTGTAACTCCTGCTATCAGCTTGGAAGGTCAAGATGGTTCTGCTCCAATCACTTTGTCATGGAAAGTTTCCGGAACTGACCCTGAATATTCAGATGAGAACTATACTGTTTATGTTGCGACAGAAAATACAGTAGCTGCTCTTTCAGCTAGCACAACTTATTTGAATGAAATCGTAACGGAAAACGGTCCCGGTGGTATTGAAAACTTGCACCTCAAAACCTTGGACATTACATCTTTCGCTGGTCAAACTATCTATGTTGCTTTCAGACACCACGAAAGTTCAGACGTGTTCAACATCATTATTGATGATGTAATGGTTTACGCAGGTGAAGGTCCGGTATCAGTGAACGAGCTTCCTGCAATCACAGGTTTCTCTCACTTCTACAACATTCAAACTAACACGCTTCACCTCTCTGCCAGTCAAGAGTTTTCTCACATCACAGTTTACAACGTGGCCGGCCAAGAGATGATGAGCCAAAAGCTTTACAACACAAATGAAGCGATTGATTTGTCAAAATTGAGCACAGGAGTTTACTTCTTCAACATCGAGTCTCAAGGACAAAAAGCTACTTTGAAAATTGCGGTGAAGTAATTTTTAGACTTGTATATGAAAAGCCGCTTTGGTACGCCAAAGCGGCTTTTTTGTTTATATAACGTCAAGATAAGAATGCTAAAATGGTAGGATAAGGCAGTATTAAATTGGCCAACATCTGTTTCGTGGTAAGTTTGTAGAGAATAAGAAAGAAAAACCAGAAGACAATCCGGTCTTCAATGAAGTATTTATGGCAAAAAAAAAATCAAACAATTTCAAGCGCGATCTGCGCAAGGATATCCTCTATATCTTTCATCGCCACCCCAACAAACCCCTTAACCACAAGCAAGTTTCAGCAGAGTTAGGAATTAAAGACGCAGGTGTTCGTACGCTCATTTTCGAATTGCTGCTTGCCGAAGTAGAAACCGGTAAACTCAAGGAAATAGAACGCGGCAAATTTTTACTCAAGGAACAAACCAAGGAAACCATTGAAGGTATTATCCAAATCACGCGTCACGGACGCGGGTTCGTAACAGTCCCCGGTTTGGACAAAGACCTTGAAATCAATAAAGGTGATACAGGTTTTGCACTCAATGGCGATACTGTTGAAGTGCAATACAATCCAAGAGCTCGCAGACCGGAGCTGCTCGTGACACGAGTGGTGGAGCGTGCGAGAACTCAGTTCGTAGGCATAATCCAAATCTCCAGAGACCACGCCTTTTTTATTCCTTCCGACCAGAGGATACATGTGGACTTCTACATCCCCAAGGAGCATTTCAATGGCGCTAAGAACGGAGATAAAGTAGTTGCTGAGATTACCGATTGGACGCATCCTGATAAAAGTCCCTTTGCACGAGTTGTCAAAGTATTGGGCAAACCCGGCTCACACAACGTGGAGATGCACGCCATCATCGCTGAGTTTGGATTGCCTACGGAATTCCCTGCGGAAGTAATCGCAGAGGCTGAGAGCATCTCTGATAAGATAACTGAGGAAGAAATTAAAAAGCGCAGAGACTTCCGTCATGTGACAACTTTTACAATAGACCCATATGATGCCAAAGACTTTGATGATGCACTCTCATACAGGAAGTTGGAAAATGGCAATGTGGAAGTAGGGGTCCATATCGCGGATGTGAGCCATTATATGTTGCCCGGAACTTTGCTTGACAAAGAGGGATACCAGCGCGCAACTTCGGTTTATCTCGTTGACAGGACCATCCCGATGTTGCCGGAGAAGCTTAGCAATGAATTGTGCTCCTTGCGCCCGCATGAGGAAAAGCTATGTTTTTCAGCCGTGTTTGAGCTAAGCCCGAATGCAGAAATACGCAACTCATGGTTTGGTCGCACGGTGATTTATTCCGACAGAAGATTTACCTACGAAGAAGCACAAGAAATCATTGAAACCGGTAAAGGTGATTTTGCCGAAGAAATCCTCCATCTGGATCGTCTCGCAAAGATGTTGCGCGCAGAGCGCTTCAGAAGTGGTGCCATTGACTTTGATACGGAAGAGGTGAAGTTCAAACTGGATGAGATGGGCAAACCAATTGGTGTTACCATCAAGAAAATGAAGGATAGCAATCAACTCATCGAAGAGTTTATGTTGCTGGCCAACCGTAAAGTAGGTGAGTTCATCGGCAAGAAAAAAGCTGGAGAACCAGAGAAAACATTCATCTATCGTATTCACGATACCCCGGATGACGCCAGACTCCTTCAATTGCGAGCATTCGTAAAAAATCTCGGTTATAAACTGCCAAAGGCAAATCTGAAAAACTCAGTGAGTGTTGTGCGCTCCATCTTGGATTTGGTGGCAGGGCAACCTGAAGAAGACATTGTGAAGACAATGGCCATCCGCTCCATGGCTAAGGCTGAATACAGCACAAAGAACATTGGACACTATGGATTGGCATTTGATTATTACACACACTTCACTTCGCCCATCAGGCGTTATCCCGATGTCATGGCGCATCGCTTGTTGCAGCATTATCTCGATGGTGGTGCAAGCGTCAACGAGAATGAATACGAGCTCCGCTGTAAGCACAGTGTAGCCATGGAAAAGCGCGCTGCAGAAGCTGAACGTGCAAGCATCAAATACAAACAGGTGGAATACATGCTGGAGAATGTGGGCAAAGTATTCGAAGGCATTATTTCCGGCCTCAGCAATTGGGGCTTCTATGTGGAGGTGGGAGAAACAAAGAGCGAGGGAATGATTTCACTCAAGTCGCTAACTTGGGATTATTTTGAGTTCAATGCTGATGAATACATCATTCGAGGAAGCCGCACGGGTGAAGAGTTTTGCCTTGGTGATAAAGTCACAATCAAAGTACTGGGCGGTGATTTGAATAGACGCACATTGGATTATGAGTTGGTGAGATAATCCATCACCGTTCTATATCTTTTTAAGAAAACACTTTGTAAAACTTCACAGCAGTTAGAAACAGACGTGGGGCGAAAGCGCTACTTTTCGGCTCAATACTTGATTTTGAGGAAAGCATGAAGGTTTTACAGTTTCTATCTGTCATTGTGTTGTTGGCAATTGTGTCCTGCAAAGCTGTGGCTCAACCCGGCCGATCTTATACCACCAATGATAAAAAAGCCATCAAGCGCTATGAAGCAGCGCTGGATGCATATCAGCACCGCGACATGCAAGGTGCCATTGCTATATTGGAAGATTTGACAAAGACCTCCAAAGACTTTGTGGAACCTTACTTTATGCTCGCTCAGATATATGACGAAACCAATCAAACCGAGCGTGCGATTGAGCCTCTGGAAAAGGCTATGGCCATGAATGAGAAATTCTATCCTGCTGGGTGGATGATGTTGGCTGAGTGCTATTTCATGCAAGGCAATTATGATGAGGCCGAAAGAGCCATCACGAAGTTCATGCCTTATCCCAAGGAAAGTCAGTATCAAGAAAAGCGCGCACAGCTGATTCTTTCAAGCTGCACCTTCGCCAAACGCGCGATGCAGAATCCCGTGCCCTTCAATCCCATCAACCTTGGTCCCGGAGTCAATACCGAACAGGATGAATATTATCCATGCATCACAGCCGATGAGCAAACCTTGTTGTTCACACGATTGGTAAAAGATGACAGAGCGTATCAAGGCAAACAAGAAGATTTTTACATCAGTACCAAGAAGGACAACGTATGGCAAGAGGCAGAACCGGTGCGCGAAATCAATACCGTGAAGAATGAAGGGGCACCTACATTGAGTGCAGATGGCCAAATGCTCATCTTCACAGCATGCGAGTCTGCCGATGGCACGTGGGGAGGAGATCGTCAAGGTATAGGAAGTTGTGATTTGTTCTACTCCTATAAAACACCGAATGGATGGAGCCCCGCACAAAACATGGGCAGCGGCATCAATACTTCCACCTGGGAAAGCCAACCCAGCTTCGCGGCCAATGGGCGCACCCTTTATTTCGTTCGTGGAAAGCGCACTGCAAGTGGAATCAAAGAACAAGACATTTACTATAGCTACATTATGGAGGATGGTAGATGGAGTGTGCCAATGAAAGTACCGGGTAAGGTCAACACCATTTTTGAAGAAGAAAGCGTGATGATTCATCCGGATGGTCATACCATGTACTTCAGTAGCAATGGCCACACCGGAATGGGTGGCTTGGATATTTTCATGAGTAAACTCTTGCCCAATGGCGATTGGGATACTCCTGTCAATTTGGGATATCCTATCAATACTCACCGCAATGAAAACTCTTTCCAAGTAACAGCAGCTGGTGACAAAGCCTTGTTTGCAAGCGATAGAGAAGGAGGTTTTGGAGGCTTGGATTTATATGAATTCGAATTACATGCTAAGGCTCGTCCTACACCTGTGACGTATGTGAAAGGCGTGGTTTCGGATAAATTGAGTTACAAAAAACTCGATGCACAACTTCAACTCATCGATTTGGAAACAGGGAAGATTGTAGCGGAAACCTTCTCAAGCAAAGGAACAGGAGACTTTTTATTGTGCATTCCAACCGGAAAGGCCTATGCGATGAACGTGAGCAAAGAAGGCTATCTCTTCCACTCGGAGAACTTCTCGTTGGTAAACTACAACAGCCTTGAGCCATATAGGCTTGATGTTGAATTGCAAAAGCTTCGCCCCGGAGCTACGATAGTGCTGAACAACGTATTTTTTGAAACAAACAAGTGGGATTTAAAACCGGAGTCAAAAGCTGAACTGAACAAGCTTGCAGATTTGCTAAAGGCCAACCCAACGAAGAAGGTTGAGATTAGTGGTCACACTGATAATGTAGGTAATGATGCAGCTAACCAAACGCTTTCTGAAAACCGTGCTGCAAGCGTGGTGGAGTATCTTATTAGTCAAGGCGTTTCGGCAGCGCAGCTCACCGCTAAAGGTTATGGTGAAACAAAACCGGTAGCATCTAACGATACAGAAGAAGGCAGAGCCAAGAACAGAAGAACGGAGTTCAAAATTTTGGAATAATCTTGTGCCATCTGTTTTGTAAATAGATATACAAAGACATTGAAAATTGTTCGTCCTTATACCACGTTGTTGGTGCTTGTAGCGGTAGCGGCACTTTGTTTACTGCTGATGGCTGTCTTTCCTGAAGAAGGCATCCGGATAGGAAGCATAAAACTGAAGTATCCGACATTGGAAAAATTCTTTGCCATGGAGCAATCCGAGCCGCAACTCAATGTGGAAGAAAGACTCGCGATATTGAGTGATTCCACTGCATTCGAATCGGATACATTATCGCTTGATTCACTCCATGTAAAACGTCATCAAACCATCGCTTCGTTGCAGTTTGCCGATGGAAAGTCGGATGTGTTGTTTTCGTTTTTTGAAGCGTTGGACAATGCTTCTAAGATTCCGCTTCATATTTTCCATTATGGTGATTCACAAATCGAAAGTGATCGCATGAGCGGTATCGTTCGTCAAAAGTTGCAAGAGAAATTTGGAGGAATAGGTCCCGGTTTAGTTGCGCCCATTCCCATTACTGCATCGGCTAACATTGGTCAATCGCAAAGCGACAACTGGAAGCGCCACACCGCTTATGGATTTGATGATGGCAAAGCCACGCACAATAAATATGGTGTGATGTGTGCTTTCGGAAGGTTCACACCTGAAAAAGCATTCGAAGAAATTGTTCCGACCGATAGCGTGGAGGCTTGGATTGAGTTGCGCCAATCCGGAATGACACAAAGCTTGGCTAAACAATACACTAACGCGATTATGTATTTCGGAAATCATCAATATGGTTTCAAATTGGATGTGTATGTGGATGGTGTGTTGTTCGCTCAGGAGGATATTCCCACAGCTGACGGCATGATGGAGCGCAATTGGTCATTTGCATCATCACCTAAGAACCTCAAGTTTGTTTTCAAAGGACCTGATAGCCCGGATGTGTACGGTATTGAGTTGCATGGCAATACCGGGGTTAACCTGAGCAATATTGCATTGAGAGGAAATGACGGGACAGCAATCCGCAGAGTGAATGATGCGGAAATGAAAACCGTTTTTCATGAGCTTAACACGCAACTAATCATCTTGCAATTTGGAGGAAACAATGTGCCTCACTTGAAAGATTCTACCCATGCTGTCAATGCCGGAAAAGGTTTTGCCACTACCATTCGTAAAGTGAAACAATTGGCTCCGGGCGTTCCGATTATTCTTGTTGGTCCTTCAGATATGAGTACCAGTATTGATGGGGTTTATCAAACCTATCCCTACTTGGAGATCATGAACGATGCCATGAAGCAAGCCGCCTTTGAAGAAGGTTGTGCATACTGGGATATGTTCTCGGTCATGGGAGGAAGAAACTCAATGGTAAGTTGGGTAAATAACGATCCGCCTTATGCAGGTCCTGATTATGTCCACTTCACACCGGCAGGAGCACGCAAGATGGGCGAGTTGCTATTCAAAGCAATCTATGATGAATACCTGGCGTGGAAGAACGCCAGTGCGGACGCAGGAAAGGACGATGAAGATCTCTCCTCAGACCGGTAATATGCTTGCCTCTTTCTGGATTATCAAGTAATCTTTTTTCTAGACATCAAGGTGCGAGGCGGTGGATGAACCACTCGAAGTCTTCGTTGACTCTGTAGATAAGACGGTCGTGCAGACGGCTTGGGCGACCTTGCCAGAATTCGAAGTAGTGTGGGATGATTTTGTATCCACCCCAATGAGGTGGGCGAGGTACAGGTTTACCGGCAAACTCATTGGAATACTTTACCACGTTCTGCTCCAATTCATCGCGATCGCGCATCTCAGAGCTTTGCATGGATGCCCATGCCGCAATCTGGCTTTCACGTGGACGAGTTGCGAAGTACTCATCACTCTCTTTCGCATCTACTTTTTGAGCCACACCATAAATGCGCACTTGGCGCTCCATGTTGTTCCAAAAGAAGTTCATGCACACTTTGTTGTTTTTCTCCAGTTGTTGCCCCTTGGAGCTGTTGTAGTTCGTGAAAAACGTAAAGCCCGATGCATCGAAATTGCGCAAGAGTACAATCCGCGAATTGGGAAATCCATCTTCTGCAATGGTGCTCAACATAAACGCATTGTAGTCTTTAGTGCCCTCGTTCTCCGCTTCTTTGAGCCATTTTCCAAACTGCTCAAATGGATTGGGAAGGGCATCTTTTTCCAAAAGAATGGAGCGATTGTAATCGTAGCGTGAACTTTCGATATTGGCTTTATAGTCGTACATGGTGCGTATTCTCTTTATTTCAAAGTGCTAAAGTTAGTAGGTATAACCAATTGCCGAATGCGTGATGTGCTGATTTAAGTCAACTGAACTATTGCTTTAGAATAGCCTTTGCATAATTTGTCCAGCTCATCTCTTTCGTAGAGGCATTCACATTTTCCTTGGGCAGCGGATGTTCTAGGAAGCGCAGCATTTGCTTGGCCATGTCTTCTACATCATTGGGTTTGGCTAAATAACCATTGAATCCATCCTTGATTGTTTCAGGGAAATGACCTACTGCCGTGGCAAGCAGAGGCAATGAGAAGTTATAACTCAGCGATTCGATGCCCGATGGGGTGGCTGTCAAATAATACAAAACCACGGCATCGCTTACCTGAAAATATTTGTATACATCTTCATTTGGAATGAAAGTGTTGAACACTGCACATCGGTCTTGTATGCCTAGTTCTTCAATGAGTGCCAGCGGCTGATAGTTGCGCTCATCATCGGCTTTTTTCAAAAAGATTTTTTTTGCCGTGCCGAATAATGCATTCTTGATTTTAGTAGAAAGTTTGCTGTTGTCCAATGTCTGCCAGAAGGATTCGCCACAAATGAGCAGCGAAACATCATCCCGCTGTGCGGCTACTTTGGCAAAGGCTTCGATTGTATGGTGCAGTCCTTTGTATTTGCGGATAAACCCGAAGAACAAAAACACGTTTTTGCGCAATCCGTGTTCTTGCTTGAATGCTTCTACATCAAAGCTGCTATCCGGTTTGAACAAGTCATAAATCGGATGGTAGAGTTTGATAACGGTAGTTGCACCTTGCACACGTTTACCATCATAGCTCAATTCCATTTTTTTATTCGGAAAAAGCGTGCGTAGCTCTTCCCACGTTTTGAGCGCATGAACGATGTACGTGGAGGCATGCTTTATACCGCGTTTTGTGAAAATCTTATCGAGCGATGAATTCTCTTTTTGAATCACAAAGTGCAAGTCGAGTATCACTTCAATGCCTTTGCGTCTGAGTTTTTTGACCATATACCCGATGGGCAATCCTTGTATGGCAATACTCCATTGAATAATCACTTTGGTTGCTTTAAGACCGGTGATGTAATCAACGGTTTCTTTCCATGTAAACGGATTGTTGTAATTGGTGATGTATTTCACTTGCACGTTGCTACCGGCAAGCAAATCGGTCTTGCTGCTCTTATCTACAAACTCCCGTGGAATAATGGCCGGATATTGTTGTGTCCAGCTGACTATATGTACTTCGGTATTTGGCTCTTTGTCCAATGCCAAAGCCAAAGAAGTGTTGTAGTTCTGGATACCTCCTTTGAAGCGCGGTCCCGGGCCAAAGCACACAATGATTTCTTTATTTCGTTCGTTCATAGAGTTTCGAAAGAAGCGCGAAGAAAAATAGGAAATGCTCACATTTCACACGCGATGATGACCATTGGTGTTTTTTCTTCGTTTACAGTGAGCATGAGAATTTATTTTCACGACATCAAAACTATGATTTATGTGGCGAATCCACCTCTTGGCAACCTTACTAATGATGCCTGTAATGGTACACGCACAATTGCTCACCAAGTCAGCGGAAGGATATTCCTATGCCGACCAATTGCGCGGTGGGCAGCGCAAGGAGCGCTGGTGTTATGATGTGACCCATTATGATTTGCAGTTGCGAATTGATACCGTCACCAAAAGTCTATCCGGTAGCAATACCATTTCCTACACGGCATTGGAGGATTTCAATACGGTGCAGATTGATTTGTTCGCTAACATGGATATCCTGCGGATTACCGATGGTGCTACCGAACTGAAGTATCGAAGAGAGTTTGATGCAGTGTTTGTAGAATTCCCTCAGACGGTTGAAAAAGGAACCAAATCATCGTTTAAGGTGGAATACAAAGGTTCACCACGCATTGCCAAGAATCCACCATGGGATGGCGGTTTTACTTGGACACATGATAAGAAGGGCAATAGATGGATTGCGGTTTCGTGTCAAGGAATCGGTGCGAGTCTTTGGTGGCCAAACAAGGATGATTTATCCGATGAGCCCGATAGCATGCACATCAGTTGTGCTGTTCCAAATCCATTGCGCTGTGTTGCCAATGGGCAAGAGCTTCCGACCACGGTGGATGAGCCGGGATATACCACTTATAATTGGAAAGTTTCATATCCGATTAACAACTACAACGTGAGTATCAACATCGCTGATTATGCCCATTGGAGCGATGTCTATATAGCCGCAGATGGCGATACGCTCGATTTGGATTATTATGTGTTATCCTACAACTTGGATAAATCGAAGAAACATTTTCAGCAAGTCAAACCCATGCTGGCGTGCTATGAAAAGTATTTGGGAAAGTATCCTTTCTGGAACGATGGTTATGCATTGGTTGAAACTCCTTACCTCGGTATGGAGCACCAAAGTGCAGTTGCTTATGGCAACAACTACAAGTCTGGTTATGCAGGCATGGATATGTCAGGCTCAGGATTGAAGTTCGATTACTTGATTATACATGAAACAGGTCATGAATGGTGGGGCAACAGTGTGACGGCTCAAGACCTTGCTGACATGTGGATTCACGAAAGCTTTTGCACCTATTCAGAAGCTATTTATGTGGAGTGTCTTCACGGTTATGATACAGCAATGACTTATGTGAATGCACTCAAACGCAACGTGGGTAATCGCAAACCCATCATGGGAGTTTACGGTGTCAACAAGGAAGGTGATAGCGATATGTATGTAAAAGGAATGTTGTTCCTCAACACTATCCGACATGTCGTGAACAACGATGATCTCTGGTGGAGCACTATCAAAAACATGAGCGACACGACATTCAAAATGCGCAATACAAACTACAAAGAAGTGGTGCAAGTGATGAGTGAGAAGACCGGCATGAACCTCGCGCCCATCTTTGAGCAATATGTCAAGTGGCCTGCCATTCCTGTTTTGCAATACAAAGTGAAGAAGAAGGGCAATGAGTATTGCATGAAGTACCGCTGGAAGGTAAACGCGAAGAGTTTTGAAATGCCTGTTGTATTCTTACATGGAGATAAAGAACATCGTGTAAATGCTTCTACCAAATGGAAGAAAACACGCATCTGGTCAACGATGGAACAGGGTGAGCCAAAGATTGATATGCGCAGGTTTTATGTGCATGCAATGAAGTTGGGGTATCGTAAATAGCTCCAAGTTGAAAGTGAGCATCAGGGTTTGGTAGTGGGTAAAAAAAGAAGTAGCCCGCTAATCAAGGAAGCGGGCTACTCTCAGTTTCTGATTACGAGTTGTTTAAGCTGCGTCTTTTTTATTCTTTGCTTTTTGTTTTTCTGCATAAGCCATGGCTGCTTCGCGCACCCATGCACCTTCTTCATACGCTTTGGTGCGTGCAGCGATGCGCTCCTTGTTGCAAGGACCATTTCCTTTGATGACTTCATTGAATTCAGTCCAATCAATTTCACCGAAGTCATAATGCCCGCGCTCTTCGTTCCATTTCAAATCTTTGTCAGGAATGGTCAAACCAAGGTATTCAGCTTGAGGTACTGTCATATCGATGAATTTCTGGCGCAATTCATCATTGCTGTGGCGTTTGATTTTCCACTTCATGTTCTGCGCGCTGTTCGGAGAATGAGCATCACTCGGACCAAACATCATAAGTGATGGCCACCACCAACGGTTCAACGCGTCTTGCGCCATTCTTTTTTGAGCTTCATTGCCATGCTTGGCCAGTGCAATCATGATTTCATAACCTTGGCGTTGGTGGAAACTTTCTTCTTTACATATGCGCACCATTGCACGGCTGTATGGCCCGTAGCTGGTGCGTTGCAATGAAACCTGATTGACAATTGCAGCCCCATCTACCAACCAACCAATTGCACCGATATCAGCCCATGAGAGGGTTGGGTAATTGAAGATGGAGGAATATTTTGCTTTGCCAGAGTGCAATTCCTGAATCAGCGTATCTCTGTCAACACCCAATGTTTCGCAAGCGCTGTAGAGGTACAAACCGTGTCCGGCTTCGTCTTGCACTTTTGATAAGAGAATGGCTTTTCTGCGTAACGATGGAGCGCGCGTAATCCAGTTGCCTTCAGGCAGCATACCTACAATCTCGCTGTGAGCGTGTTGGGATATCTGACGAATCAGCTGCTTGCGGTAATTGGCAGGCATCCAGTCTTTGGCTTCTACCTTGTTCTCCGCATCCACATATTGTTGAAAGCGATCCAATGCTTCTTGACTTTCCATGCTTTTCTGATGGTTGTTTTTTTGGAGATGATTGAATAATCATCGGCTGTACAAATGTGCAGACCAATGGGAAGATGCCCTATGAGCAAAATCATTCCGTTTTCAATCCTCTGATGTAATTGTTAGTTGCAATTTTACGCTAAAATCGATGAACGAATGTATCGGTTATTTTTACCGCCTCTGATATAAATGTATGAGACCCAAATTTCACGCCCTGAAAGTAAAAGACATAAGACGCGAAACGAAAGACGCAGTATCTGTGGCCTTTGAAGTACCTGACGAACTCAAAGATCTATATCGTTTTAAACAAGGCCAGTATCTGACTTTACGCCAGATGATTAATGGTGAAGATGTGCGCAGGTCTTACTCGGTGTGCAGTGGAATTCATGAGGGCGAATTGCGCGTGGCTGTGAAAGCGGTGCCTCACGGTAAATTTTCCAACTGGATCAATACGCATTTGAAAGTAGGTGATGAGATGCTGGTGATGACCCCGATGGGGATGTTCACTACTCCGCTTCATCCCGACAATGAAAAGGAATATTTGCTTTTTGCCGGTGGCAGTGGCATTACTCCAATTCTTTCCATTGCAAAAAGCGTGTTGGTGGAAGAGCCAAAGAGTACGGTGACCATGATTTATGCCAACCGCCAATTTGGCTCCATCATTTTCAGAGAACAACTTGAGGATTTAAAAGATACCTACCTCGGACGTTTCAGACTTTTTCATGTGCTCGATGATGAACCCAATGAAGTGGATATGTTTTCCGGAAGACTCGACCGTGAGAAACTGGACAAGTTCTGCCGTACATTCATACAGTTGGATATGGTGGACGAAGCATTTGTCTGCGGTCCTGAGCCGATGATTCGTTTGATTACGGATTATCTCAAAGAGAAAAATATGGCACCGGAAAAAATCCACTTTGAGCTATTTGCTTCTCCGGGACAACCGGCAGCAAAACCTGCCGAAGAGGAAGTTAAAGCGGCCGAAACTGTTCAGCATACCGGTCAGCGTTGCGCTGTTACCGTGATTTATGATGGGCATGAATGCAATTTCTACATGCCGATGGATGGCACGCCAATCTTGGACGCTGCTCAAAAAAGCGGTATGGACATTCCTTTCTCATGCAAGGGAGGAATGTGTTGTACCTGTCGTGCGCACCTGAGCGAAGGCACCGCACCAATGCGTGTCAACTATGCTCTTGAGCCGGGTGAAGTGGAAGCCGGCTATATCCTTACTTGTCAGGCAGTGCCTACATCAGAGCGCATTGTGGTGGATTTTGACAGGCATTGAGTACCAATTTGCAGCGCGTACCATGGCGTGTTAAATGATTTTAGGGTGTATCCCCCGATTTGTGATTAAGCCTGTTTTTTCGAGAGGCTTATTTTCGGCATCCTTATAAGTCAAAATAATTTTATATGACACGATTTTATCGCTCAGTAACACTCGTTGTTTTTCTTTTTGCAGGCATTTTTTCTTATGCCGGTGTTCCTTCTGCAGCACACATCGCTCGCATGAATCAATACGATGTGACTTTCTATTGGTTGGACCTTGAAATACAGAAAGCACACAATAACATCAGCGGTAATGCACTCACCAGGGCCAAGTGCCTCGTGAATGAGCTCGACACTTTTGCTCTTGAGTTGGTTGCTAATCTCACGGTGGACTCGGTAATGGTGGCTATCGATAACGGAGATTTTGTCAATACACCATTCACTCATTCCAACGGTGAATTGAATGTTTTACTCACAACACCTGCACTACAAAACCAAATGGTGGACGTGCGTGTGTACTATCATGGTACACCGGTAATTTCTAACTTGGTCAACAACTCCGGTTTCTTCAGTGGTAACTTGGGTAAATTCTCAGCCAGTCCTCCTTATAACTCTAATACTTGGTGGCCATGCAAGCAAAGCCTTACAGACCTTGCCGATTCTTCATGGTTCTACGTGACCACATCCGCTGCTGACCGCGGTATCGCCAATGGTGTGTTGACCAATGTGGTGGACCTGGGTGAAAACAAGCGCTGGGAATGGAAATCAAAATACCCCATCAATTTCTATTTGATTGCTTTCGTGGTGACTTCATTTGAAGAAGTCACAGAGTATTGGCACCCGGTAGGTAGAACAGATTCTTTGCGTTTGGATTACTACGGTTATGTTCCTGAGGAGGCTCAGAACATCCTTCAAGTGTATAGCGATTTGTTTGGTTTGTATCCTTTCTATGAGGAGAAATTGGGATTTGCTAAAGTGAATCTTTCAGGCGGAATAGAGAACCAGACCTTGATTGCTTCCAATGGTGGAGTGGATGCCCACGAGATTGCTCACCAATGGTTCGGTAACCATGTCGGTTGCGCTTCATGGAAAGATGTGATGCTCAGCGAGGGTTTGTCCACATGGGCAGAATCGGTGTATGCAGAGTTCACCGCTCCTAATGCCGAAAGTGCTAATACAGCTCGCATGAGCTTCTTTACTGATAATACCACTACATCTCCTGTATATGGGGCAGCACTTGATACAACCAACTTGTTGTCTGTTTTCGGTAACCCCGGATTGTATTATAGAAAAGCGGCCATGGTAATCAACACCTTGCGTTATCACATCAACAACGATGAATTGTTCTTTGAAGGAATCAGAAACTACCTCACCGAATTTGGTGGCCGTACGGCTTATGCTACAGACTTTAAAGCCGTGATGGAGAACACTACAGGAATGGATTTGGAAGATTTTTTCAACCAATGGTATTACAAAGGTGGTGCACCTACTTTTAATATCACATGGAATTCCAACGGTACTTATCTCGCCCTGCGCATTCTACAAACAACCAACAATCCTGATAACCCGCTCTACAAAACACCTGTAGACATCAAGGTGGAACGTGAAGAAGGGGATATGCTTGTTCGTCTTTTCATTGATGCCAACGAAACCGAACATTTGGTATGGTGCCCCGGCAATATCACCGGATTTAAAGTAGACCCAAATCAATGGATAACAAATGGTAACGGCACTGTAACACATGACCCTGATATGGTTGTGGGCATTGCACAAATTGAGCGACCTCGTTATGCGATTTATCCAAATCCTGCCAAGGACAGAATCCTCATTTCTTCCGATAACCAAGAGGTTGTATCCGTTAAAATTTTCGATTCCATGGGAAGTCTCTGCTATGCGAATGATGCTTTCCGAGTGAATCAATATTTGGATTTGCCGGCATTGGCAAAAGGAAGTTATATCGTCCAGATTGCTGAAGGCCAGTCAATCAACGTACACAAGCTATTGATTGACTAGACCCGGGCCATCCAATTTTTTAAGGAGTATTAAGAATATGGAATTCCAATAGTATTGGCTATTGGAGCTAATGTTTGCAATGCTTCCGGCTAAATTTGTTCGATATATTTTTCGTTAGAAATATGAGACTACAACTTCGTGGATTATTGAGTGTTCTTATTCTCTGGAGCATCGCCCTTGTTCATGCCCCCGCTCAAATCCTGACACCTGTAAAATGGACATTTTCCATTCGCAGTGTCAGTGATGAGGAAGCAGAAGTAGTGGCCCAAGCAAAAATTGATAAAGGTTGGCACGTCTATGCTACCAAAGTGTCGGACAAGCCTTTGGATATTGCCCCGATTGCTACTACGCTACAACTCGATAAGTCGAAGGACTTTACATTGGTAAGCGGAGTAAAAGAAGGTAAGTACATCAAGCACTATGACCCACAATTCGATGGTGAGCTCAATTACTTTGAGGATGAAGCGACCTTCATACAGCGTATCAAACTTCTGACAAGGAAGCCCTTTAAAATCACCGGAGAGTTACAATACATGGCTTGCGATGAGAAGCAATGTATTTTTCCGGATCCAGAGTTTTTTGAGCTGACCTATGCACCGACAACTTCAGTTGCCGTTGCTCCAACTGATGATGAAGTGAAAGTAAGTAAGGTTGAAGAAGAAGTGGCCGGTACCGAATCGGCTTTACAGAAGACTAGCGAAGGCCTGCTGAATCCAACTTCATGGTCGTTTGCCATTGAGCCTGTTGGGGAAAACATCTTCGATTTGGTGATCACAGCCAATATTGCTGACGGCTGGCACATCTATGCTCAAGAGCTTGAAAGCAATGAAGGTCCTATTCCTACGACCATCGAATTTCTAGCAGGTGAAGGCTATCAGTTCATTGGCAAACCTACCGAGCCAAAGCCTTTGCGTAAATATGATACCGGCTTCCTTATGAATGTGGATTACCACGAAGGTTCTCCACAATTCACACAACGGGTACAGGCTACCTCCCAAAATATGCCTGTGATCACGGGTACTGTGAAATACATGATATGCAATCATGAAGGTTGTATGCCCGGTGATGATGTTTACTTCAAATTTGATTTGAAGAATGGCAAAGCATACCAATACGACCCGCTTGCCGATGAAGCATCTGTGCAATTGGCACGTGAGAACGACCCATTCATCATGGCCAATGTAGATCTCACCAAGCCCGTCAACGATTGTGGTGTGGTGCAGGAAAACCACAGCCTGTGGATGATTTTCATCTTTGGTCTTTTGGGTGGATTGCTGGCGTTGCTTACTCCTTGTGTATTCCCTATGATTCCACTTACTGTGAGCTTCTTCACAAAAGGTTCTGAAGGGAATAAAGGCAAGCGCAATGCGATTCTTTACGGCTTCTTCATTCTGTTGATTTATTTCTTGTTGTCATTACCATTCCACCTTACCAAGAATGTTGACCCAGAGATACTCAATAACATTTCTACCAATGTATGGCTCAACCTATTCTTCTTTGTTGTCTTCATAGTATTCGCCATTTCTTTCTTCGGTTACTATGAAATCAGCCTGCCTAGCAGCATTGCCAACAAAGCGGACAGTGCATCCGACATTGGTGGTATGGTGGGAATATTCTTCATGGCCCTTACATTGGCCATTGTCTCTTTCTCATGTACCGGTCCTATTTTGGGCAGTGTGATTGGAAGTATCTATGGCCAAAGTGCTCAAGGACTATACTCGTTTCTGGGTATGCAGCTTTCACTTCCGGCCGCGCGCATTTCTGCTGCGATGATTGGTTTCGGTATCGGATTGGGATTCCCGTTTGGTGTTTTTGCGGCTTTCCCAAGTCTGCTGAAAAAACTGCCTAAGTCAGGAGGCTGGATGGACGACTTCAAAGTTTCACTAGGATTCATTGAAGTAGCCTTGGCGATTAAATTCCTTTCTATGGCCGACTTGGTGCAGCAATGGGGCATCATCAAGCGCGAAGTCTTCTTCGCTGCTTGGGTATTGATAGGAATTTTGTGGGTACTCTATCTGTTGGGAATGTTCAAGTTCAAGCCCGGCCAAGGTTCTAAAACCATGTCGAAGTTCAAAATGGGCTTCACCCTTGCCGTTGCGCTCTTCACGTTGCGACTCGTGCCGGGTATCATGCCTCCGTCTGATTTGAACAAGTTCAAATTTCTAAGTGGTTTCCCACCGCCCAAATCTTACAGCGTCTATGAGTACAAACCGGAATTCAAAATGTACCACGATTTGGAAGAAGGTTTGCGTGCGGCCAGAGAAGAAGGCAAACCGGTGTTCATTGACTTTACCGGTTGGGCTTGTGTGAACTGCCGTTCTATGGAGGACAATGTATGGCCAACAGAGCAGGTTCGCCCGTTGCTTGAAAATGATTTTGTGATGGTATCGCTTTATGTGGACGAGGGTGTGGAACTTCCTAAAGAAGAACAATTTGTGTACACCACACGCGATGGTCGCAAGAAGCGAATCCGAACCGTAGGTAACAAATGGGCAACCCTGCAAACGGAAACATTTAATGATAACTCCCAACCAATGTATGCCATCGTCTCTCCGGATGGAGATTTGCTTGCACCGATTGAGAAATACAACAAAGACGCTGAAGAATATGCAAAATGGCTCCGCTGCGGTATAGAAGGATATCGCACTTGGCAAGCCAATGCCAAGCGTTGATGGAGTGGATTCAGAAAATATGAGGCCCGCAGCCATGCTGCGGGCCTTTTTTATTTGCCGGCTGCCCACAGTATTCAAAAAGGAGGATAACATATCCGTCAATGATATTGCATAGCTCTTCGATTTTGGTTTTCAATTGTTTGTCCACAAGCTGTTTTATAAATCCCATCGATTTGGTTTTTCGCACTCCAGAGTCGTGCAATCCTGCTAAATTTGCGGCCTTAAAAACAAAGAATCCATCTGTCAATGTCCCAGATAGAATTATTACTGCCCAAAATGGGCGAGAGTGTAGCAGAAGCTACGATCATCAAGTGGGTGAAAAACGAAGGTGATGCTGTGAAAGCAGATGAGCCAATCGTTGAAATTGCTACTGATAAAGTCGATAGCGAGGTACCGGCTCCTGAAGACGGTATCCTGTTGAAACGCCTAGTAAATGATGGTGATGTTGTGCAGGTTGGACAACCTATTGCTATCATCGGCATCGGTGCAGGTGAAGCTCCCGCTCCTGCTGCAGCTCCTAAGGCCGCTGAGCCGGCTCCTGCAAAAGTAGAGGCTGTAAGCGCAGCAGCAATGGCAGAGCCTATGGCTGCTGAGGTTCTAAAATCCGGACCGGATGGAAAATTCTATTCACCTCTCGTGAGAAACATTGCAAAGGCAGAAAACATCAGCGCGGAAGAATTGGCCTCCATCAAAGGAACAGGCCAAAACGGTCGCGTGACGAAGAACGATATCTTGAGCTATGTGGAGAACCGCGGTAGCAAAGTTGCTGCAGCTCCTGCTCCCGCAGCGTCTCCTGCTCCGGCAGCAACGTCTGCTGCACCGGTTACAGCTCCGGCTAAATCAAAATCTGCTGTCGCCATCGGACCTAATGATGAAATCATGGAGATGGACCGCATGCGCAAACTCATTGCTGAACACATGGTGATGAGTAAGCACACTTCTCCTCACGTTACTTCATTCGTGGAAGCTGATGTGACCAACATCGTGCTTTGGAGAGAGAAGGTGAAGAAAGAATTCGAAAAGAAACACGGAACAAAATTGACCTTCACACCAATCTTCATAGAAGCACTTGTGAAGGCTATCAAAGATTTCCCATTGATCAACATCTCGGTAGATGGTGATAAAATCATCAAAAGAGGTGACATCAATATCGGCATGGCAGCCGCTTTGCCAAGTGGTAACCTGATTGTTCCGGTTATTAAAAATGCCGATATGCTCAACCTCGTTGGTCTTGCCAAGAAGGTGAACGACCTTGCCGAGAGAGCACGCGCCAACAAGCTTACTCCGGATGAGATTTCAGGTGGTACTTACACCTTGACCAACGTGGGAACATTTGGTAACGTGTTGGGCACTCCTATCATCAACCAACCTCAGGTGGCTATCATGGCTGTGGGGGCTATCCGTAAAAAGCCTGCTGTAATTGAGACTCCAAGTGGTGACTTCATTGGTATCCGCCACATGATGTTCTTGAGTCACAGCTATGACCACCGCGTGGTGGATGGCGCATTGGGTGGAAGCTTCGTGCGCAGAGTGGCTGATTATCTCGAGGCATGGGATATCAACAGAGAGGCTTAAAAACCACTTCTCTATTTATTTGTCGTTAAAGCTGTTGCTTCGCTATCTTGCGCACGTAAAACAATTAGTGCGCATTAGATTTTACCTTTTATGCTAATGAAAAAACAGCTTTCGGTGGGCCTTTTCCTGCCCGTATTTCTGTTGGTGCTGTCTTCCTTTATCTCGCCAACTCCTCGTTTTGACTATACCGCCAAGTTTTTGGAAGCCAACAAACTCATGGAGGAGAAGCTTTGGACTCAAAGCATCAGTGCGTGGAAGGAAATTTTGGAGTACGATCCCAACAATGCCAATATCAACTATAAGCTGGGGTATTGCTTGTTACAATCGCCCAACTCCAAAAACGATGCATTGCAATATTTGGAAGCTGCTACAGTGAAGAAATTCACGAAGAATTATGACCCTTATGATCCCAAAGAAAAACGCGCCCCGGTGGATGCGTTGTATTATTTGGGTAAAGCGCAAGCTCTGAACCTACAACTTGATAATGCCATTGAAAGCTTCAAGAAGCTTCAGTCTTCTTTGAACAAGAAACACGCACTCCATAGCCTTGCAGCACGCGAGTTGGAGATGGCAGAGGAAGCCAAGCGCCAAATGGCCAATCCACAGAACTACATCATCACCAACGTTGGACCGGTTATCAACGGAGAAACCAACGACTTTGGTCCTGTATTGTCTTTGGATGAAAGTACCCTCTTCTTCACCAGTAGAAGATTGCGCCCGGACTCTTCCAACAGTTCCATTCGCGACCTGGATACAGGTGAATACAAAGAGGACGTATACGTATCGTTCAAGAATGAAGAAGGTGTATGGACCGAGCCTGAAATCCTGAACCTCAACTCCGATGCACACGATGCTACTATCAGCGTATCACCCGATGGTCAGACGTTGTTCATCTATCGTGACAACTATGGCGATGGTCAGCTGATGGAAAGTAAACTCATCGGTGAAACCTGGAGTGAACCTGTATTGCTCGGTTCCGATATCAATACTCCGGCTTGGGAAACTCACGCCACTATTTCAGCTGATGGTAACACACTTTACTTCGTGAGCGACAGAGAAGGTGGTTATGGCAAGAGAGATATTTACCGTTGCGTGAAGTTGCCAAACGGTGAGTGGAGTAAAGCACTCAACATAGGCAACACCATCAACACCATTTATGATGAAGATGCTCCTTTCCTCACACCGGATGGTAAAACACTTTACTTCGCTTCCAAAGGACATAACTCCATGGGTGGTTTCGATATTTTCTATTCTACCTTGGGTGAAGATGGTGAGTGGAGCAAGCCTGTAAACATGGGCTACCCATTGAATACTGTGGATGATGATGTGTTCTTTGTTCCAATGGCCGATGGCCGTAGAGCTTATTACTCTTCCGCTCGTGATGGTGGTTATGGTTTGAAAGACATTTACCTTGTGGATATGCCGGATGTAAAGAACGAGAACCAAATGGCTGTTCTTAAAGGTTTCATCATCGCTCCTGAAGGTGAAGAATTACCGGATGATATCCGCATCCTTGTTACCAATAATAAGAGTGGTGAAGTAACCGAGTACAAACCTCGCAAACGCGATGGCGGTTACTTGGCTATTCTCGCTCCATGTACCAGTTACCATATCGAGTACATGAAGGGGAACGATAAAATCAAGGATGATGATATCAATGTTCCTTGTGAAAGCAGCTTCCAGGAAATCGAGCGCGAAGTATTCCTTGTTCCTGTAACAATGATTCCAGCCGAGAAACCGGCTCCTATTGTTGAAGAGAAAGTGGAAGAAAAGCCGGTTGCAACTACCCAACAGCCGTCTGAATTCGGTTATGACCCAAAAGCACCAATCAACAGAGAATACATTGAAGCATTGCACTTTGCTCAGTTCTCTCGCTACTTCGTTTATGACTTCCACGAGTTCGGTGTAGAAGAAAAGCAATTCACTGCCTTTATCGCTGACGTGAAGAAGATTATTGAACTTGGTAAAAAACCGGTGATTACGGTTGAATCCAGCGCGTCAACAGTTCCTTCTTCCAAGTTTAAGAGCAACCAAGAACTTGCCGCTTGGCGCAATAAAACCGCGCGTGATCAAGTAAAAGAAGAACTTGCGAAGTATGGATATAAGGAAGGAGTGGATTATACGTTCGCTCCACCTATTGAGCTCGTACAAGGTAAGAAGTATGAGAAAGATGCTCAGAAGAATCGTCTGATTTACGAGCAGTATCAATACATCAAGATTAAAGCTCAAGGTTAAGAAAACTGATGTCCTTTCTGACCTCAAGAGAGCATAATAAAATAGAAACCCCTCGGACATCCCGTCCGGGGGTTTCTTTTTGCTACCCTCGGGTCAGCTAGAAATCACTGACCGCTACTCTGTATTAGAGAAACGCAGGTAGAAAATGATTTAGTATAAGCGGAACACAAATAATAATTTTTTCATGAAACTCAACCTCAAGAAGCCGATAGCATTCTTTGACCTAGAAACTACCGGTACCGATATCGGAAAAGATCGCATTGTGGAAATAGCGATTGTTAAAGTAATGCCCGATGGCTCCATCACTACGTGGCCGGCTCAAGGCGGTAAGGCTAATCGGTTGCTTATAAATCCGGAGATGCCTATCCCTATTGAGTCATCTTTGCTTCACGGGATTTATGATGAGGATGTAAAAGATGCTCCAACTTTTGCTGAGTTTGCTCCCAAGTTGTTCAAGTTTTTGTTTGATTGCGACTTGGCCGGATTCAACTCCAACCGCTTTGATATTCCCATGCTTGCTGAAGAGTTTTTAAGGGTGGGCGTGGACTTCAACTTGGAAGGTCGCAACTTGATTGATGTGCAGGTGATCTTCCACCTCATGGAGCAACGCAATCTTAAGGCCGCTTATAAGTTTTACTGCGGTAAAACATTGGAGGATGCGCATGAAGCATTGCCTGATGCCATGGCTACTTACGAGGTATTCACGGCCATGCTTGATCGCTATAAGGACACCGAGGTGGAGGACAAAGACGGAACACGCTATGTGCCAATCGTAAACGATATGGAGGCAATCCACAACTTCTGTGAGCGCAAGAAGAAATTCGATATGGCCGGACACATTGTGTACAACGAGAATGATGTCCCTGTTTTCAACTTCGGTAAATACAAGAATGTCCCTGTGGCGGAAGTATTGCAGCGCGACAGTGGTTACTTCGGCTGGATGATGAACGCAGAGTTTCCGCTATACACCAAGAAAGTACTCAAAGAGTTTCGTGACCGCATGCGCACCACTTGATACCGTTCATGAGTTCATTGGAGAAGAAAAGACACATTACCGTTTTGGTGAGCAATGATTTGCAACACGACCAACGTGTAGCAAAAGTGTGCAAGACCTTGCTGTCATTGCAATATGAAATTACACTTGTAGGCCGCATGATGAAAGGCAGTCAGCCATTTGAGCGACCTTATGAAATCAAGCGCTTTCGGTTGTGGTTCTCCAAAGGAGCATTGTTTTATGCTGCTCTCAATCTTCGCCTGTTCTTTTATCTGTTGTTCAAGCAAACAGATGTCATCCTTGCTAATGACCTTGATACATTGCTGCCGGCTTATCTGGTAAGCCGTTTGCGCAACAAGCGTTTGGTTTATGACAGCCATGAGTATTTTACCGAGGCTGAAGGACTCACCGGGCGCACCTTTCAAAAGAATGTGTGGCTTGCCATCGAACGCATGATTTTTCCAAAGCTCAAGGATGTTTACACCGTCAATCAATCGATTGCCGATATCTATTCAAAGAAGTACGGTGTGCATGTGAAAGTGGTGAGAAACATTGCCGAACTTCAACCGTTGTCTTCCATTCAATCACGTGAAGAATTGGGGTTGCCGACCAACAAAAAGATATTGCTTTTGCAAGGTGCCTATATCGACCCGGACAGAGGTGGCGTGGAATTGGTACAAGCCATGCAATACGTGGATAATGCCCTTTTGCTGATTATCGGCTCAGGTCGCGATATTGACAACATCAAGGCACTCATCGAAAAACTTTCCCTTCAGGAAAAGGTGTGGGTATATCCCAAACTTCCTTACGATCAGTTGCGCCAATACACGGCCAATGCGGATTTAGGATTGTCACTGGACAAACCGTTGCACCTCAACTACACGTTGTCCCTTCCGAACAAATTGTTTGATTACATCCATGCGGGCACGCCTGTATTGGTTTCGGATTTGCCTGAGTTGAGACGTATTGTAACAACTTATAATGTAGGAGCGCTGGCTGAGAAAGTAGAGCCTGTTTATCTCGGAGCACGCATCAATGAAGTACTACAAAGTCCCATGTATGCACAATGGAAACAAAATTGCCTTAGTGCACGCAAGGAGCTCAATTGGCAGCGTGAAAGCCTCGTGCTTCATGAGATATACGCATAAGTTTCAAATGCTCAATATCGCCAGGCAAGTATGCGACTCACTTTGTTGCCTTGCCCCATCGCGATGGTTTTGACTTCGCTGGGCTCTACTTTTTCCAATTCAAAATAGAGCGCATCAAGATGTGATTCTTGCGAAACAAGTGAGGTGAACCAGCTGCATTGCTGTCTGAATTTCCTGCTTTCGTGTATCAATTGCGAAATGAACTTTACTTCTCCTCCTTCGCACCACAACTCGTGTGGTTGACCGCCAAAGTTCAATTGCTTTTTGCGATATCCTAAATTGCGCACTTTGCGCAATGCGGCTTTTTGTGCTTCGGCTGCAGAAGCATGGAAGGGCGGGTTGCACAATACTGCCGTAATACGGTCCTGTGGTTCTAAAACTCCTTCGAGCAATTTGGTGGCATCGTTTTGTTTGCGCAAAGTGATGAAGTCGGCCAGTCCTTTGTTATTGTCAATGATGCTTTGAGAGGACTGCAATGCGCGGTTATCGATATCACTGCCGATGAAGCGCCATCCGTAGATTTTATGACCGAGCAACGGATAAATACAGCTGGCGCCAACTCCAAGGTCCAGGCAACAAACGTTTTCGCCTTTGGGCGCATCCGGCAAGTCGGCAAGGAGATCAGCGAGGTAGTGGAGATAGTCGGCACGACCCGGAATAGGAGGGCACAAATAACCTTTGGGAATATCCCATGATTGAATGCCGTAATAATGCTGCAACAGCGCTTTGTTCAATGCCTTTACGGCTTCCGCGTCAGCAAAGTGAATGGTTTCAACCCCGTGCTCGTTGACAAAAACAAACGGCTTCAATTCAGGACACGAAACAGTCAGTGCCGGAAAATCATAGCGCGCGCGATGGATGTTGCGCGGGTGCAATTTGTCTTTGCCTTCTGATCTACTTTGCTTTTTTGTCATATGAGACGGCAAATGTAGCGTTCATCTTCAGTGTGCTATGAGCGAGCTTCTCATGACCACGCGGATACCGCTCAAATCAGGCTGAAAAAAATCCAAAACAGAATCCCGGTTGGCGCAGTGAACTAGCCGTGCGGTATTAGTTTTGTCGCATTCGTTTGTGACTATTTATGCCTGATATAATTCATCTTTTACCCGATGCCGTTGCCAACCAAATTGCAGCAGGTGAAGTGGTGCAACGCCCTGCCTCTGTGGTAAAGGAGTTGTTGGAAAATGCTATTGATGCGCAAGCCACAAACATCAAGCTGGTTGTGAAGGATGCAGGCAAAACGCTCATACAAGTGACGGATAACGGCATCGGTATGAGTGAAACCGATGCGCGCATGTCTTTTGAGCGACATGCCACTTCCAAAATCAGAAAGACTGAAGACATTTTTCATATCCATACCAAAGGTTTCCGTGGAGAGGCTTTGGCAAGTATCGCGGCTGTTGCACAAGTGGAATTGAAAACACGTTTACGGGGTGCACAGACCGGTACACTGATTGAAATAGAGGGCTCCAAGTTGAAACGCCAAGAGCCCGAATCGTGCCCTGAAGGAACCACATTTGCCGTGAAGAATTTGTTCTTCAACATTCCGGCTCGCAGGTACTTTCTCAAAAGCGATTCCATTGAATTGCGCCATATCATTGATGAATTCCAGCGCGTAGTGCTCACGCATCCGGAGATTGCATTCACCTTTACCCACAATGGGCAGGAGGTGTTTTCATTGCCTGCCGTTTCATTGCGCCAACGAATTGTTCATGTGTTTGGATCACGCTACAATGAGAAATTGGTACCCGTTGAAGAAAGTACCGATATCGTCAGCGTGTCCGGTTTTATCGGCAAACCGGATACAGCCAAGAAAACACGCGGTGAACAATTCTTCTTCATCAATAACCGATTCATCAAAAACAGTTACTTGCACCATGCGGTAATGACAGCTTTTCAAGAGCTCATTCCAAATGGGCATTTCCCGTTGTATCTGTTGTATCTGACCATCGATCCTGCACAGATTGATATCAATATTCATCCTACTAAAACCGAAATTAAGTTTCAAGATGAGCGCGCGATATATGCCATTCTACATGCTGCGGTGCGCAGGGCATTGGGACGATTCAGCATTGCTCCTAGCCTCGATTTTGAACAAGAAACTTCCATCCCGATTACGCCCTTGCGTCCCGGGCAAGAAATAAAACCACCGAGTGTTCACATTAATCCGGACTTTAATCCGTTCAAAACAGATGAGCGCCCAAAGCGTGAGTCCGTAATCAGCGGCTGGTTTGAAAAGCGCGAACGATCCGATGGTTGGCAGGATTTGCTTCAAATCAAAAAGGAAGTAAATACCGAGCAATACATTCCGGAACAGGAAGAGGTAGCACAATCGACTGTGGATTTTGAGCTGGAAGACGATGTGCAACCATTCCAGCTGCACCGCAAATACATTGTCTTCACAACACCCAAAGGCATGATGCTCATTGACCAGCAACGTGCACATCGCAGGGTGTTATTTGAAAAATACTTGAGACAGATGGAAGAAGGTAAGGGAATGGTGCAACAATTGCTTTTCCCGGCAGAAGCTTCTTTGCAACCTGCCGACATGGCATTGATTCAAGGTCAGATGGACGATATTCGTGCATTGGGCTTTGATGTTTCGATAGTAGAAAATAACCGATTGGAAATACTCGGAGTGCCGGCTGATGCATCGATAAGTGATGCTCAACAATTGATGGAAGATTTTGTGGAGCAACTCAAAAACGAACGCGATAATTTGCAATACAGTCCACGCGAGAAAATGGCTTGGGCATTTGCGCGTTCTTCTTCCATCCGTTACGGACAAATGCTTACCGCCCCTGAGATGTCCAACATGGTTGCCCAGCTGATGCAATGCGCTATGCCTTATGTTGCAGAGCGTAACAAACCAACACTGATCAATATTACTCTGGACCAGTTGGACCAACAATTCAAGTAAATTATGCTAGAAAGATTACCCGTAGTAACGAAGAACCTGCTCATCATCAATGTGCTTATGTTTCTGGCAAGCCAAGTGTTGCCTGAGACATTCAGCTTGAATATGACTGGTTATTTTTTTCAGAGTGAGAACTTTCGCCCTTGGCAGATAATCACCCACATGTTCATGCATGGTAATGTCATGCACATCTTCTTCAATATGTTCGGTGTGTATATGTTCGGTGCTACATTGGAACATTACTGGGGACCGAAGCGCTTTCTCAATTACTACCTGTTGTGCGGCATCGGAGCTTTCGGATTGCATCAACTCATTACATATATCGAGGTGCAACAATTGAGTGCAGCATTGCCAAATGATTTGTTGAAACAGGTCTATCTCATCGGTAATGAAGCTTTGATGGAAGGAAAAAACTTTACCAATCCTACGGCAGCTAACTTGAACATCGCTTTAAATGTTGGCTTGGTGGGTGCATCGGGATGTTTGTTTGGCTTGCTGCTCGCTTATGGCATGATGTTCCCAAATGCAGAATTATTCTTGATGTTCATTCCGGTTCCAATCAAAGCAAAGTGGTTTGTAATTGGTTATGGTGCAGTGGAATTAATGCTCGCATTGCGCAATGCTCCGGGTGATAATGTGGCACACTATGCGCACCTTGGTGGTATGATCTTCGGATACATCATTTTAAAATACTGGCAGAAAAAAGGTAAACTATATTCGAACGAATGACTTTTTGGGGAGAAATAAAAGAACGCTATAAAAATGGTGATGCATTGGTGCGCTTGTTATTCATCAATGTAGGCGTGTTTTTGCTCATCAACATTTATCTGCTCATTTTGTTCTTGTTCAAATTGCCCGTGATGCCTTATCTGGGTGATAACTTGGCTCTTGCTGCAAGCTCAGACCCGATGGTCTTGCTTACTAAACCATGGTCGCTGATCACGCACATGTTTGCGCACATCCAGTTCGGACATTTTCTGTTCAACATGATTGCTCTTTATTTCATGGGCCAATTGTTTGTGAGCATTCAGGGAAGTCATCGCTTACTGGCACTCTATATACTGGGTGGGCTCAGCGGTTATGTGTTGTTCGCCTTAGCCATGAATGCGTTTGATGTTTTCAGCAGCAAACACGGTGTGTATGTATTGGGTGCTTCTGCCGCAGTAATGTCCATCATCGTGGCCAGTGCAACCCTCCAACCCAAGAGAGAGATTTATCTTTTTGGAGCCATTAGAATGGAGCTCATGTGGCTCGCTGCGATTATTGTTCTGTTGGATTTAGCCAGTGTCCGCTCAGGTGTGAACAGCGGTGGCCATGTCGGTCATCTCGGTGGTGCCTTGTTTGGCTTTTTCTATGCTCGTCAATTACAAAAGGGTAAAGACATCGGTGCCGGATTGACGCGATTCTTTGCACGCATCTCTGGCAAGATGATGGTGATAAAAAATTCCAAGGCATCTTCTAAAACCCGCACCGGCCGTGTGAAATCCGATGAGCAATTCAACATGGAAAAACGCGAGCGCGAGCGCAGAACCGATGAAATTCTCGACAAAATCAGTCGCTCAGGTTATGATAGTCTCACCAAGAGCGAGAAAGAATTTTTATTCAAAAATGCGCAGAAGTAATCTTTAATTACTTGTAATTCAAAAGGTGCTATGGTTGGGCTGACGTGAATAACTCAGCTAAAGCCCTGCACACCGAATCCTTAATTTTGTCCGTGTGGCTTCCGTAGAAAATAAAATCAAACGCAGATCAAGAACCAACTGGCTGGTGATGATTTTCAACATTGGCGCAGCGTTGGCTTTGGTTTTGTCTTATCTCTCCACACACATCAAGCCTTCTACTTTTCAGTACTTCACTTTATTCGGATTGGCCTATCCATTTATTCTGTTGGTCAATTTTGCATTCATCACATATTGGTCGCTTAAGAAACCGCGTTACATCATTGTGTCACTCGTAACGGTTTTGCTCGGGTTCAACCACCTCACAGACTTCTTCCAAATTTCATTTCCGGACAAAGCCAAACAAGAACAACAGACACTGAAGTTGTTGACTTACAATGCGCGGCTGTTGGGTTATTATGATAGCAAATCACCCCTTGCAATTCGCGATAAAATCTTTGAAATGCTCGAAGAGGAACAAGCTGATGTGATTTGCTTTCAAGAGTTTTATCACACGGATAGGAAAGGGGTGTTTACTACGCGAGATACGCTTATCCGCTTCTTGCCCAACAAGTACTACCACGAGCGCTTCACACATGCCATGGCCAGAAAGCAATACTTCGGTGTGGCACTTTTCTCCAAGTATCCCATCATTCACAAGGGACATGTACCGTTTGCAAGTGATGCGAATAATTTCTGCATCTATGCCGATATTAAAGTAGGAAAGGATACGGTGCGTATTTATAATGCGCATTTGCAGTCCATTCGTTTCAAACCGGAAGACTATGCACTGGTGGATGGCAACCGCAATCAGGAACAGTTGGAGCAAGGCAGTAAACGCATCGCCAAACGTCTGACCGCTGCTTTCGTTAAACGCGAAGAGCAAGTTGAGCGTATTTTGGAGAGCATTCAGAATTGTCCTTATAAAGTGGTACTCTGTGGTGATTTCAACGACAGCCCGGTATCCTACGCGTATAAGAAACTCACAAGTGAGCTTCAGGACTCATTTATTGAAGCAGGCAACGGTGTGGGTAATACGTATATCGGTGTGTTTCCGTCTTTCCGAATTGACTATATCCTGCATAGCAAAGGCATGCGTGCCGTGGATTATCGCACATTGCCTCAAAAGCTTTCCGATCACCATCCTGTTACTGCAACGCTGGCTTGGTAGCTTTATGATGTCGGTCGTAGTTGATACGCTTGGATAAATTGGTCATAAAAAAAGCCTGCACTCGATGGAGGCAGGCTCTTTGTTCTATTGTTGGTTGATATCAATATACCCTTAGCTTTTGTCCCGGTCTGATTACCGTGGTTTGTTTAATCTTGTTGAGCTTGCAAAGCGCAGCAACAGTTGTTTTGTTTCTGCGGGCAATCGCGCTCAAAGTGTCACCACTTTTTACGGTTACATATTTACCACCACTGCCTTTTCTGGCAGCAAGTGCTTTGGGGTCAATGTTTACGTAATCAAAGTGAGACTTGTCCAAGGTGAATTCCCAATCGCGAAGTGAACGACTTTTAGGGTCGATGATGAGGTTGGGATCAATGGCTTCACCGAGGTAACGAATTTCAAAGTGCAAGTGAGAACCGAACGAACGACCGGTGTTACCACCAAGGCCAATGACGTATCCGGCTTCCACATAATCACCTGGCTTCACTTTGCGCTGGGACATATGCGCATAGAGTGTTTCCAATCCATTGCTGTGACGAATCACCACAACGTTTCCATAGGAAGCGTGATATTGTGAGATGCGCACCATGCCTTCGAATGCCGCATAGACATTGTCACCTGTTTCCAAGTCTAAGTCAAGACCGCTGTGCATTCTGCCCCAACGTGGACCGAATGGTGATGTCTGAATTCCTTCATTGGTAGGGAAAACGAAATCACATTCCTCATATGCGAGTCGGAAGTTGATGCTTCTGTTTTCGACATTGCTTCGTGCTGCTTTGTGTGCAAATAGCGACTTGGTGTCCCAATGGCAATACTCATCGTATGCAGGTATGTGCATCAATGAATCATTGACGGTAAGGAGAACCAAGGCACTGGCTTCATAAAACAGTGCGGATTGTGCTGCTTCTTCTTCGGTTGCCCCTCCAACATGTGCTTCTGTTTCGATAATGTCCCACGAAGTTGTGTCAGACATCAACTCGATGGCTGATTCAACTTGAGACAGTGAAAACAGCGGGCATAATAGCAGTATTGCTGCGAGATATTTCGTGTACGTTGTTTTCAAGATGGCGGCAAATCTAATCATCACAATCAATCATATCATTGTTGAAACTTCAAAACTTGTCAATGAAACGTTAATGATAACTTTTTGGTTCGGGTAGTTAGACGTAGGAGTTTGTATGGTCTATTAATGTTGTGTTCTTTTCGATGAATGGATTAGCGTTTTTTGCATTTGCGAAATCGCGATTCTTGATTTTCTAATTTTGTGCCCGCATTTTCAATAGTAAACACCCTGCGATGAATAAGATGGATATCCTAGCCTTTGGTGCTCACCCGGACGATGTAGAAATCGGTGCCGGAGGTACAGTTATCTCCTGTGTGCAAAAAGGCTTGAAGGTGGCCGTGGTAGATCTCACTCAAGGGCAGTTGGGTAGCCGTGGTAGTGCAGAGTTGCGACTTGTAGAAGCTCAAAACTCAGCCCAAATCATGGGATTGGCTGCAAGGGAGAACCTCGGAATGCAGGATGGTTTCTTTGAGGTGGACAAGGAGCATCTCCTCCAAGTGATAAAAATGGTGCGCAAATACCGACCGGAAATTGTGCTCTGCAATGCTCCTTCCGATCGGCATCCGGATCATGGACGCGGATCGGCTTTGGTGGAGCGCGCTTGTTTCCTTTCGGGTTTGGTCAAGATTCACACTTCGCATCACGGAGAGCAACAACAAGCTTGGCGCCCAAAGGTGGTTTACAAATACATCCAGGATTATTACCTCCAACCTGATTTTGTCTATGACATTACCGGCCTTTGGGAAAAGAAAATAGAAGCACTCAAATGTTTCTCGAGCCAGTTCTACAACGGTGAAACCAATGAACCTAAAACTCCAATCTCCGGTGCCGAGTATTTTGATTTTCTAAAAGGCCGAGCCATGGATATGGGACGTCCTGCCGGATTCCTCTTGGGCGAAGGTTTTATTACCAGCAGAGCGATGGGCATCAAAGATTTTAGTGCTTTGGTTTAATTGCGCCAACACTCAGAACAATTTTTTTCTCCAATACTTTAATACCACGAGGGGGAGATTGATGAGATAGGGAAGCGTAGACAATCGCCTCTTCTTAATTAAGAGTTCTTCTTTATAAAGCGACCAAATAAACTGCTTGGACAATCCGCTCGCTTCGCATTTGGCAATGATGGTATCAATACGCTGTGCCGGTATGTTTTCTTTCCATAGTTTTAAATGAAAGTCGTAATCGGCCAACACAATGAGTTGCTCATCAAACCGAAATTGTTTGAAGAGTGAGCGATGATAAAATGCGCCTTGTTGATGCAATGTGTTCTTCCATTTCAATTCCGAACCGAAAGAACTTTTGTGGAGTGACGGAACCAACCGATGTGAAACCATTTCATTCTTGACATCTCCATAGAGCAATTTTGATTCTGGCAGGCGTGCATTCATGACCTTCTGCAAAACGTCATCGTTTTCAAAAGCGTCATCTGCGCCAAGGATATAAATCCAATCGCCTTTGGCGTGATCAATTCCTTTGTTGATGGCGCTATAAACACCGCTGTCTTTTTCAGATAGGGTAAATGCCAAGTTGTTTCCCAATTCCCGGATGATGTCAAGGCTTCCGTCAGTGGAGGCTCCATCAATCACGATGATTTCCTTGAAAGGATAGGTTTGATGGATGGCGCTAAGGAGAGCTCGTTGCAGTGTACGCTCTGCATTGTACACGGGAATGATAATGCTAACAAGCGCCAAAGCCATCACGCATGAATGCTTTCAAATTGAGTGATATCAGTGGTCTCGCGCACGGTGTGGTCATCGCATACGATGATGCGGCTGCTGAATTTGCGCATCGTGTTGTAGTCGTGTGATGCCATGAGAACGGCAGTCCCCGCTTTGCTAATCGCCAAAAGCAAGTTCAAAATCTCTAGGCTTGTTTTGGGGTCGAGGTTTCCTGTTGGCTCATCGGCCAGAATGAGTTGAGGGGTGTTGAGCAAGGAACGCGCAATCACAACACGCTGCTGTTCGCCACCGCTGAGCTCATGCGGCATTTTATAGCCTTTGTTCTCCAGGCCTACCAACTGCAGCACACTTTCCATGCGGCTTTCCATCGCTTTTTTATCAGTCCAGCCTGTGGTGCGAAGAACAAATTCTAGGTTTTCATTCACGGTGCGATCGGTGAGCAATTCAAAATCTTGAAATACGATGCCGAGCTTTCTGCGCAAGTATGGAATTTGCTTGCGCTTGATTTTGGCTAGGTCGAAACCGCAACATTGTCCTTGTCCTATTTTCAATGGAAGTTCGGCATAAAGTGTTTTGAGCAAGCTACTCTTGCCACTTCCGGTTTTCCCGATGAGATAGATGAACTCGCCATTGCGCACCTCCAGGTTCACATCTTTGAGAATCACATTCTCCTTCTGACGAATCTCTACGTTTTCGAGTTTGATAACTATTTCGCTTTCTTCCATAAGACGGGTAACAATGTTTTGAATGCCTCAAAGGTGCTTTAGAGAAATGCAACGTAAGAGGAGGACAAAAAGTGTTTTTCAACAATGAGACGTGGTGGGAGAACATTCCGGGTTGAGGTTGGCCTACCTTCGCACCCTCAATTCAAGGAAAATATCATGCGCGACAACAGCATTTTTGATTTAATCGAAAAAGAAAGACAACGCCAGATGCATGGCATCGAACTCATCGCTTCAGAGAACTTCGTAAGTCCTCAAGTGATGGAAGCCATGGGCAGTGTATTGACCAACAAATACGCTGAAGGTTTGCCCGGCAAGCGATACTATGGTGGTTGTGAAGTGGTGGACCAAGTGGAACAATTGGCTATTGATCGATTGAAGGAGTTGTTTGGCGCTGAATGGGCCAATGTGCAGCCTCACAGTGGTGCGAACGCTAACAGTGCCGTGATGCTCGCCTGCCTCAAACCGGGTGATACCATTCTAGGTTTGGACCTTTCACAAGGCGGTCACTTGACACACGGCTCACCAGTGAACTATTCCGGTAAATTGTATCGCCCCACTTTCTATGGCGTGCAAAAAGAAACAGGCCGCATCGACATGAACGTTGTACGCGATATTGCAAAAAAGGAAAAACCCAAGTTGATTATCTGCGGTGCTTCTGCCTACAGCCGCGACTGGGATTACGCTGCTTTCCGCTCCATAGCCGATGAAGTAGGTGCAATCTTGATGGCGGATATCTCACATCCTGCCGGATTGATTGCAAAAGGATTGTTGAATGATCCACTTCCTCATTGCCATATCGTTACTACTACCACACACAAAACATTGCGCGGTCCGCGCGGTGGTGTAATCATGATGGGAAAAGATTTTGAAAACCCATTCGGCTTGAAAACGCCAAAAGGCGAAGTGCGCATGATGTCCTCAGTACTCGATAGCGGTGTATTCCCGGGTATGCAAGGTGGTCCGCTTGAGCATGTTATTGCTGCTAAGGCAGTGGCCTTTGGCGAAGCCTTGCAACCATCGTTCAAGGCGTATGGCGAACAAGTGAAGAAAAATGCACAAGCTTTGGCCAATGCGTTGATGAATAAGGGTTATGAAATCGTGAGCGGTGGAACCGACAATCACTGCTTCCTTATCGACTTGCGCAACAAGAATATCACCGGTAAAGAAGCCGATGCTGCATTGATTGCTGCCGATATTACCGTGAACAAAAACATGGTTCCGTTTGATGATAAATCTCCTTTTATCACAAGTGGTATACGCCTGGGAACTCCGGCCATCACCACACGTGGTCTTAAAGAGAAGGACATGGAAACCATTGCGAATTTCATTGATAAAGCATTGATGGAACGCAACAATGAAACCGCTATCGCATCATTGA
>DATCJY010000079.1:0-21179 GCA_036562565.1 Flavobacteriales bacterium | reverse complement strand
GTGAGGTTACATGAATACTCCAATACAAAGTAATGAGTAGTGAAAGCATTGCCTGTATTGTCCCAGCAACCGCCAGTTCCTGGGTTTAGGAATACGAAGTCGTTGTCCTCGCTGTTTTCAGGATTGCTGCCGCACCAGTTGGTATAGGAAAGTGGTTCACCTGTAATCCATTCGTAATTTTCTTCTGCTAGGTAGTCAGAGAGTCCCAGCCAAATGACCTCTGATAGTTGGGATGCAATCCAACTTTGTTCACCGGCTGAGTTAATGGTCAAAAGGTGCGCACCCTTGTCGATGGCTGCATTGCGCGCTTCAGTCCATGTCATCGGGACATTGGAGCGGAAATAGGTGTGTCCGTTATAGGTTCCAATATGCGTGAATCCGCTGATGCTTTCAGGAGCAGGACACAAGCCGCAAGCCTCTGATGCAACAGGCGGTGAGAATGTAGCAACGGCTTCACATGTGCCGGGCGCTGCATTCACCGTGACATTGGCCGGACACGTAATACTTACGGTTGGGTCCGATATCGTAAAGTGATAATCGGCTGACATGGTCTGTGAGCAGATATCCCACGTTGCCGTGATGATAACCGTTTCAACACCTTCATTGATTTCATCAAGCACCGGGCTGATGTAGAAATAAACCTCGCTTTGACCGGATGCGAACGCAATTGAATCGGGAGCATTGAGGTAATCTACTCCTGAAGTGGCTGTACCGCTGTATGTAAGGTTCACCGTAACGGGAACGCTCAAATCCCCCACACGGGAGGCTTTATATTCAACCGTATTACAACCTTCTACCAATTGTTGGCCGGTGATATTCGGTGTGATGGTAACCATCTGACCGAGGGCTTCAAAACCTTGCAACCACACCCATGAGTCATATTTTTCATCATAGGTATCCGCAAGTACACACTTTACGTGATACGTCTCACATGGAACTACTACGCCTTTTACTTTTAGCTGAGAAGTGATACCATCGGCCTGTATGTAGCTGTTACCGGTAGGGTTGTTGATGTAATAGGCAGAATTGGAAAGACTGGCACAACCTGAAGGGCTATATGATGCCCCCGGAGTACCGGAGTTTACGGTTCCGATAGAAACCGGTGTTCCGTCAGGAAGCAATGCGAAATTCGCTGCTCCATTGGTGAATGGACCGGAGATGCCGGGACCACTTACCAAAAACGCAAATACATCGTTATAAGGACTACATGTGAATTCAGGATATTCATCTGACCCCCACTGGAAGGTAAGTTGCAGCGTGTCGGTTTTCGGGATAACGTCAAACTCCACAATCACCACATCATGAATGGCTTGGGATGCCAATGCCATTAAATCGGGATCATAATAAGTTACGTGGTGCTCTTTGGTCTTCCCACCATTATTGTTAGGTCCCACCGCATCGCGTCCATCTCCTGTAGACAGCAGAATACCTTGGGTCACCGTTAGCGGGTTGCCAGCAACTGGATTGTTTGAAAAGGATGAAACCTGACTGTCCTTTCCCTTTGTCACAGAGAAACTGGTAATGGTTACTCCGTTGCCTTGAATGAGGTTCTGCATCGTGGTATCCGGTGCGGATTCATTCACCGTCAACTGAGAATAGGACGTGGTGGTGCAGATAATTGCACTCAAGGTGAGAGATAAATAAGCTGCAAATCTTTTTAGAGAGTTTGCACTAAAACCGAGGGTAGAGGTCATCATATGCTTTCGCTTGATGGTTTAAAAATTTTGGCCAATAGGTTAATTCACTGTCAGAGGGGGGCTAACCCTTTTGATAATGAATTAAAAAATTGGGGTTATTCAATTTTCCTTTAAAGTCGGTTAGATTGCTTGTTTTCAATTTTTAATTGCTTTCAGGTGCTTGTACTGGGGATGAGGCAAAAAGGTTTAAAGAATCATAAAAAAATATTTTCAGGTGCTCAGATTCAATTATTTAATTAAGCTACGAGCCTGCCGTCATCCCCTCTGAAAACACTATCTTCGCGCACCGTTTTTTTTAATAGAGTAATATTCAGCCCATGGCTCAACCATATAGAGAATTCAAACAACTCAACCTTCCACAGATTGCCAATGAAGTGAGTGCTTTCTGGGAAAAAGAAAAAATCTTTGAACGTTCGGTATCAGAACGGGATGAGGCAAATCCGTTTGTGTTTTTCGAAGGACCTCCAAGTGCCAATGGCCTTCCCGGTATTCACCACGTGATGGCGCGTACCATCAAAGACATCTTTTGCCGCTATCAAACCTTGAAAGGCAAACAAGTAAAGCGCAAAGCCGGTTGGGATACGCATGGATTGCCTATCGAGTTGGCCGTGGAAAAAACACTCGGTATCACCAAAGAAGATATCGGTAAAAAAATCAGCGTTGAAGAATACAACAAGGCCTGCCGCAAGGAGGTCATGAAATACACCGATAAGTGGGAAGAACTCACACGCGTCATGGGCTATTGGGTGGATATGACCGATCCTTATATCACCTATGATAATAAGTACATTGAAAGCGTTTGGTGGTTGTTGCAACAGCTCTTCAATAAGAACTTGTTGTACAAAGGATACACCATTCAACCTTACTCTCCTGCTGCGGGTACAGGTCTCAGCTCCCACGAGCTCAACCAACCGGGTGCCTACCGCGAGGTGAAAGACCTCAGTGCCGTGGCAATGTTCAAACTTAAAGAACACAAGTTCGATGTAGCAGGTGATGTCTTTGCACTCGCTTGGACCACTACTCCATGGACCTTGCCTTCCAATACCGCTTTGGCGGTGGGAAAAGACATCACATACGTACTTGTGAAAACGTTTAATCCTTACTCCGGTCAGCAGGTACATGTGATTCTCGCGAGGGATTTGATGAGCAAATACTTCAACCCCAAGAATGCAGAACTCTCATTTGACGATTATAAAGCAGGAGATAAAAACATTCCTTTTGCAGTTATAAGCGAATTAAAAGGCTCTGACTTGGATGGCATCCGCTACGAGCAGTTGCTCCCATTTGCACAACCGGAAGATGGCGATGCATTCCGCATCGTCATAGGCGATTTTGTTACTACGGAAGATGGTACAGGTATCGTGCACATCGCGCCATCCTTTGGTGCAGATGACTTCCGTGTGGCTAAGCAAAACGGTATCGGCACATTGACGCTCGTTGATAAGCGCGGCCGCTTCTCGCCAGTCGTGAAAGATGATGTGTTCCTCTATGGCGAAGAATTCGTCAAAGAAGATTATTATAGTGAGGAAGAAAAAGCAGTTGAATTAGAGAAACAAAAAGAACGTCTTGCGGGATTCATTGCAGATACCTCAAAACTCAAGTATTTGAGTGTAGATGAGCGCATTGCTTTGAAACTTCAAAACGAAAACAAGCTTTTCAAAAAAGAAAGATACGCCCACAATTATCCGCATTGCTGGCGCACGGATAAACCGGTTCTTTACTATCCATTGGATTCTTGGTTTATCAAAATTCCTGAAGTGCGTGACAGAATGGTGGAGCTCAATAAAACCATCAACTGGAAGCCTGAGGCTACCGGAACAGGTCGCTTTGGCAACTGGCTCGAGAATGCCAACGACTGGAACCTTTCCCGTTCGCGGTTCTGGGGCATTCCATTGCCTATCTGGCGCACTGAAGATGGAACAGAAGCCATCTGCATAGGCAGTGTGGAACAACTTAAGAGCGAGATTGAAAAGTCTGTTGCTAAAGGATTTATGTCTAAAAATCCATTGGCAGATTTTAAACCAAATGATTTCTCTAAAGAGAACTACAACACGTTCGATCTTCACAAGCCCTATGTAGATGAGATTGTTCTTGTGTCACCATCAGGCAAGAAGATGATGCGCGAGAGCGATTTGATTGACGTTTGGTTCGACAGTGGTTCCATGCCTTATGCCCAATTGCACTACCCATTCGAAAACAAAGAACTCATCGATGAACGCAAGGCTTTCCCTGCGGATTACATCGCTGAAGGCGTGGACCAAACACGTGGCTGGTTCTATACCCTCCATGCTATCTCTACCATGTGCTTTGATAGCGTGGCATATAAGAATGTTATCTCCAACGGATTGGTATTGGACAAAAACGGCAACAAAATGTCCAAACGTCTGGGCAATGCCGTGGATCCATTTGTGACCATCTCCAAATACGGCCCGGATGCTACACGTTGGTACATGATTACCAACGCCCAACCTTGGGACAACCTCAAGTTTGATATCGAAGGTATCACCGAGGTGCAGCGCAAATTTTTCGGTACGCTTTATAACACCTATGGATTCTTCTCCATCTATGCCAATATCGATGGATTTGTAATTGATGAACAAAATATCACCCCGGTGGCTGAACGCTCAGAGCTCGACCGCTGGATTATCTCCAAGCTTCACAGCCTTGTGAAGTTCGTAACGGAAGAGTTGGATAATTACAATCCAACTCCGGCTGCGCGCGCTATCGAGAACTTTGTTGATGAGCACTTGAGCAACTGGTATGTGCGCCTTTCACGTAAGCGTTTCTGGCAAGGTGCCATGAATGCCGACAAGAAAGCGGCTTATGAAACCTTGTATGAATGCCTCGTGGCAGTGGCTCAGCTTGCTTCTCCATATGCTCCGTTCTTCTCCGAGTGGTTGTATAAAAACCTCACCGACTGCGTGCGCGATAAAGCAAAGGCAAACAACACTCCGCTGAAACACGACAGCGTTCATCTTTCTTATCTCACCAAAGCCGATGAGAAAGTGATTGACCTCGTATTGGAGGAGCAAATGGCCTTCGCACAAGAAATTTCATCCATGGTACTTTCCATCCGCAAGAAGGAAAATATCCGTGTGCGTCAACCGTTACAATCCATCCGCATCCCAATTCTCAACGAGCAGGATAAGGCACGCATTGAGGCCGTTTCATCACTGATTCTCGCTGAAACCAATGTGAAGAAGCTCGAATTTGTGGACGAGTCTCAAGCTCAGATTGTCAAGAATTTGAAGCTCAATTTCAAAACATTGGGTAAGAAATGCGGCAAGCACATGAAAGCCGTGCAAGCCTTTGCCGCTGAGCATCCGCAAGACATCATCAAAGGCGTGGAACAAAACGGCTCTTATACCATTCAGGTTGAAGGCCAACCCATTGAGCTCGTGAGAGAAGACGTGGAAATCATTCCGGTGGATATTCCCGGATGGAAAGTGGTAAACAACGGTGCGCTCACAGTCGCGCTTGATGTAACCATCACCGAAGACCTGCGCCAAGAGGGAATTGCAAGAGAATTTGTGAACCGCATTCAGAACCTCAGAAAAGAGTTGGGATTCGATGTCGTTGATAAAATTCGAGTGAAGATTCAAGAACATCCTCAATTCAATCAAGCAGTTCGAACAAATTCAGAATATATTCGCGCGCAAATTTTAGCGGACGAACTGGAACTGGTGAGTTCGTTAACTGACGGACACACCGTTGAAATAGAAGAGGGAATAACTACTCAGATTACGCTAACAAAACTTGGATAAACCAGAAACAACATGGCAAAAAAAGTGATCAAAAAAGCTGCAAAACCTTCTAAAACAGCAAAAACTGCTAAAAAGGCGGTGAAGAAAGCAGCGAAACCTGTAGCTAAAAAAGTAGCGAAAAAGGCAGCCAAACCGGCCGCTAAGAAAGTTGCTAAAAAAGTGGCTAAGAAGGCGGTAAAACCTGTTGCAAAGAAAGTAGCTAAGAAGGTGGCTAAGCCCGTAGCAAAAAAGGCTGCGGAGAAGAAAGCGGCCAAATCGGTAGCGAAGAAAGTTGCAAAAAAGGTGGCTAAGCCTGTTGTGAAAAAGGTTGCCAAGAAAGTAGCCAAACCGGTAGCTAAAAAAGTAGCGAAAAAGGTTGCTAAGCCGGTTGCTAAAAAAACGGCTAAATCGGTAGCTAAGAAGGTAGCTAGACCCGTTGCTAAAAAAGTATCCAAACCGGTTGCTAAGAAAGTGGCAAAGCCAGTGGCAAAAAAAGTAGCGAAGCCGGTAGCCAAGAAAGTGGCTAAGTCTGTTGCGAAAAAGGTTGCCAAACCGGTGGTCAAAAAAGCCGCTAAGCCGGTAACGAAATCGGTAGCCAAAAAAGCTGCTGCTCCGGCCCCTGTGGTTGAAACTCCAAAAACAGCTGCGGTGGAAACCATCCAACCAACACCGGCAACTGTTGCAAAACAAGTGGAGGAAACCAAAAAGCAAACCGCAGTTGAAAAACCAACTGCTGTTGCTCCAAAAACTGTAGTACAACCTGTAAAAGAAGAGAAGAAGGAAGAGAGTAGTATGGCAGAAAGATATTCTGATGAGGAATTAAAAGAATTCCAAGAGTTGATCAATGAAAAGTTGAAGCAAGCAAGAGCTGATTTGGAAGAATTGAGAAAATCTCTTTCACATGAGAGCGACAACTCAACTGACGATACTTCTCCTACTTTCAAAATGATGGAAGATGGCAGCGAGACCATGAACCGTGAAGAACTTGCTCAATTGGCCAGCCGTCAGGAGAAGTTCATCACCAACCTTGAGAACGCTCTTCTTCGTATTCAAAACAAAACTTACGGTATCTGCCGCGTCACCGGCAAATTGATTCCTAAAGAACGCTTACGTCTTGTGCCTCATGCTACACTCAGCATCGAAGCCAAGAACATGCAATAATCCCATTCAGCACCGAAGATTGAATATTGAAGATTGCTTTAGAGGTTGGACTCGGTAATTTTCAATGTTCAATCTTCATTTTTTATGCCGATAGAATTGAAAAAAGCACTTCTAACCATTTTTACTGTACTGGTTCTCGACCAATGGTTGAAACTATGGGTAAAGCTCAACTTTCACTACGGTGAGAGCGTGACGCTTATTCCCGGATGGTTGGATTTGCAGTTTGTAGAAAATCCCGGTATGGCCTTCGGATGGATGCTCCCGGGGCAATCGGGCAAACTCGTGCTGAGCATCTTCCGCATCCTTGTGGTAACGGGCATCTCATGGTACCTCGTGAAACTGATTCGTCAAAAAGCCCACACCGGTTATATCATTTGTGTCTCGCTCATCATTGCCGGTGCTCTGGGCAATATCATCGACAGTGCAGTGTACGGATTGTTGTTCGACCGCGGCTCCACCTATGACCCTGAAATTGGTGATTACACCATGTACTTCGGCAAAGCATTGCTCAATGGCCAAGGCTATGCGGCTCCGCTCATGGGCAATGTGGTTGATATGTTCCACTTCACCAAACGCATCACCATTGGTGGTGTTTCCAGAGAAATTTTCCCCCCGGTATTCAATATTGCAGATGCCAGCATCAGCATTGGTATCCTCCTCATTCTTTTATTCCAAAAAAGATATTTCCCGAAAGAATCCAACCCTGCTGTAATACCTGCTTCTGCAGACCATTCAGATAATTCCGCTACAGCTTCTGACCTCCTGAACACCCCGTCAGACGTGGAAAACAAGCAGTCTGAAAACCAAGATTAGTCACCTTATTCCTGATTATCAACGTCTATTTTTGAACAAATAGGCATTTCTGTTGTTCCATATTTGGGGATACTCCTTACAATTGTCGCGGATTTCATACGAATCGACATATTCTAACAAAAACAAAACAAGTACAATAACCGATTTTCATCATGAAAAAGAGTACCACACCAAAGGTGAATAACATGGAGAACTTCAGCTTCTTTGATGCGGTGTGTGAGAGCTTTGATAAAGCTGCTGCATATACCAAGCATCCAAAAGGCTTGCTGGAACAGATTAAAAATTGTAACTCAGTTTATAAAATAAACTTCCCGGTGAAAATCGGAGATGAGTATCAGGTAATCGAGGCGTATCGTGTGCAACACTCTCACCACCGCACTCCTACCAAGGGTGGGATACGCTACAGCATCCATGTCAATGAAGATGAAGTTAAAGCACTCGCTGCATTGATGACTTACAAATGCGCCATCGTGGACGTGCCATTTGGAGGTGCTAAAGGAGGTATCAAAATCAGCCCACGCAATACCGATGTGCAAACACTTGAAAGAATTACAAGACGTTACACCGCTGAACTTGTAAAGAAAAACTTCATCGGCCCGGGTATTGACGTTCCTGCGCCTGATTACGGCACAGGTGAGCGTGAGATGAGCTGGATTGTGGACACTTACATGTCGCTCAATCCAACTTCTATTGATGGTTACGGTTGTGTTACCGGTAAACCTGTATCTCAAAACGGTATTCAAGGTCGTAGAGAAGCTACCGGTCGCGGTGTGATTTATGCATTGAAAGAAGTTGTGAGCTACAAAGAAGATATGAAACCCTTGAAGCTCACTACCGGTCTTGAAGGCAAAAGAGTAGCCGTACAAGGTCTTGGTAACGTAGGTTATCACAGCGCTTTGTATGCTCAAGAAGAAGGCGCATTGGTTGTAGCCATCGCAGAGATGGAAGGTGCCATCTACAACCCGAAAGGTTTGGATATCAAGAAACTTCGCAAGTTCCGCGAAGAAACCGGAAGCATCATCGGATTCCCGGGCTCCAAAACATTGCCTAACACCATGGCTGGTTTGGAAGTAGATTGCGATATCCTTATCCCGGCAGCTTTGGAAAATCAATTGACAGAGCACAACGCTCCAAATATCAAAGCGAAAATCATCATCGAAGGAGCTAACGGGCCAACTACTCCTGAAGCAGAGCAAATCCTCCTCAAAAAAGGTGCTATCCTCGTTCCGGATATGTATGCCAACGCTGGTGGTGTAACGGTGTCTTACTTCGAGTGGTTGAAAAACCTTTCGCACGTTCGTTTCGGTCGTCTTCAAAAACGCTTCGATGAAGGCTCTAACCGAAACATCCTTGAAGCAGTGGAAAAACTTACCGGTAAGAAATTGACCGAGGCTCAGAAAAAACAACTTTCACGCGGGGCCGATGAGATTGACCTCGTGAACAGCGGTTTGGAAGAAACCATGATCAATGCTTACGGTCAAATCCGCGAAACCTTCAAGAGCGACAGAGGTATCAAAGACATGCGTACCGCTGCATTCGTGGTGGCTATCGATAAAATCGCCAGCGATTACTTGTCAATGGGTATCTTCCCTTGATGCGTTAAGACGTGTAAACTTATTATCAGAATTATCAAAGCCGCCTCCATTCGGAGGCGGCTTTTTTTGTAATTCCAATACCATACATCACATTGATGACATCTCTACAGAAGTACACCTATATATTTCGAACTCACAACTACTTATATATTAATTATTGAAGCAATGAAAATCCTTTTTGGCTCTGCTATTGCTGCCACCCTTATTTTCGCCACGTCTTGCAATAATTCACAAGTGAAAAGCGAAATCAAAAGAGAACTACCGCCCGCTCCTGTGGCGAAGAAAATTCCGTTTGAATTGACGGAACATGGTCATACACGCATCGATAACTACTATTGGATGCGCCTGAGCGATGAACAGAAAAATGCTCCGGAAGACCAACGCGACCAACAAACGAAAGATGTACTGGAGTACCTCTATGCTGAGAATGACTACACAAAGAAAGCCTTGGCACACACCGAAGATTTCCAAAAGAAATTGTTCGATGAGATGAAAGGCCGCATCAAGGAAACCGACCAAAGTGTCCCCGTAAAACTCAATGGTTACTGGTATTATACACGCTATGAAGCCGGCAAGGATTATCCTTACCACTGCCGCAAGAAAGACAGCATGGAAACCGGAACCGAAGAAATTCTCATCAATGGTCCTGCATTGGCTGCAGGATTGGATTACTGGGCTCTAGGTGGTTACAGCGTTTCCGAAAGCAACCGCCTCTTGGCATACAGCGAGGACAAATTGAGCAGACGCATCTATACCGTGCGTTTCAAAAATCTGGAAACAGGGGAGATGCTGAGCGATGTCCTCGAAGGGGTTTCAGGCAATGCTGTTTGGGCCAACGATGAAAGCACTGTTTTCTATGTGAAAAAGGATGATGTCACATTGCGTGAATTCCAAATTTGGCGCCACACATTGGGTACTCCACAGTCACAAGACGTGCTTGTGTTCCAGGAAGATGATGAGGAATTCAGCTGCTTTGTGTATAAAACCAAGAGCAGAAAGTACATGGTCATCGGTAGTCATCAGACTTTGTCCTCTGAGTACCGTGTATTGGAAGCGAATAATCCAAACGGACAATTCCGTATTATTCAACCCCGTGAGCGCAACCATGAATACGGTATCGACCACTATGGCGATAAATTCTATATCACTACCAACTGGAATGCTCGCAACTTCCGATTGATGGAATGTCCGGAAGACAAGACCACCAAAGAGAACTGGAAAGAAATCATTCCTCACCGCGAAGACGTTCTCTTCGAAGGGGTCGATATCTTCAAAAATTACTATGTAGCAACCGAACGCAAGAACGGTCTCAACCAACTCAAAGTGGTGAAATGGTCTGATAACAGTTCTTATTACATCCCATTCCAAGACCCTGCTTATGCTGCAGGTGTGAGCGCTAATCCGGAGTTTGATACCGATATCGTACGCTTCTCTTACAGCTCGCTCACGACCCCAAACAGTACCTACGATTTTAATATGGCTACACAGGAAAAAGTCTTGATGAAGCAACAGGAAATCGTAGGCGGCCACAATCCTGATGAGTATAACAGTGAGCGCATCTTTGCTACAGCAAAAGATGGTACGAAGGTTCCTATTTCATTGGTGTATAAGAAAGGCACCAAGCGAGATGGCAGTGCTCCTTTGTTGCTTTACGCTTATGGAAGCTATGGCTACAGCCTTGATGCAGGATTCTCCTCTACGCGTCTTTCCTTGTTGGACAGAGGATGCATTTTCGCCATTGCTCATATCCGCGGTGGCCAAGAGATGGGTCGCTATTGGTATGAAGAAGGTAAATTGTTGAAGAAGAAAAACACGTTTACTGATTTCATCGATTGTGCCGAATACCTGCTTGAAAAGAAATACACCTCAAAAGACAGGCTCTTCGCCATGGGCGGAAGTGCCGGTGGATTGCTGATGGGTGCCGTAACCAATATGCGTCCTGACCTTTGGAAAGGTGTCATCAGCAGTGTGCCTTTCGTAGATGTCGTAACTACCATGTTGGACGAATCCATTCCACTCACAACCGGTGAGTTTGATGAATGGGGCAATCCGAAAAACAAGGAATATTACGATTACATGTTGTCATACTCTCCAATTGACAACATTGAGCGCAAGGATTATCCAAACATCCTGGTTACAACAGGCTATTGGGATAGCCAAGTGCAATACTGGGAGCCGGCCAAGTATGTAGCCAAACTGCGCGACATGAAGACCGACAACAACCTCTTGCTTTTGCATATCAATATGGATGCAGGTCACGGTGGTAAATCAGGCCGCTTCGAAGCTTTGAAAGAAGTGGCTATGGAATACGCCTTCATGTTGGATCTTGTTGGAATCAAAGAGTAATGTGAACCCTTGCAAATAGAAAACCCCGAAGCGCAGCTTCGGGGTTTTTCATGTGGATACATATCGTTATTCCTATTTGTTCCGTTGTGCTTTGAAGAACTCACCCGTGCGCGCAATGGCTTCGCTGATGGGTTCAAATGTGGTGTTCAATTCACGCTGAATTTTCTCATTGTTATACAAAACATGCAAGGACGTGTTGCGCACAGTTTCGCGTGTGATGAGTGCTCTTCGCCCGGTGAATTTTTCCTTGAGCCATTCGCCCCAACGCGCCAATTGTAAGATGAAGTCATTGGCCTCTCTGGTCGGCTTCTTTTTGCCAAGTGCCGTGGCAATTTCTTCAAAGAGTCGTTTCATGGTCATGTTCTCACCTACGAGGATATAGCGCTGATTGAAGCATTGTCGCTGCATGAGGTCAACCATCATGCGCGCACAGTCCATTGCACTTACTATTCCTGTGCCGCCTTGCGGATAATAGTTGATTCCTTCATTGAGTTTGGAAAACATGCTGCCGCTGCTTCTGGAGAAATCTCCGGGACCGATGATGATTCCAGGATTCACAATTACGGCCGATAGACCTTCCTGAATGCCGCGCCACACCTCCATTTCAGCAAGGTGTTTGGTGATTCCGTAATGCGTATTTTCCGGTGATGTTTTCCATTCGGTCTCTTCATCAAGCGGTGTATTCTGGGTGGATTTGCCCAATGCCGCAATGGAACTCACGTGGCACATGTGTTTTATGCCAAGGGTATTGGCAACGTTCACCACGTTGGCAGTGCCTTCCACATTCACTTTGTACATCTGCTTTCGTTCCGCTGCGTGATAAGAGACTATTGCTGCCGTGTGGTAAATGGCCGTGCATCCTTGCATGGCATCCTCCAGCGCCAAGATGTCCAACACATCGCCTTCTATCCATTCAATCTTATCAAAGTAAGAAGAGGAGGGTTCGTAGAATGAAAAGACATCACGCACCAGCTGTTTATTAGAGTTTGCCCGAGCAAGCGCTCTTACGCGTTCACCACGCTTGAGCAGCTCAAGCATTATATGCGTCCCCAACAAACCGGTTGCACCTGTTACCAAATTCATGCGCCAAATGTATTGGCGCGCAAGGTATCGCAGATGAGGTGCCCCCCAAACATGTATTGTACCTGCATCCTTTCAACTTCCGTTAGGATGAATGAACACAGCGTCACAGAAGCATTACGCCTTATAAAGCCATTGTGTACCGCGGTATTCCGACAATGAATTTTAGGATTTTTCTTGAACCGAGGAACTCGTTACATGGGATGCTCTTGATATAACTTCGCTACCGCTTGGAACACTCTGAACACATCAAGAATATCCTGAAACTACTGCCGGAAAAGCCCGGAGTGTATCAATATTTTGATGCACAGGGGAACATCATTTATGTCGGCAAGGCAAAGGTTTTGAAGAACCGTGTGTCGAGTTATTTCAACAAGCAGACCTACGAGAGTGCCAAGACGTACATGCTCGTAAAGCGCATTGCCGATATCAAATACATCGTGGTGGATACGGAGCTGGATGCACTGCTGCTTGAAAACTCCTTGATTAAAAAGTACAAGCCGAAGTACAATATCAGTCTAAAGGATGATAAGACCTACCCGAGCATTGTCATCAAGAAAGAGCCGTTCCCACGCATTTTTCCCACCAGGCAAATCATCAAGGATGGCTCTGAATATTACGGACCTTATGCTTCGGTGAAAACCATGCACACGGTGTTGGATTTGATTAAAACGCTTTATCCTGTGCGCACTTGCTCCTTGCCTCTCACCGAGGAAAACATTGCAGCCGGTAAATTCAAAGTGTGCCTTGAGTACCATCTCAAGAATTGCAAAGGCCCTTGTGAGGCAAAGCAATCTAAAGCCGACTATGACAACAACGTGGACAATATCCGCAGCATACTCCGCGGTAATTACATGGATTTGCAACGCGAGCTCAAAACCAAAATGAATGAACTCGCAGAGCGCTATGAGTTTGAAGAAGCCCACGCCATCAAAGAGAAATTGGAAGCGCTGCAAAGATTCCAAGCCAAGAGCACGATTGTGAATCCGCAAATCCACAACGTGGATGTCTTTACCATAGCAAGTGATGAATCGGCCGGATATGTCAATTACATCAAAGTCAACAACGGGGTGATTGTGCATGGTTATACCATCGAGATTAAAAAGAAGATGGACGAGACCGATGCTGAACTTTTGGAATATGCTATCGTGGAAATAAGAGAACGTTTCCAAAGCACCTCCAAAGAAATCTATGTGCCCATGGAACTCAACATCAATTTGCCGGGTGTTGAGTTTCATATTCCGCAACGCGGTGATAAGAAGAAACTGCTTGAACTGTCGCAACGCAACAGCAATCACTATATGCTGGATGCACAAAAACAGTTGGAACTCGTGGACCCTGAAAGGCATACCAACCGCATCCTGCAGACTGTACAGAAAGATTTGCACCTCAAAGAACTTCCGGTGCATATTGAGTGTTTTGATAACTCCAACATACAGGGAACCAATCCGGTGAGTGCTTGCGTGGTGTTCAAAAATGCCAAGCCAAGCAAGAAGGACTATCGCATATTCAATGTGCAGACAGTGCAAGGCCCCAATGACTTTGACACGATGAAAGAAGCGGTTTACCGCAGATACAGACGATTGCTGGATGAAGGCGAAAGCCTACCGCAGCTCATCATCATCGATGGAGGTAAAGGTCAGCTCAGTGCCGCACTCGAAAGCTTGGAGCAATTGGGATTGCGTGGTAAGATGGGCGTGATTGGTATTGCCAAAAAGCTCGAAGAGATTTACTTCCCGGGGGATTCATTGCCTATCTACCTTGATAAGCGCAGTGAAACACTCAAGCTCATTCAATATTTGCGCGATGAGGCACACCGGTTTGGAATTACCAAACACCGCAACAAGCGAAGCAAAGAAGCATTGCGCTCTGAGCTTACCGATATCAAAGGAATCGGGTTCAGAACAACGCAGGCCTTGATTGTGCATTTCAAAACCGTAAATGCCGTGAAGGAGGCTTCGCTTGAAGAATTGGAAAAAGCTGTCAATAAAAGGGCTGCCCGCATTGTCTGGGATTATTTCCACCGCGAGCCACAAAGCTGATTATCCACGGCTCTGCTGTGAATCAAATCTTCTTAATTTACCCTTAAAGCCTTTGCGCTTCAATAAATTTGGCGAGTTATCGCTTTAATCCGTATGGCAAAAAAAACTCCTATAAACGACCACCGTAAGTGGAACAGACGCTTGTGGCTGTTGGCACTGATTCCGCTTATAATCGTAGCCGCTGTGGCTTTCGCTGCTATCAGCAGCGGGCTGCCGGATGTGGAGGCTTTGGCCAATCCGAAAATCAATCTGGCGACACAGGTGCTTGCCAACGATGGTAAACCCATAGGAGCTTATTACAAGGAAAACCGTTCGGATGTGCGGTACAGTGAGTTGCCTCAGCATCTCGTAGATGCATTGATTGCAACGGAAGACGCACGTTTTAGAGTGCACTCCGGTGTGGATTATCGCGGTATCATGCGTGCGGTATTTAGTGCAGGTCGTGATGGCGGTGGTAGTACCATTACCCAACAGCTGGCCAAAATGCAGTTCTCCAAAAACTTTGACAAGGTCAGCTTTACAAAAAGGGTGTGGCAGAAAATCAGAGAATGGATTATCGCTTGTCGAATTGAACGCCTCTATACCAAAGATGAAATCATTGCTCTTTATCTCAACCAATACGACTTCCTCAACCAAGCCGTTGGTATCAAATCAGCTGCTCAAATTTATTTCAATACCACCCCACAGGAATTGACAATTGAACAAAGCGCCATGCTCGTGGGGATGCTCAAAAACTCGGCTCTCTACAACCCTATCAGGCGCGATTCCCTTGTGCTCAAAAGAAGAGAAGTGGTGTTGAGCCAAATGGTGAAATACAACTACCTCACCAAGGAGCAATACGATTCTTTGCGTGTGTTGCCATTGGGACTCAATTTCCAGCGCATGAGCCATGATGAAGGTATGGCTCCTTATTTCCGTGAAGTGCTTCGTGCAAAACTCGATGCCATCCTCAATGAGAAAGATGAAAATGGAACCCTCAAATACGCCAAAGCGGACGGAACACCTTATGACATCTACCGCGATGGATTGAAAGTGTACACAACCATTGACCCTAAGCTGCAGGCTTATGCGGAATGGGCAGTGGAAGAACACCTGAGCAAAGAGCTGCAAGATGCTTTTACCAAAGATTTGAGCAAGAGGAAGAAAGAGAATTATCCTTTCTACAACGGCATTCCGGAAAAAGCGCGTGAAGCCATCATGCGCCTTGCGATAAACGAAAGTGAGCGCCACATGATTTGTGTGGGAAAACTTTGTCCGGATTGCAAGCGCCCGGCTTATTATATCGAAAAAGAAAAAGACCACTTCCACTGTGATGAGAACAAAGGAGGATGTGGTCATACATGGCACGCACCTACCGAGAAAGAAATTAAAGAAGAGTTCGACCGTCCTGTGCCGATGAAGGTCTATACCCATCACGGCATGAAGGACACCGTTATGTCGCCCTTGGATAGCATCAAATACCGCAAGGCTATTCTGCATGCTAGCCTCATGAGTATGGATCCTCACACCGGTCACATCAAGGCATGGGTAGGTGGTATTGATTACAAAAACTTCAAATACGATAACGTGTATCAATCGGCCCGCCAAGTGGGTTCTACCTTCAAGCCCTTGGTGTATGCCACTGCTTTGCGCATGGGGCGTAGCCCACAAGATGAAGTGGATGGAACACGCTTTACATGGGGAAAATGGAGCCCGCGAAACAGCGGTGATGAATACCGGATGTACACAATGAAGTGTGCCCTTGCGAACTCCGTGAACACTGTTGCTGCGCGCCTAGGTCAGCAATACGGCCTCGATAACATCATCAATCTTGCAAGACGCTTGGGTATCAATGGTCATCTGGAGCCGGTGGGACCGCTGGTACTTGGTGCAGCCAATATTCCATTGTATCAAATGGTTGGCGCCTTGTCTTCATTTGCGAACAACGGTGTTTACATTGAACCCACATTCATCCTGCGCATTGAAGATAAAAACGGTACAACCATCTATGAACCGAATCCCCAGATTGAACAAGCCGTTGACCCAAGTGTGGCCTATGACTTGATTACGATGATGAAGTCCGTAATTGATGGTTCATGCGGTAGCGGTACCGGTGTGCGCTTGCGCAATGCGAGCAAACCTTATGGTGGAATCACTTATCCTACCGCAGGTAAAACCGGTACTACACAGAACAACACCGATGGTTGGTTCATCGGTCTTACTCCTGATTTGGTAACCGGTGTTTGGGTGGGGGCACAAGACCCTACTGTGCGTTTCAGCAGCACTGCCCTCGGACAAGGCGCCAATACCGGTTTGCCTATTTATGGCTATTACATGAAGAAAGTTTATGCCGATCCTAAAATCAAAATTTCTAAAGAGGACTTCCCTGTTCCGGATGGCTATGTGAAGAAGTCTGCTGTGCTCTCAGGAATAGGTATGGATAATTTTGACGGATTGTTTATGGATACTGATGGACCTTCATCAAGTGGCTCTCCTGTAGTGCCAAGGGAAACACAAGAGTTCATTGAAAGTGAAGAATAAACACGATATTTAGCAAGAACAGATAATCAGATTTTAAAGATTATGCCGATTAATAAAGTTGTAAAGAATGCCGAAGAGGCATGTCGCGATATCAAAGACGGAAGCACCATTCTCCTTGGTGGATTCGGACTGTGTGGTATCCCTGAAAACTGTATCGCTCAACTGGTGAAGATGAATGTCAAAAATCTGACTTGCATCTCCAACAATGCGGGCGTGGATGATTTTGGCTTGGGACTTCTCTTGCAGAAGAAACAAATCAAAAAAATGATTTCATCCTATGTGGGTGAGAATGCAGAGTTCGAGCGCCAAATGCTCAGCGGTGAGCTCGAAGTGGAATTGATTCCGCAAGGAACACTCGCTACCCGCTGCCTTGCTGCGGGATACGGCATGCCTGCCATCTATACACCTGCAGGTGTCGGTACCGAAGTGGCTGAAGGAAAGGAAGTACGCAATTTCAACGGTAAAGACTACTTGCTTGAGTATGCCTTTGATGCCCAATTCGCCATTGTGAAAGCATGGAAAGGGGACACCAAAGGCAACTTGATTTTCCGCGCCACAGCCCGCAACTTCAATCCCATTATGGCTATGGCCGGTAAGATTACAATTGCTGAAGTGGAAGAATTGGTGGAACCCGGTGAGTTGGATCCCGATGCCATTCATCTCCCCGGAATTTACGTGCACCGCATCTTCCAAGGCGAGAATTATGAAAAGCGCATTGAACAACGCACTGTGAGACCCCGCGCTTAACCCATCATTTTTTTTTCAATCACACTCAAAACAGAACATTCACGATGGCTTTAGATAAAATAGGTATTGCCAAACGCATTGCACAAGAAGTGCAAGATGGCATGTATGTAAACCTCGGAATTGGTATTCCAACACTTGTAGCAAACTATCTGCCCGAGGGTATCGAAGTGGAATTGCAATCTGAAAACGGATTGCTCGGTATGGGACCTTTCCCTTTTGAGGGCGAAGAAGATGCCGACCTAATCAATGCCGGTAAGCAAACAATCACTACCCTTCCGGGTTCGGTATTCTTTGACAGCGCTATGAGCTTCGGTATGATTCGCGCTCAGAAAGTGGACCTCACCATCCTCGGTGCAATGGAGGTAAGCGAAAACGGTGATATCGCAAACTGGAAAGTACCCGGCAAAATGGTGAAAGGAATGGGGGGAGCCATGGACCTCGTTGCTTCAGCAAAAAATATCATTGTGGCGATGCAACACTGCGACAAGGCTGGCAATTCTAAACTTCTTCCTAAGTGCACTTTGCCCCTCACCGGTGTGAACTGTGTCAAGAAAATCGTTACCGACCTTGGAGTTTTTGAGGTCAAAGACGGTGCTTTCCATTTGTTGGAAGTTGCTCCGGGTGTAACAGTGGATGAAGTGAAAGCAAAAACTGCCGGTAAGCTCATCGTTTCAGATAACGTAAAAGAAATCACTTTCTGAAGGTGATTTAAAACATTCCATCAGTCTATGAAACTCAATCCTCCGCAAACACTGGCGCAGATAGCAGCCCTCATCGGTTGTGAATACGATGGCGACCCAAATTTTATAGTGAGCGGCATCAATGAAATTCACAAAGTAGAGCCCGGTGACTTGGTGTTTGTAGATCATCCGAAGTACTATGACAAGGCGCTCCAATCAGCTGCTACCATCATATTGATCAATCAAAAAGTGGAACGCCCTGAAGGCAAAGTTCTCATCTTCTCTGATGATCCTTGTCGCGATTACAACTTCCTCACCAAGCATTTTTCTCCTTGGAACATGGTGATGGGCAATCGCGGTGAAAACGTGGCAATTGGCGCAAATTGTCACATCCATCCTACTGTGGTGATGGGCAACAATGTTACCATCGGTGATCGTTGCATCATCCATCCCGGTGTGGTCATTTATGACAATGTACACATCGGCAATGATTGTATCATTCATGCCAATGCAGTAATTGGTAGCGATGCGTTCTACTACAAAGCACGTCCTGAGGGCCGTGAGAAAATGCATACCTGTGGCAGTGTGGAGATTGAAGATCGCGTTGAGATTGGTGCTGCATGCACCATCGATCGTGGTGTTTCCGGTGATACCCGCATCGGTGCGGGAACGAAGATGGATAACCATGTGCACGTAGGACATGATACAGTAATTGGCATGAATTGCTTGTTCGCTGCTCAAGTGGGTATAGCCGGTTGTGTGGTCATTGAAGACAATGTTATCCTCTGGGGACAAGTAGGTGTTCCAAGTGATTTGCTCATCGGTAAAGGTGCCGTGGTGCTTGGTCAAAGTGGCCTCACCAAAGATTTGGAGGGTGGCAAAACCTACTTCGGAAGCCCTGCAGAAGAAGCACGCTTGAAATACCGCGAGTTGGCTTTGATACGCAAACTGCCTGCTGTGATTGAGAAATTGTCACTATAGGTATCTTCGTCCGGTATTTTTCCTGAAAAACTGAACGACATAAAAAAATCGCTATTACTGTTGGTGGAATTATGAAAGAGAGTTCAAGACTTACTGAGAAACTGAAACAACGAGATTTTAAGTTGAACGCATTGCTGGATTTGACCATGGCCATCAATGCGAATGCCTCAGTGTCTGAGCTATTGCACCAATATGAACAGGTGCTGCGCAACCACCTAGAAGTGAGTAAACTCTTGTTGTTTACCAAAGAGGTCAATTGGAAATGCGTGCTCAAATACGGCATGGCTGAAGGTGAGATTTATGACGTTACGGATGAATCTTTCTTCTCTGCCAATGAGCGTGTGACCTTTGCTATGGGACACAACAATGAGTCATTCGATATCATTGTTCCTATTCTTCAAGATGACCAACCAATAGCATACTTGCTCGTTGGCGACCAAGTGGAACAAGAGATTCGCATGAGCCCTGTGGTGAAGCACATGAAGTTCATCCAAACGCTTACCAACGTATTGGTCACTGCTATCCGCAACCGCCAGTTGCAACAAGAAAATTTACGCCAAGAGATTGTGCGCAAAGAGTTGGAGCTGGCAGCTGAAATGCAGGCGATTCTCTTGCCTCATCAATTGCCAAGCAACGAGCATTATGATGTGGCTGCTTTTTATAAAGCTCATCAGCAAGTAGGTGGCGATTACTACGATTTCTTAGAGCTCAATGATAATGAAGTCATGTTTTGCATGGCTGATGTGTCGGGCAAAGGCGTGAGCGCAGCTTTTCTCATGGCCAATTTCCAAGCTTATCTGCGTTCGATTTTCGCTTATCGCAATGGTGACCTTACCGAGATCATTCGCGAGCTCAATGACCGTGTCATCAATACCGCGATGGGGGAGAAATACATCACGCTGTTCCTAGCAATTTACAAGCGCTCCACTCGCATGCTCAATTATGTGAACTGTGGGCACAATCCTCCCGTGATGGTTGATGTAAATGGTTATACCCAATTCCTTAAACACGGTACTGTAGGCATTGGAATGTTCGATAAACTTCCGAAAGTGGTAGAAGGTGAAGTGAAACTGGCGCCAAATACCGTGATTGTTTGCTTCACCGATGGATTGGTGGAAACCGAAAATGAAAACGGAGAAGCCTACGGAGAAGAGCGCTTGGAAAAACTCGTCCTTTCATACTTCGATGATTCAATGTCTGATTTGAACGATGTAATCCTCGAATCATTGAACGAGTTCCGCAACGATGAGCCTTATCGTGATGACCTCGCTATTCTGAGCTGTCGTTTCTATTGAGTTGTTTGAGGCGGCTATGCGTGTAATTTCGCAATCCATGCGCCTCCACTCATCTTCTTTTGTCAAGCATATCAATAAACTTCAACTCTTCCAAAGCGATGAGTTATTGCTCGTGGCTGTGAGTGGTGGCGTGGATAGCATGGTGCTGGTTCATTTGTTGTGGAGCTGTGGCTACCGTTTTCATATAGCTCATGTCAATTTTGGTTTAAGAGGCCATGAAAGCGATGACGATGAACGATTGGTTATAGAGTATGCGCAACAGCACCACATCCCATATCACGTGCATCGCGCTACAGCCCACGATTTCAAACAAGATAAAACATCCATTCAGGAAGATGCCCGCAGGTTGCGTTATAGATGGTTCCACGAATTAAAGCAGGAGATTGGTGCCGGTGCAATTGTCTTGGCCCATCACATGGATGATCAGAGCGAAACCATTTTGCATCAGTTCTTACGCGGAGGAATGCTTGCCGCATTGC
>DATCJY010000092.1:0-39760 GCA_036562565.1 Flavobacteriales bacterium | reverse complement strand
TGACCATTGCGCCTGCTCCTGAAAACCATGGCTATGCTTTTCAGCGTATGGATCTGGAGGGGCAACCAATTATCAAAGCAGATTGTGACCTCGTTGTTTCCACACAGCGTGGTACCACATTGGAGTACAAAGGAGCACGCGTGCATACCACCGAGCACGTGCTTTCAGCTCTATATGGCTGCAAAGTGGACAATGCTTTGATACAGCTTGATGGACCTGAAGTTCCTATCATGGACGGTAGCGCATGGCCATTTGTAGAAGCGATAGAAGCCGTAGGATATACCGAGCAAAATGCAGATCGCCAATACCTGACGCTCACCGAAAACCTCACTTATGAGAATCCGGAGCGCGGAATTGAAATGCTAGCTGTGCCAACCAACGGTGGCGAATTCCGCCTCACGGTGATGGTGGATTACAATTCTCCCGTATTGGGAACTCAGCATGCTCACATGTACCAGCTGAACCATTACAAAGAGGAGATTTCGAAGTGTCGCACATTCGTCTTTCTTCGCGAACTTGAAGTATTGGCCAAGAACGGCCTGATTAAAGGTGGCAGCCTTGACAATGCCATCGTGATGGTAGATAAAGAATACACAGACCAAGAGATCAAAGACATACTCAAACTCCTTGGCAAGGAAGACCTCGAGGTAAAAGTGGAAGGAATTGGTGTATTGAACACTATCAAACTTCAGTTTGAAAACGAGCCGGCTCGTCACAAACTACTTGATATTGTGGGAGACCTTGCGCTCGTGGGTCGTTTCATTCGCGGCCATATTCTGGCAGCACGTCCTGGGCACTTCGGTAACGTAGAATTTGCGAAGATTCTCAAAGGCCTAATCAAGAAAGAGCAGCCGTTCAAAGTGGATCTGACCAAGAAGCCACTATACGACATCAACGATATTACGCGCATGCTACCACACCGCTACCCATTCTTATTGGTAGACAAAATCCTTGATATGGATGATATCAGCGTTGTGGGTGTGAAAAATGTGACCATGAACGAACCGATGTTCCAAGGTCACTTCCCTGGAAATCCAGTGATGCCGGGTGTTCTGCAAGTAGAGGCGATGGCCCAGGTAGGAGGAATCTTTGCATTGTCAAAAGTTCCTGACCCTGAGAACTACAGCACCTACTTCATGAAAATAGACGGTGTGAAGTTCAAACAAAAAGTTGTTCCGGGCGACACCATCGTATTCAGACTTGTCTTGGAAAGCCCAATTAGAAGAGGACTTGTAAACATGAGAGGCACCGCCTATGTCAATGGTAAAGAAGTGTGCGAAGCGACCATGCTTGCACAAATTATCAAAGACCGGGTTCCAAAAGAAAATACAGAAACAACAACAGCATGAGTACACTTCGCCATATAGATCCCAAAGCACGCATTGCCGAGAAGGTGGAGATTGGCCCATTCACCACCATCGAGGGTGATGTAGAGATTGGTGAAGGCACGTGGATAGGCCCCAATGTGACCATCATGGATGGTGCACGCATTGGTCGTAACTGCCGCATTTTTCCGGGTGCAGTTATCTCAGCCATCCCTCAAGATTTGAAATTCGAGGGAGAAATCACCACCGTAGAGATAGGTGACAATACAACCATCCGCGAATGCTGTACCATCAACCGCGGAACAAAAGACAAATACAAAACCGTTGTCGGCAACAACTGCCTACTCATGGCTTATGTTCACTTGGCTCATGATGTGAAAGTGGGCAATAACTGCATCATAGCTAATAGTGCCAACATTGCCGGCCACGTTGAGATTGAAGACTGGGTAATCATTGAAGGTGTAGTTGCTGTGCAGCAATTCATTCGCTTGGGCCAACACTCCTTCATTGCCGGTGGAAGTCTTGTTCGCAAAAATGTTCCACCTTATGTGAAAGCTGCTCGCGAGCCATTGAGCTATGCAGGTATCAACTCCGTTGGTCTCCGCAGAAGAGGATTTGAGAACGAAACCATCGCGCACATTGAAGATGTGTACCGCATGATTTATGTGCACAACAGCAATATGAGCCGCGCTATCCATGCCGCGGAGCTGGAACTCCCCAACACACCTGAAAAAGAAATCATTTTGCGTTTCATTCAGGAGAGCGACAAAGGCATTATTCGCGGTCCACAAGGTCTTTAATCACTTTTTATTCTTCAATATTCTTTTGCAGGTAACACTTGAAAATATCGGTAAGCGGTTCAATCGCGAGTGGATATTCAAAGACATGCACAAAGAATTCAAATCCGAGGTTCGCTGTGCATTGTTGGGAAGTAACGGGTCGGGCAAATCCACCTTGCTGCAGATTATTTCCGGTTACCTCACTCCTTCTACAGGAACAGTTCATTGGAAGGATGAACATTCAACCTACAGTGTTGACACCATCTTCAAGCAAGTGGCCATCGCTTCTCCGGCCTTGGGACTCTATGAAGATTTTACACTCAGGGAGAACATCGCATTTTTTCAAAACTTCAAATCGCTGCGCAACAATATTTCATTGGAAGAAGTGGCCGAGCGCATCCAATTATCCAAACACATTGATAAGCCGCTCAAGCACTTCAGCAGTGGCATGAAGCAACGTGTCAAATTGGGGCTTGCCATTTTATCCGACACCTCCTTGCTTTTGTTGGATGAGCCTACCTCTCACCTTGATGCCAATGCCACGAAGTGGTATCAGGAATTGTTGGGTGCGGAGATTGAAGGCAGATCACTATTTGTAGCCTCCAATTCACACGAGGAAGAGATTTTCCTGTGTCAGGAGCGCATTCACATGGAAGAATATAAATCATTCAATCATAAGTAATCCTCCCCTAATTTTGGTGGCAATGACTAACAAGCAACCACAATCATATCGAGCACTGACCTTCATTGGGTGGGCCTTGTCGTTGGTGGGGCTGTTCGGCTATTTCTTCATTATGAGGATAGCCAATCACCAAGTGTTATCCACCGGTGGAGGAACCTCCGCAATGATCTTGTGGGCATTGCTGTGTGCCGTTGCATTTACCCTATGCTGGATGGGATATCGCAAAACAAAATTGGGCAATAAAATCATCGCCATTTCGGGAATGATAATAGGCCTGTTTGTGATGGTTATTTCCGTTTGGTCAGGTTTTGCCATTGCCCAAGCTGCAAGCAATCCGGAACTGCAACGGATACGGGAGCGGTTAGGAACCGGTTATGATGAGGAACTTATGAAACTCAAAGACCGGTTGGAAAGAAAGGAGATTATTGTGTTTCCGCAACAAGATACCGTGGATTCTCTTCAATGAGCCACGCCTGCCCGAACCACTTGGTTCGGGCTTTTTTATTGAAAAAAATTGTTTTTTGTATGCGCGCATAACAATTTTTTATTTACTTCGTATCAGCAAAGTGTGAAACGCAAGGGTCCTACAAATAGTTATAAGACGAACTATAATAGATATAAAACTTGAAACCAGAAGAGACAATTGATTTCCACTTGCGTTGGACTTGGGCAAAGATTTCCAAGATGTACAATGCAGAAGCAGCCAAGTTTGGCGGAACCATGGCCATAGGCTTTGCGCTTTTGAACATTGATAAGGAAGGCACCCCCTCCACCAAGCTCGGCCCTAAGATGGGCATGGAACCAACGAGTTTGACTCGCTTGCTAAAAACGATGGAGCAAGAAAAGCTTATTCATAAAACTCCATCTGAAACGGATAAACGCATTGTGCTAATCCGCCTCACAGAGAAAGGCAAGCGCATGCGTGACCAATCCAGAGCTCGCGTAATCGCCTTCAATGAGCTCGTGCGCAAAGAGATTCCGGAAGAAGATCTGGAAACTTTCATGCGAGTCATGCAGAGCGTAAATGCCCTCTTGGAGCGGAACAACATTTTTGAAGAACCACAATAACATTATACAGTAGGATGCTTCACATCCTGTTTGACAAGGAATAAAAAGGAAATGAAACGAATAATTAAGAAAGCTGCAGTGATTGGTAGCGGAGTCATGGGCTCCCGCATTGCTTGCCACTTTGCCAATATTGGCCTCGAAGTACTCTTGCTTGACATTGTGCCACGAGAGCTGACCGAAGCAGAGAAGGCAAAAGGAAAAACCCTTGAAGACAAAGATGTTCGCAATCGTATCGTCAATGAGGCCTTACAAGCGGCATTGAAGTCCAATCCGTCACCTATTTACCGTCAATCTTTTGCTAACCGCATTACAACCGGCAACCTCAGCGATGACTTGCATAAGGTGAAAGATTGTGATTGGATAATAGAAGCAGTAACAGAACGCCTTGATATCAAACAACAAGTTTATGCCGAGGTAGAAAAGTATCGCAAGCCCGGAAGCCTTATTACTTCCAATACTTCCGGTATTCCAATTCACATGTTGATTGAAGGTCGCAGCGAAGATTTTGCGCAACACTTTTGCGGAACCCACTTCTTCAACCCCCCGCGCTACCTCAAACTTTTGGAGATTATCCCATCACCCAAAACTTCTCCTGAAGTCATTTCATTTTTTGAAGATTATGGTCAGCGCTATCTAGGAAAAATTGTAGTGAATTGTAAAGACACTCCTGCGTTCATTGCGAACCGTGTGGGTGTTTACAGTATTCAAGCGCTTTTCCACCTCGTTAAAGAGATGGGGTTGACCGTTGAAGAAGTCGACAAGCTCACCGGTCCTGTTTTGGGAAGACCAAAGAGTGCCACTTTCAGAACATGTGATGTAGTAGGGCTTGATACACTTGTTCATGTAGCAAAAGGAGTAAAAGACAATTGTCCACAAGACGAAGCCTCCAATGTATTTGCTATACCTGACTTCGTGCAGAAGATGGTAGAGAACAATTGGATTGGTGATAAGACCAAGCAAGGTTTCTATAAAAAGACCAAGAACGCAGAAGGTAAAACAGAAATTCTTGCGCTTGATTTGAATACGCTTGAATACGTTCCTCAGAAGAAGGTGAAGTTTGCTACACTGGAAGCAACAAAACCCGTGGACGATTTGCGTCAACGCATTCCAATGCTCTTCGCAGGGAAAGACAAAGCAGGTGAATTCTATCGCAAATCGTTTGCAGGATTATTTGCCTATGTATCCAACCGCATTCCTGAAATCAGCGATAATTTATATAGCATCGATGATGCAATGAAAGCCGGTTTCGGATGGCAGCTCGGTTCGTATGAAGTATGGGACATCATCGGTGTAGAAGCCGGTCTCAAACTCATCGAAGAAAACGGACACAAGGCAGCGGCATGGGTAAACGAGATGTTGGCAGCAGGTATAACTTCTTTCTACAAAATTGAAGATGGCAAGAAGTATTTCTATGACATTCCAACTAAGTCCTACAAACAAATACCAGCACCGGAGAAACAGATTGTATATGCTCAATTGCCGGAGAGCAGCTTAATTTGGAAAAACAGTGCAGTGAAAATTCATCACCTAGGTGATGGCATCCTTTGCTGCAGCTGGAATACCAAGATGAATACCATCGGAGGGGAAGTTCTTGCCGGCCTGAACAAAGCTGTAGAGCTTGCAGAAAAAGAATATAAGGGACTTGTACTTTATAACGATGGGGAAAATTTCTCTGCAGGTGCCAACGTGGGTATGATCTTCATGATGGCCGCTGAGCAAGATTATGATGAGCTCAACATGGCAATCAAGATGTTCCAAAACACTGTAATGCGCTTGCGCTACTCAGGTATACCGGTAGTAGGTGCACCTCACAACCTTGCACTTGGCGGAGGCTGTGAAATCAACATGCACTGCGACAAGGTGGTTGCCCACGCAGAACTTTACATGGGACTCGTGGAATTTGGTGTCGGACTGATACCGGGTGGTGCAGGTACCAAAGAGTTCACCTTGCGTGCAAGTGATGAATTCCGTGATGGTGATATCAAGCTGAACACATTCAGAAACCGCTTCCTCACCGTAGGTCAGGCGAAAGTTTCCACCTCTGCATACGAAGCTTTTGATCTTGGCTATTTGAGAGAAGGCATTGATGAAGTCATCGTGAGCCGTGAATTACAACTCACTCGTGCAAAAGAAGCGTGTCTTGAATTAGCTGAAAAAGGATATACCCAACCGGTACAACGCAAAGACATTACCGTGCTCGGACAAGAAGCGTTGGGTCTTGTTTATGTAGGTGCTAACAGCATGAAAACGGGTAACTACATCAGTGAGTATGACCAGTTCATCTCGGAGAAACTCGGTTATGTCATGTGTGGTGGTGACCTCTCACAACCTACAAAAGTTAGCGAACAATATCTGCTGGACTTAGAACGCAAGACTTTCCTTGAGTTGTGCATGCAACGCAAGACACTCGAGAGAATGCAAAGCTTGGTGACGAGTGGGAAGATATTGAGGAACTAAAAAGGTCTAAGGTCATTGGTCTTGAGAAGAGCGGCTAACTCTATTCCTTCAAATATTGCTGAAAACGCATGTAGAAATAACAAACGCTAATACAAACAATTTTTAGGTATAGCTAATAACGCTCCCGGAGAAATCGATACTCAACTCATCAAGGCCAATAGACAGGAATGCATAACTGAAGACACATTTAATAAGTATCAAGAAAGTATCGACAGGATTCAAAAAATGAATTATAACTAACAAACGAGTCTATCAGAGGCCTTGGCTGGAGGAAAGCCCAAGACCAAAGGTTCTGGACTCAATAACACTAAATAAAATGGACGCATACATAATTGCCGGATATAGAACAGCGGTAGCAAAAGCTCCAAGAGGATTTTTCAAATTCTATCGCGCAGATGAATTGGGTGCGAAAGTGATTGAACGCTTGGTAGCTGACTTTCCTCAATTGGATAAGAACCTCATCGATGATGTGATTGTAGGTAATGCAACACCTGAAGCTGAACAAGGACTCAACGTAGGTCGTATGATATCACTGATGGGATTGAATACGGACAAGGTTCCGGGCATGACCGTCAACCGTTACTGCTCAAGCGGGCTGGAAACCATCGCCATTGCAGCAGCTAAGATTCATGCCGGCCTTGCCGATTGCATCATAGCCGGTGGAGTTGAAACCATGTCTCCTATTCCATTTGGCGGATGGCGCATTGTTCCGAATGCCCGTGTAGCAAAACAACATCCTGATTGGTATTGGGGAATGGGTTTGACCGCAGAAGCTGTTGCAAAAGATTACAATGTATCGCGCGAAGAGCAAGACATCTTCTCTGTGAGCTCCCATAAGAAAGCACTTGCCGCCATTGCTGAAGGCAAATTCAAGGATGAGATAGTTCCCGTTGAAGTAACTGAAATCTTTGTAGAGAACGATAAACGCCAAGAACGCAAATACACCGTAAGCCAAGATGAGGGACCACGTAAAGACACCTCACTCGAAGCACTTGCCAAGTTGAAGCCTGTATTCGATGCAAAAGGAACTGTCACAGCAGGCAACTCATCACAAACATCTGATGGTGCGGCATTTGTAATGGTTGTATCGGAGAAGATGTTGAAAGAACTCAACGTAAAACCAATTGCACAGCTGAAGAGTTATCATGTTGCGGCCCTTGAACCACGGATCATGGGTGTAGGACCGATCTTCGCTGTACCGGGTGCTTTGAAGCGTGCAGGTCTTTCAATGGGCGATATCGACTTGTTTGAATTGAACGAAGCATTTGCATCGCAAAGTGTTGCTGTGATTCGCGAGCTAGGCATCAATCCCGATATCGTGAATGTAAACGGTGGTGCCATTGCGCTTGGTCACCCGCTTGGTTGCACCGGTGCTAAGCTCTCTGTACAACTCTTTAATGAGCTTAGGAGAAGGAACGGCAAGTATGGTGTTGTTACCATGTGCGTAGGTACAGGACAAGGTGCTGCCGGAGTATTCGAGCTATTAAACTGATTTAAATAGATAGAATAATAAACGAATTGAACAAATAGAATCATGTCACAAGAAGCAGTTTTAAAACCCATCACAGGCGGTGAATTCCTCATCCGTGATACAAAGCCATCAGAGATTTTCATTCCGGAAGAATGGAGTGAAGAACAACTGATGATGAAGAAAATGTGTGAAGACTTCATCGAGCAAGAGATTGTTCCCAAGCTCGATGCCATCGATCATCAGGAAGAAGGGTTGATGCAAAGAATTCTTGACAAAGCAGGCGAACTTGGGCTACTTGGCATCTCAATTCCCGAAGATTTGGGCGGTATGGGTATGGACTTCAAGACCACCATGCTCGTAACAGAAGCTCTTGGTCAAGGTCACTCTTTCAGTGTGGCATATGGTGCTCACACCGGAATAGGCACCCTGCCTATCCTCTACTATGGTAATGACGAACAACGCAAAAAGTTTATTCCGAAGTTGGCTTCGGGAGAATGGAAAGCATGTTATTGCTTGACAGAGCCAAGTGCCGGTAGCGATGCGAACAGCGGCAAAACCAAAGCTGTTCTTTCCGAAGATGGCAATTACTACATCCTCAATGGCCAGAAGATGTGGATCACCAATGGTGGCTTCGCTGATGTCTTCACTGTATTTGCAAAGATTGACAACGATGAGAACCTATCTGCATTCATCGTTACCAAAGACATGGAAGGCATCTCTTTCAACCCTGAGGAGAAGAAAATGGGTATCAAAGGTTCATCTACACGTCAGATTTTCTTCAACAATGTGAAGGTTCCGGTAGAGAACTTATTAAGTGAAAGAGGCAACGGTTTCAAGATTGCAGTAAACATTTTGAACATCGGTCGTATCAAGCTTGCCGGTGGTGTATTGGGAGGAGCTAAAGGAACTGTTACCGATACGGTTCGCTATGCCAATGAGCGCGAGCAATTCGGTCGTCCTATCTCCAAGTATGGTGCAATACGTCAAAAGATAGCCGACCAAACCATCAAGTGCTATGCATTGGAGTCTGCTCTCTACCGTGCATCACAAAATATCGATGATGCCATCCAATCCTTAGTAGAAGGCGGCATGAGCAAAGGACAAGCTACTTTGAAAGGTATTGCATCCTTTGCACCTGAATGTGCTATTCTCAAAGTATACGGTTCTGAAACATTGGACTTCGTAGTAGATGAAGGTGTACAAGTACATGGTGGCATGGGGTACAGCGCTGAAACACGCGTTGAGCGCTCATACCGTGATGCGCGCATCAACCGCATCTTTGAAGGCACCAACGAAATCAACCGCTTGCTTACCGTTGATATGATTTTGAAGAAAGCGATGAAAGGCGAGTTGGATTTGATGACTCCGGCAATGAATGTTGCCAATGAGCTCATGTCCATTCCTGAATTCGGAGATGCTCCTGCCGATATTTTCGAAGAATGCCACGGTTACCTCAAAAACTTTAAGAAAGCTGTGTTGATGGTTGCCGGTTCTGCAGTTCAAAAGCTCATGATGCAACTCACCAAAGAACAAGAAGTATTGATGGCTATTTCCGACATGGCTATTTATACTTATGTGGCGGAATCCCTGTTGTTGCGTGTAGAGAAGATGGCATCCAAAGGCATGAATGTAGATATTCAAAAAGAAATTTTGCGTTCATTCTTCTACGATGCATCAGAAGTCATCTCATCAAAAGGTAAAACAGCTTTGTTGTCATTTGCCGAAGGTGATGAACTACGCATGATGCTTATGGGCTTGCGCAGATTCACAAAGATTGAACCATTCAACATCAAAGAATCAAAACGCGCAATAGCCGCTAAAGTGATTGAGGCGAATAAATACTGCTTCTAATAGAGATAACATCACATGGATGGAAGAAAGTGGGATTGGTTAATCCCACTTTTTTATGCTCCCATTTTGGGGGATATGCGCTCATTGGGCAAAACTCACTCATACATTTGCCACTGAAAAAGAAACAAACCCATGTTCAACAATCGATTTTATTTCTTCTGGTTCTATTATTCAAGCCCTGCGGGACCTGAAGAGATATCGTATTGTTTAAGGTGAAATAAATAATTACAGATACTCCAAAAAGTCCCGAATTGATTCGGGACTTTTTGTTTTTATATCCTTTTTTATGCATTCAAGTAAGAAACTAAAAGTCGCGATACAAGGCATCAGTACAAGCTTTCACGAGATAGCCGCACAGCGCTATTTCGGTGAAAACATTGACACGATAGAATGTCTCTCATTCTATCAATTGTGTGAATCATTGAAACAAGATGAATCGGACTATGCCGTGATGGCCATTGAAAATGCCATTGCAGGCAGCATACTTCCCAATTACTTCCTACTTCAAGACTATCAATTCTTCATTGTGGGTGAAATCTATCTGCCCATTCAAATGCACCTACTTGCCTTGCCTGGAGTGCAATTGGAAGACATCAAAACAATTGAGTCACATCCCATGGCCATCCGACAATGCTCGGTCTATCTCAACCAATTAAAAGGGATACAACTCATTGAAAGCGATGATACTGCTCTTTCAGCCATGAAAGTGAGCCAACAGCAATTGCGCAATACCGCTGCAATTGCCAATGAATATGCAGCCAAACAATTTGGATTGGAGATACTTGAAAAGCGTATTGAAACACATAAAAAGAATTTTACGCGATTCCTTATTCTTTCCAAAAAAGCATACGAGAATCTGAGTGAAAGCAACAAAGCAAGTATCTATTTCGATGTCGCACACCAAGTTGGAACGTTAGCCGATACGCTAACTATTCTGAAGGACAATCACATCAACCTTCTGAAAATTCAGTCCATTCCAATCATTGGCAAACCCAGTGAATACTCCATTCACCTCGATATAGAATGGCATACACGCTCCAATTACGATGACGCCATTCAGAAACTCTTGCGCCAGGTGCGCAACCTTAACATCCTTGGTGAATACAAAAAAGCAACGCTTCAATTGAATTGATATGATCACAACTGCCAACAGAATAGCACAAGTAGAAGAATATTACTTCAGCAAGAAACTTGCAGAAGTGCGCACGCTGGACACACCTGAGCTACCTGTTATCAATCTCGGCATCGGTAGTCCGGACATGCCCCCACATCCTGCCGTTATTGCTGCACTCAACAATAGTGCACAAATGTCCACCAGCCACGGATACCAGAGTTACAAAGGCATTCCGACCTTGCGCAAAAACATTGCACACTTCTATCACAAGACATATGGCGTAGAGCTAAATCATGACACGGAGATACTTCCACTCATGGGTTCCAAAGAAGGCATCATGCACATCATGATGGCATTCCTCAACGAAGGTGATGAAGTATTGATTCCCGATCCGGGTTATCCAACTTACAGCAGCGTAGCAAAATTGGTAGGTGCGCAAGTGCAATGTTACGATTTGCGAGAAGAGCACAATTGGAGCATCAACATAGATGAATTGCAGAAATGTGATTTATCGCGCACCAAAATGATGGTGATCAATTATCCTCACATGCCCACCGGGAAAATCGCGTCTGAAGCGGAGTTGGAAAGCATTGTTCAGTTTGCAAAAGCGCACAACATCTTACTCATCAACGACAATCCGTACTCGCTTATCTTGAATGAATCACCATTTAGCATCTTATCCATTGATGGAGCAAAGGACATTGCAATTGAATTAAACTCGCTGAGCAAATCGCACAACATGGCGGGTTGGCGCATCGGATGGGCAGCGGCTAAGCAAGAATTCATCGATGCCATACTCAAAGTAAAAAGCAACATGGACTCGGGTATGTTCCTCGGCTTGCAAGAGGCAGCCGCTGTTGCATTGCAACTCGATGATACCTGGTTCCAACCTTTGAATAAAATCTATGCACAACGCAAAGAGCTTGCCTACCAAATACTCGATGTGTTGCAATGCACTTATTCCAAAGAACAATCCGGACTGTTCGTATGGGCACGAATTCCGGAGCGCATACCGGATGTAGCACAATGGATTGATGAAATCCTCTATGCCACACATGTGTTCATCACACCGGGATTCATCTTCGGCAAGAACGGTGAGGGATTCATACGCATATCGCTTTGTGCAAACGAAGAAAAACTGAACGAAGCATTGCAGCGCATCAAGCAGTACACATATCAACAAATTCACTCTACTCCAAAAGAACTCAGCATATGAAAACAACCATCGTTGGTCTCGGACTAATTGGTGGCAGCATTGCGCTCGACCTACGTCATCATGGCATAGCTAACTCGCTCATTGGAGTAGATTGCTCAGAAGAGAACGCTACACAAGCACTTGAGTTAGGAATTGTTGATGCTGTCAACAACATTGAAGAAGCCGTTCAACAAGCCGAGCTTGTCATCCTAGCGATTCCTGTAAATGCATTGCTCCAACAACTTTCTCACATACTTGACATGGTCTCTGATAATGCGATTGTCATAGACCTTGGTTCTACAAAAGGAAGGATTTGTCAATCGGTAGCCAATCATCCAAAGCGGCATCAATATGTGGCCGCCCACCCGATTGCAGGAACCGAGAACTCCGGTCCCGGTGCGGCTTTCAAAGGGTTGTTTGTTGGCAAAACCAACATCATTTGTGAGCATGAGCTTTCATCACAGCGAGCATTGGAAAAGGCGTTGCATGTATTTGATACCATCGGCATGAACACCATCTACATGCATCCCGAAGAACATGATAAGCACGTGGCCTACGTCTCTCATCTATCGCATGTGAGTTCTTTCCTTTTAGGACAAACAGTGCTCGATATTGAAAAAGATGAGAAGAACATCTTCAACCTGGCGGGTAGTGGATTCGCATCCACAGTGAGGTTGGCCAAAAGTTCACCAGCCATGTGGGCTCCCATCTTTGAACAAAACGCACATTATCTCAGTCAAGCATTGCTTGAATACATCATGCATTTGCAGCATTTTCAATACGCACTCATGAAAAAGGATACCGATGAACTCATACGCGTAATGACGCGAGCCAATCAAATCCGTCACGTGTTGGATAAACAGCAACATGCAACAACTCTCACATCTCAAATCAAATGACCATGTCAAAAAAGACCATACAACTCGAACCAATAGCATCATGGATGAATTCAAAACGTCCTATCATCATCAGCGGACCATGTAGCGCTGAATCAGAAGAGCAAATGATGGCCACCGCGCAACAACTTGCTGCTACAGGCAAAGTGCACGCCTTGCGAGCCGGCATCTGGAAGCCACGTACGCGTCCCGGGCAATACGAAGGCGCAGGAAACAAAGGACTTGATTGGCTTGTAAAAGCAGGAAAGGCAACCGGTCTACCCGTAACAACAGAAGTAGCCAATGCCGCTCACGTAGAAGCGTGTCTCAAAGCCGGTGTGGACTTTCTATGGATTGGTGCGCGTACCACGGTCAATCCGTTCTCTATACAAGAAATTGCAGATGCGCTGCAAGGCGTAAAAATTCCGGTACTTGTAAAAAACCCCGTCAATCCTGATTTGGAGTTGTGGATAGGCGCGCTCGAGCGATTGAACAAAGCGGGCATAACTCAACTAGCCGCCATTCATCGTGGATTTTCATCCTATGAAAAAGGACCTTTCCGCAATGCACCGATGTGGGATTTACCAATTGCGCTCAAGACACGCATTCCGGAGATGGATATCATTTGCGACCCGAGTCACATTGCGGGCAATCGCGAACTTATCGCATTCATTTCCCAAAAGGCATTGGACCTAGACATGACAGGATTGATGATCGAAAGCCACATCCACCCAGACGCGGCACTCAGCGATGCGATGCAGCAAATCACTCCATCAACATTGGCAAAAATTGCTGACGAACTTGTAGTGCGCACAGTAAATACTGATAACGCTTCTTTCAAAGACACGCTCAGTGAATTGCGGACAGAAATCGATCAACTTGATGATGAAATCATGCAACGACTCGCACGCAGAATGAAGGTGGCAGAAAAAATTGGTGAATACAAACGCGATAACAACGTAACAATCCTTCAAGTTAATCGCTGGGAACAGATTCTCAACTCACGCGTAGCGCTGTGTAAGGCAATGGGCTTGAGTGAAGAGTTTATTACGAGACTGCTAAATTTAATCCACCATGAGTCAGTTCAAGTTCAGATGCAAATTCAACAAAATGTAACAGAACAGAATGGTTAAGATGAAGACATCTCAACTAAAATAATTTATACAACATCAAAATTTGGATGAAAGGAGATGATTTGGAATGTGAGCCATGGTTTGTATTTTCGTTAGTGAGCAAAGTTGATTTGGAAATCAATTACTAATACTGGGAGTATTGGAATATCATCCTGTACTCACTTTTTTATCAAATCAAATAATATTTTGAAAGACATCCTATTCGTCCTATTAACCTTGACTGCTCTAACGTCCAATGGACAGACTGTATTAGTGGACCATTACAACCAACCCATTTCGTTCGTTCATGTCATCGTCAACAAAAGCTACTTCATTACCCAAACCGATTTAAATGGAATATTGCAATGGAATGATTTGCGACATCTGAAAAGTAATGACACGCTTCTCTTTCGGCATGTTTCTTATGAACCCCTCTATATCGCATTTCCGGACCTTTCAAATCGTGATACTATCACACTACAAGAAAGAACTCATCTTGTAAATGAAGTAAACATTTCTCAAGCAGAAAGAAAAGCACTTATCACGTAACCAGTGCATGCTATCGCAGCTATCAAACAAGTAATGACACCATTTCGCATTATTCGGATGGTAAAGTGGAATATCTATCCAAGAGAAATAAAGAACGCTTCAACTTGCATAGAAAAATCTATCGAAGTTTGGTAAACAAAGAGCTCGAGAAAGCGAAGGAAAATCGCAAAACCGAACTACATCTTGAGCCTGGAGTACCCTACCCTCCCACAGAATGTTTTCCTGATGTTTTCACCAAAAAGCACTCCCTGCGATACGTGAGCAATCCAAGCGAAAGCAATCAATCATCGATTTATAACAAGGCCGGAACAATGGTTGGCAAGCTGGAACGAAATACACATTACATCCACTACAACATAATGGATGAAAGTTTTGTAGGTAGGAACCACTTAGCAAATACCGAAATTGAACGCGTAAGAAAAGAAGTATTCATGGTATTCAAGAATGACGATAGTCTTGAAGCAAATGAACCATAAAGTCTTGAGCGATTAGTGTATGCAAAGGTCCTTCTCGAATATCGGATTAAGCACAACAAGGATGACGATTACACCCGCATCTTCAGAGTGGATGAACTCTTTATTGAAAATGTTTCATTCGTTGATTCATTCGAAAAAGGAAAATTTAATGACGATTATGGTATGCCGAAAAACAGTAATTATACCGAACCATTTTGGGAAACTTGTGATTGCTTGCTCTATCAACCACCCATCGAAAATCTTACCATTCATCTCGAACAGCGATAATCTTGAATTCATGACTGAAACAGAAAATATTCCTGTAAATAGTCAAAACCGAACAGTACAGGGAACAGAACACACGCGAAAACATCACTAATTATCAATTTATTTAAGACTTCTCAAGTTCCGGACGAAATGCAGCAAAAACCAAAAGTTCTTCTTCCCCCGAGGCATTGTGCGAACTAAATTCGCGACCTCAAAAATCCCACATTTCATCATGGCTAAGAAAATTACATCCGCACTTATTTCAGTATTCGATAAAGAAGGTTTGGAACCGATTGTGCGCAAAATGAACGAGCTCAACATCACGATGTACAGCACGGGCGGCACACAAGATTTTATCGAGAAATTAGGCTTGCCGGTTGTAGCCGTGGAAGATTTGACGGGATATCCCAGCATCTTGGGTGGTCGTGTAAAAACATTGCATCCGAAAATATTTGGTGGTATCCTCAACAGAAGAGATGATGCCGGTGATATCGCTCAAGTGAAAGAATTTGAATTGCCGAACATCGATTGTGTAATCGTTGATTTATATCCTTTCGAAAAAACCGTTGCAAGCGGTGCATCACACGAAGACATCATTGAGAAAATTGATATTGGTGGTATTTCGCTCATTCGCGGTGCGGCTAAGAACTACAACGATGTGGTGATTGTTCCATCCAAAGCACAATATGCGGATTTGCTCAATATTTTGGAAAACCAAAACGGTGAAAGCACCATTGAGCAGCGCAAAGCATTAGCACGCGATGCATTTGATGTTTCTTCTCACTACGATTCAAAAATATATGGTTACTTCCTCGGTGAAGAACTGGGTTCATTGAAAATAACTGAACAACAAAAGCACATCTTGCGCTATGGTGAAAACCCACACCAACGGGGAGTTTTCTATGGTGATTTAGATGCATTGTTCACCAAGCTCAATGGAAAAGAACTTTCATACAATAATTTGCTTGATGTGGATGCTGCCGTCAACTTGATTGATGAGTTCACAAACGATGGGCCTACATTCGCTATCCTCAAGCATAACAACGCGTGCGGGCTTGCAACACGCAACACCATCAAGCAAGCCTATTTGGATGCGCTTGCATGCGACCCTACATCTGCATTTGGTGGAGTGCTGATTGCCAACCGCGAAATCGATTTGGAGACTGCACAAGAAATTCACTCCCTGTTCTGCGAAGTAGTGATTGCTCCTAAATTCAGTGCTGATGCAGTTGAATTGCTAAAAGGCAAACCCAACAGAATCCTTCTTGAAAGAAAAAATATTGCACTGCCTAAAACACAAGTGCGCACTTTGCTCAACGGTACCTTGTTCCAAGACAAAGACACCAAAACCGAAACACTTGAAGACTTCAAGTTGGTTACAACCAAGTCTGCAACAGAGGAGCAATTGCGCGACTTGATTTTCGCCAACAAACTCGTGAAGCACACCAAGAGCAACACAATTGTTCTTGCGAAAAACAACCAGCTCTGCGCAAGCGGAACAGGACAAACTTCGCGTGTAGATGCATTGCGCCAAGCCATTGAAAAAGCGAAGTCTTTCGGTTTCGATCTCCAAGGGGCAGTGATGGCAAGTGATGCGTTCTTCCCGTTCCCGGATTGCGTGGAGATTGCCGGAAAAGAAGGCATCAATGCAGTAGTGCAACCAGGTGGTTCCATCAAAGATCAATTGTCCATCGACTACTGCAATGAGCACAATATCGCGATGTATATGACGGGAACACGTCACTTCAAGCACTAACAGTGCATCATAGGGTGAATAAGAATTTACGATAATCCTCCAATAAAGGCCAACGCTTATTGGTAGGGTCAAGTGTATTCAAATACAAGAGGACATTCTGCTTTTGTTCGCTCAGCAATTTTGCGCGAATAGCCAAGTTCGCAACCTCTTTGGTAACTATATCGCGCAGAGTTTTCAATATTTTGTGGGATGGATCTGCCAATAGCTCAACCAACGCGGCTTGTACATCAATTAAGCTTTTGATATCTTGATCAGAGGTAGTCAACGCTGAGCCTTTCATGCGGTTGCTGATAGCCTTGTATACTTCTTCTTTCTTTGACTTATGCTTTCTTTTTTGCTCACCCTGTTCTTTAAGCTGTTCCTTTGTAAAAGACGCGCTGTTAGCCAGCAACTCCTCTTCAAGGACAGATCGGATAGTGATAAGATTAGCCGTTGCAGTCAATGTGCTCTCTAAAGAACTTTCATCCATTTCCAAGCCACTGTTGAAGTGTTGTATAGCGCGTTCCAGAATTTGGACATCCTTCTGATGATTCTTTTTGAGTTGTATGAATAAGGTTTGATAAGCAGCCCCCAGAAGGAAGTGTCGTTCGGCTGAAGTATGCATTTGTTGCACAGCATCAAGAGCTGTTATCACCAAACGAAGATCATCGATGAACTCCTCGTTATTCTTATCCTGAGACAATACAATACGCCTCAACAGCAAACAAAATCGCTCCACTGCCTCAATGGAATAAGACGCTTTCGGCTGCATAATCATGCGTTTGTATGATTTATAAGCCAAATCATCTTCCTCGTAGTAAGCCAGATTTTCAGCAAGTAACTCATACAGATAAGCATTGCTGTTTCCTCTGTTTACCATAACATCATGAATCCGCTTCAGATTTTCAATGTACTGTTCTCTACGCACACGTCTATCCACCTGGGTTGCTATATTGAGCAAGTCAATTTCTATCTCCTCTTCTATATCGTAAGTCTTAGTAGGCTCACCCGATGAGGTTAGAGTTGAATCCAACCGATACGAGTAATCACCATAACATTGATAGGCTCCCCAAGTGTTTATTTGAATATGCTGTTCGTAGCATTCCCTACGGGCATGAAGCACCGATTCTCCAAATGTTCTTCCCTCCAACATAGATTTGTAAAACACTTCGGCAAAAAGTTTGGCAGCTCCATCATTCACTGCCCAACCAGCAACTACGACAGCCTTAACGCCTTTATCTATCAACTCTAAGCCAATACTGGCTGCCAGCTGATTGCGATGCTGATATGCTTCTTCAAGTGCAGCATCTAACTCACCGAGATAACAGCAATTGACAAACACTAACTCCGGAACATAGGGTAGCTGAGCTATCTCCCGCGCGCTCAGGAATACTCCAATGCCAATGACCATACCGCTCTTGGTAGGTTCCTCTTTATTATAAATACCATGCCCTGCCAGGTGAAGTACCTTGTGTTCATGACTGTACAAAGCGTGTATGACATCTATGAACGGCCTTGAAATAATTGCGTTGGATTCATAATCACGTTCAATCAAAAGTTTATGAACCGTTTCTGATTCCTTCAATGCACCGGGTAACTGAGGCAAATAGCCTTCTAATACCGGGTCACCTATTACCAATGCGCGCTTTGTTGTTGCATAGTTGAGTCCTCGTTTGAAAGTAGCTGTAGCTAATTGGCGAATCATGCCCACTTGCGTGACAATCGGTTTGCCATTGGATGCACTGTCTTGCAATAACTCCCACGGATACTGAGCTGTTTGCTTGTCAACCAATAGAAGTAAAGGTTGCAGTTGCTGTATCTCACTTTTAAAATCTTGAGGAATCAGTAACTCAAATAAGGTCTTGGCCCAAGGAGCATTCCATTGATTGGTTTTAGAAAGGTCCTCCAGTAGCTTTTCTATAATTCGCGAACTAACATCCAGATTGTATCGCTCAGCACGAGCAGAGGCCCATGAAGAAACAAACCGAAGAGATGAAACATCCTTGCTGTTGGGGCTTTGATGGGACGAGATGGTGATCCGTTTCCACCATTCACTGTTGTTTTCAAAAACAAAACGCTTACGCGTACCACCTTTTACAACAATCTTGGAAGGCTTTATGTCGAATGGCAAATGATTGGACTGTTTCAAGCGCTTGAGAGCAAGTAACGCTTGTATTGCCTTGTCCTGATAAATCTCTATCAACTCCACTTTGGCAATGTGAATGTCACTTATACCGCGGGAAATGATGGCCTTGTTAGCTTTATTAATTCCGGATATAATTGCCATGATGGATGCCTCCAGACTGAAACCGACATAGCCTGTACCTATGAAAAGCACGGACAACCCTACACCACCCGGAGGTGAGGATTCCGGACGGTGTTTATTATATATCTCAAGCAAGTATTTTATTACCCCAAGTGTTATGGTTTGTTCCAGTCGATAGGCACTGAGTTTTTCATTTTCGCCTAAACCGACAATAATTGCTTCGACCTTATCATTCGACTGAAAAACCTGACTTGTTCCTATTTCATTCGGATAATTACCCAATGAGTGGCTCCGGCTCAGCTTACCACCAATTTTGTTGTCCAAGACTGCCTCTGCACTTGTGATGATATCATTCATGAGGTGGCCCGTCATAATCGGATAATCGGCAAAGACTAAGTCACTATTGGAGATAGACACTTCGATAATGGGTGTGTCCTGCTCTTCAATGATAAATGCCGGCTCGTTATCACCCATCCAAGCGTGCAATAAATTCTCTTCGGTAGCGGGCAGAACATCACCTCGTAATAAACCGAAGAATTTACGCTTACGCGAGGGTACTTCGGTTCTACTCAACATGCTGGTAGTACCTGTTCGCAACAACTCTAGATAAGGGCCGAACAAGGATGACTCTTTGGCCAAATTTCCATGACTGGTATCTACATAGAACAATCTGTTATTCTCAATGAACGAATGCGGAATGCCCGAAGCCCAGGTTACACTTCCATCGCCTCTTTCGGTATAAACAAACTCCAGTTGTCTTCCCGCGCGGTGATTGGGTCGATAGATGAATGATTCAGGAGTTTGGTCGGCTTTACCTGCAATGTATATAACGTTGGAATTGTCATAGAATCTTGTGGACTTTTGCAATACCTCTTCTCTAAAAGACTCAAATCTCTTCAAGTCTGCTTCAGCAGGGATCACCCAATTGACGCGATCTTGGCGCTTCTTCATCTCTCTCCACAATTCTACTTCAGCGAAGTTGTGCGGAGTCGTACTAGTAGGCAACAAATCCTGCAACCCGGGATATTGTGCGAATACTTTCAAAAGTTCTTCTGCATCGTTAGTGATGTCCAACGTGGCCAATTGTTTTATACGATTGCCTTCTCCAATCAGCACTTCCGGTATCATATACGAACCGCCAAGCGGTGAGCCCAACAACAAGGTGCGGAAACCATTGCGTTCATTCATCCTTGACCACAATTGTTCATGATCGATGGCCAAATGACGTGTAACCAAACCACCCATGGAGTGTGCAACAATGCTGATGGAAACGTGTGGAAACTTGTTCAGGTAATACTCAATTTGTGAAGCCAGCTTGGCTGATTCCTCTTTTATAGGCTTTCTCCAGTCATATGGAAACGTCACTACATCATATTCTGATTGGAGGTACTCGCATATTTTTTTGTAAAAATTGCCGATTAATGAAGAAGCCTTGACGTCTTGATTGCTGATGGAAAGCCGTTTCATACCGCCCACGGAGACGCGGAGGAATTGCAGATATACTTCTGTCTCACCAACGGAAAGGTTGGAACCAAGAATACCAGGCAATACAAAAACAATGGGTCTTTTACCTTCTGGCTTCACGGGTGAATTATAACTGCCCATCAGTACTCCTCTGTCAAATGCATTCGCATCATAGGTGGTCATCCATCGGAAACCTGAAGGCAATGAATTTTCATCCAGTTTAAGAATATTCAAGATGGCACTTTGGATTCGTGCCTTCTCAAAGTAGTTTGTATGCTTCACATCTGAGCCTTGATCAATATATACGGCAAATGGCTTGTGACGAGGAGTTCCACGCAACATGTACCTTGTATCAATCACCCAATCGTTCATCTTGAACTTAAAGAACACCTTTGTTAGCAGGGTAACGAACCCGGCCATATTAGCGCTCAACTTAGAGTTACCGGCAATGACGGTGAGTGGTGCGGTCAAGGTTTTTCCAGGATGATTCAATGCTCGAATGAATACCGATTCCGTGCGTGTAGCTTCTACTCCGGGCAATACATCGGGTTTTGACTTGCAGGCCAGCACTGAGGCAAGCAATTGCTTTGCAACTCCCAATGCGGGAGCGGTTGCTGGCCAAGCAAAGCGAATGACATTTATAATGGTATTGAGAAAAACATCCAGGTGTTCCGATGCCAAAGTAGTGCCTTGAGCAGGGCATGCCACTCGTATGAATTTTTCAATCAGAATGCTCTTGCCCTTCACGACTTCTTCGAGCTTACGTATGAGTTCTTCGGAATAAGCTTTGGCGAGCGCTCCTCGCCATGTGCCATCAAATCCTTGTACAACATTTTCTGCATGGAAATGACAAAGAAACTCTCCTATCAATCCACCCCGTGAATGCGTAATAACGTGCAGTTTGATCTGTTGAGGAAAGTGCTGCAACAAGTCTATCGTATTTTCTATTGGGGATTTGGAGAGTGTATAGTGTTGCAATGCAATGATGCGATCGCCATAATAAGATTGCAAATGCGCCCAAATACCTTCTTGGTCACTCTCAAACATTTGCTTCAGCGAACCGTCTACAGCCGAAAGAATACCATGTATTAGCAATAGGTAAGGCTTCTCTCCTCCCTCTATTACGCCATTAATTTTAGATAACTCGAACTTGGCTCCAACATAATACAATCCCGGATCTGGTTGTATACGGCTATCCAATAGCTTAGCGGTCTCTGCGACTACATGGTCGACAACCATTTGCTGTGGTTTCAGAAATCGGAAAACCTTGACAAATGCATCGCGTACAACACCACGGTCATAAGTGTTACCGGTGATATAACCACTAATTTCGATGATCCCGTCAGGAGCATCCAATTCCTTCACATCCCTGCTTCGCAGCTGATCAAAATAATCAGGCAATTCCCCACAAAGCCCCATCCAGAAAGAGCCGTCATCAAATGTCATTTCAACTATATCATCATCGTCCGCCTCATGCAGGATGGCTTGTCCACTATCACGGTTAGTGGCCACCACTACTTCTTTAACTACCGTAAATCCTTCCGGAATCTGATCATGGGATTCATTGGCGCTTGTGCCGAACAACCGGTAAGTTCTTTTCATTTCATTGGGTATTGGTTAAACAATTATCGATTTAGTGTCATAGAGAGCGAGGCGCTATCTACTAAACGGAATGTCAATCCATTGCGAAGTAAGGATTTTTTTCTGACGCTCCGACAACAACTACCTTTAAGCAAACAAACTTTTCCGATAAAATCCAATTACAATCGGGTTTCCAATACATTTACAACCATCTGTCATAATTCAACCTCACAAGCTACATGATGATGCGAAACATCTTTCAAACAATTTTGTTTGTTCTGATAACCGGAGTGGTATACAGTCAAGACCTGACTATCCACGGCAAAGTGATAGATGCTAAAAGCAATGATCTGCTGGAAGGAGCCGTAATACGTACCACAAGCGGACGAGGTGTTGCGGCAAATTCAAACGGTGAGTTCACTTTGAAATATCGGGCTCCACAAGACACGCTTATTGTTTCCATGTTAGGATACAAGGATGAAACAAGAGTACTCACCTCAGCCCATCACGAGTCAACTCTGTCCATACGACTTACAGCAATCGAAAATGAACTCAAGGTAGTGGTGATCTCTGCCGGTAAGTTTGAGCAAGACATCAGTGAAGTGACCGTGAGTATGGAAGTGATTCCTGAAAACCTAGTAACCGATAAGAATACGGTAACCGTTGATGAAATACTGCAACAAACACCGGGAGTGAGCATTGTCAACAAGGAGCCGCAAATCCGCAGCGGAAGCGGTTTTTCATTTGGTGCAGGGAGCAGGGTGCAAATACTTGTGGATGATATTCCCGTGCTGAGTGGTGATGCCGGAAGACCCACATGGGGTTTTCTTCCGGTCGAAAATTTATCACAGATTGAAGTCATCAAAGGAGCAAGCAGTGTTCTCTACGGAAGTGCAGCACTGAGTGGTGTAATCAATTTGCGCACCGCCTATCCAACCGATACATCGAAGACCGTGCTCACCTTGTATCACGGTTTCTACAGCGCTCCCCAAAGCGATTCTGCCAAGTATTGGAATTCGACCGCGATGCGGAGCGGTTTGAACTTTTTACACTCGGAGAAATTTGGTCAACTGGATTTTGTGTTCGGTGCTAGCTACCTGGGTGATGATGGCCATCTGGGGCCAATCAAAGATTCAACGGGAGGTTTTGAAGACAAATACAACCCCTTCACCGCTGACCGTTACAACGCGACCCATCGCATGCGGATGAATACCAACTTGCGCTATCGCTCCAAGAAAGTTGTCGGTTTAAGTTATGGGCTTAATACGAATTGGATGTTGAGCAATTCGCTTGCAACCTTATTATGGGAAAACTCCGGTACGGGTTTGTACAGCGCTTATAACGGCAGTGCTACACGCACCAAACAAACCCTTGGAACCATCGATCCATTCTTGGTTTACCATTCACCAAAAGGGCACAAACATTCTCTGAGAACAAGATGGCAAACCTTGGACAATGACAACGATAATAACCAAGGCAATTTCAGCGATGTGTATTATGGCGAATACCAATACCAACAAAACTGGGACAGCCTTGGCATCAAAAACTTCACCACGACACTGGGCGTTGTTGCCATTCACACCGATGCCACAGGTGAACTATACACAGGTGGTAATCCGGATGGAAACAATACGGCCAACAACTATGCAACATATCTCCAACTCGATAGGAAGTTCTTCGACAAGCTCAATATCTCCGCTGGTGTGCGTTATGAGTATTTCGAAATCAACAAGACCTCATCATCCAAACCGGTATTCAGAGCAGGAGCTAACTACCAATTGCACAAAGCCACTTATGTGAGAGCATCATATGGTCAAGGATATCGTTTCCCATCCATTGCGGAGAAATACATCGTAACAGGTTTGGGCGCCATCAATATTTTCCCGAACCCTGACCTTGTGGCAGAGACATCTTATAACGCGGAGATTGGCATCAAGCAAGGATTTAAGATTGGCAACTTCCTTGGATTCTTAGACATTGCGGCATTCCAGCAGGAATATGAAAACTTCATTGAGTTCACATTTGGACAATGGAAATATGTTTCACCCATCACCGGTATTGACGACTTTGGGCGTTTCGCAAGAGAGTTGCAAGAAAGCATTGGTTTCAAAAGTGTAAACACAGGTAAAGCAAAGATTCAAGGATTGGAAGTATCACTAATGGGACAAGGCAATATCGGTCAGGTCACCATCCAAACATTAGCCGGTTATACCTATACCAAACCACAAAGCACAAGTCCGGATTATGTATATGGTCTTCCGCCAAATGGAGAGTTCAGCAATCCGCGTATTCCTGCTACATATACTTATGCAACTACAAGTAGTGACCCCACAAACAACATACTCAAGTATCGCATGCAACACCTGGTTCGAGCCGATGTTTCAGCATCATGGCGCAGCTGGATGCTCGGTATCAGTGGGCGTTACAACAGTCACGTGCAGAACATTGACCGTGCATTTGGCGATTTGGAAGCATCACCGATGGCTAATTTTAAACCCGGTCTTGCATCATGGCGCGAAAGAAATACCAAAGGTGATTATGTTTTTGATGCGCGCATTGCTTATGAACTCACTCCTAGACATCGCTTCGCAATTATTGTAAACAATGTTTTGAATCGCGAATATGCCATCAGACCTTTGGCCATTGAAGAACCACGTATAACCGTGATTCAATACATGCTCTCGTTATGATTATTATAGGCATCATACCTGCTCGTTACGGAAGCACACGCTTTCCCGGTAAACCACTAGCGATGATTGGAAATAAATCCATGATTCAACGTGTCATAGAGCAAGCTGAACAAGCGACCATGCTAAAAGAAATCATCGTGGCTACGGACGATGAACGCATCTTTCGTCATGTAACATCCTTGGGTAAAAAAGTTGTCATGACTTCTAATCAACACCCGAGTGGAACGGATCGTTGTCTGGAGGCACTCACCGTTTCGGGCATTGCAGCCGATGCCGTCATCAATATTCAAGGCGATGAACCATTTGTAGCACCTGAGCAAATTGATGCGCTCGCTCAATTGATTTCATTGGATGAAGTGGAAATAGCAACACTTGCAAAGAAGATTGATGAAATCGATGTGCTATTTGATCCGAATAAAGTAAAGGTTGTGTTTGCCAATAATGGAAGAGCCATTTACTTCAGCCGTCATGCTATTCCGTATCAGAAATCTATTCCACAAGAAGAATGGCTCAAGCATCAAACTTATTACAAGCACCTGGGCTTATATGCCTATAAAACGCCCGTATTGCAAGCCATCAGCGCACTTCCTCCTTCACCATTGGAAATGGCCGAATCACTGGAACAATTGCGTTGGCTGGAGAGCGGCAAATCCATTTTTGTGGCAGAAACTGCCATCGAAACACCTGCAATTGACACGCCATCGGATTTAGAAAACATTATTAAATCAATGATTTAATGCGACTTAATACAAAAACAGCAGTTTTTGCTGTCGTCCTGTAACTTTCATTTTCAACAGGCCGTCCTATGTTCAAATATTGGCAACGACATTTAAAAAATCATAGGACATGAAAAAGTTACTCTTCATATGTATAATGAGCCTGCTAGGCTTAAGTATGGCTGCTCAAAATGATAGCGACACTACGAACATTCGCTTGGGCAATAAAATCATCACCATTGTGGAAGAAAAAGACTCTACAAAGATTGATGCCAAGCTAACAAAAGATGTGGACAAATACTCTCTTACTTATTGGGGCGGTATCGACTTGGGTGTGAACATGCTCTTCACCAAAGACGGAAGCACCACCATGCCTGAAGAATACGATTGGCTTGAGATGGATTACAGCCGTTCACTAAGCTGGAGATTGAACCTCTTTGAAAAGAAAGCCCGCATCATCAGTGATTATGTAGGTATCGTTACCGGTGTAGGACTTACTTGGAACAGTTACGGATTGAAGAACAATGTGAGCATGGAAACCCGTGACAGTAGCGCCACCTACGGTATTCTAATTCCAGATACACTGATGACTTACACCAAAAACAAATTACGCACTTCATATGTGAACATTCCACTCTTACTTGAGTTCAACACCTCAAGAAACGAAGACAACAACTTCCATATAACAGCCGGTATCATTGGTGGCTGGAACATGAACACCATCGTGAAACAGAAATGGGAAAAGGGCAATGAAGATGGCCAACTCAGACGCAGAAACGATTTCAATGTAAATCCATTCACATTGGATGCCACAGCACGCATTGGCTATAAAAACTTCACGCTCTTTGCCACCTATGGATTGACCCCCTTGTTCAAGAAGAACAAAGGACCGGAAGTATATCCGATGACGGTTGGTTTACAAATAATTCCTTGGTAATCTCCTACATTCGCCTCATTATCACTATCACTCAACTTACTAATCAGTGACAACTGCCGAGTACAATAAAACAGTGGATCTCTACTCTGATGGATTGTACAGGTTTTTGCTCAAAAACGTGAAAGACACGGACAAAGCAAAAGACCTTGTACAAGACACCTTTGCCAAGCTATGGACCAAAGTGGAGGAAGTGAGTTTTGAGAAAGCCAAGAGCTACATCTTCACCGCAGGCTATCACACTATGATAGATCAAATGCGAAGGGAAAAACGCTATCGCGATTATCAAGACGATGCCAAGGTGAGTATGATTTCCACTGCCAAGCATCAATACAACGACCTCAGCGAAGCACTAAATGAGGCTTTGGATAAATTGCCTCCCATTCAAAAAAGTGTGATTTTGCTGCGCGATTATGAAGGCTACAGCTACGAGGAGATTGAAGAAATAACCGGCCTCAACGAATCGCAGGTCAAGGTTTATATCTACCGTGGACGCATGGCTTTGAAGAACTATATTGTAAAATTGGAAAACATCCTGTAAAAATGAATATCAGCAGAGACAACTACGAAGTGTTCTTCCTAGATTACTTGGAAGGCAACCTTCAAGCGGAATTGCTTGAGGAGTTGCAGCTGTTTCTGCAAAACAATCCGGACCTTGAGGAGGAACTGGAAGAGATGAAATTCTTCCAAGAACAAATGGAATATGAGCTCCCCGAGGAACCCGTGTTATTTGATGGCAAAGCAAGCCTCAAAAAGGCCGAACCAACGCCTGAAGAACTTCTCATAGATGAGTTGCTCGCCAAAGAACTTGAAGGCGATTTAACGGCTGAAGAAAAGTCCTTGTTGGACAAGCTTTCAGCAGGTACAACACTGGTGGACAACTGGAGAAGAGTCTATGCGATGACCAAGTTGCAAGCACCGTCTGAAGTGTTTGAAGACAAAGACTCCGTTCGTATTCCGGCAAGCATCGACCACACCACCATTCATGATTTGCTTATTGCACATTGCGAAGGTGATCTCACGGAAGAGGAAAACCTCATGCTGGAGTCCATGTTGGCCACCGATGAAGCATTGTGCAAAGAGCAATCGCTTTACAGCTTGCTCAAGCTAAAACCTGAGGCAATTGTCTTCCCCCACAAAGACAACCTCTACAAAAAAGAAGCTGCGGTATTCTCCCTCAGAACATTCTATTATGCCATGAGTGCAGCAGCTTCTGTTGCATTGCTCATCGCAATACTCAAATTGAATCATAGCTCCACTGCGATTACAGCCATCGCAGATGTACCAAAAGGACAAGTTCAGCTCAAAGCAGGCAGCAAAACGCAAGCACCTTCTTCTTCAACCGAAACAGTTGCCGAGCCAAGCATCAATAGTGCGATTAATAACGACACACCTACAAAGACGTACATCCCTGTCTCAGTTGATTCAAACAACTATGGTGAAGGCGACTTTGCACACGAGCCTACACCATCCCAAAACGGCACATCACCGAAGCGCACTGATTCATACGACTACCTTCCCTATCAAGAAGGAGAAAGTCTGGCAACATTGCAGCCCAATAGCCTTGCGTTCACGGTGCCTGACATGAAGAAAGTGTATGAAGAGCCTATCCAGCATTACGGAACATCGCAAGAAACCGTAACATTGATAGCATTCCTAGGCAAAGCAGCTTCTTCTCGCATATCCGGAACCGATGCGTTCATCTACACCGAAAGACATCTTGAAATGCTCTCGCAACGCGTGAACCGCAATTTCAAATTTGAGCGTGTGCCGGAAAACAACAAAGACCGAGTGTACATCAAAATCGGTCGTTTCGAACTGCATAAGAAAGTCGCTAGCAAGGAGCAAAAGGAAAAAACGCTTTGGGACAAAGCCAAAGATTTAATCACTAAAAATGAATCCAAATAATCAAGTTGACCAGTGATGGCGTAGTGAATGAAACGCCACACCAAGAGCTGAAAGGTTTACTTGGTATTGAACTCGTTCATCGTGCGCGCAAGACCAATGTGAGCAAAGCTGAGTATGCATTTGCATGCGCGGTCAATTTTTTCGGGAAGTAATTTCTGTTCTTCTTCGTTCCATTTTCCAAGTACGTAATCCACTTGATGACCTTTTGAAAACTCAGCACTGATACCGAAACGTAGACGCGCATAATTCTGCGTTTGCAATACCTCGTTGATGTGCTTCAGTCCATTGTGACCACCATCGCTTCCCTTGCCGCGCAAACGGAGTTTGCCAAATGGCAACGCCAAGTCATCGGTAATGACCAGCAGATTTTCCAATGGAATTTTTTCTTGTTGCATCCAGTAACGCACGGCATTACCGGACAAGTTCATGTAAGTGGAAGGTTTAATAAGGATAAAGGTTTTGCCTTTATGGCGCATTTCGCACACATCAGCATAGCGCGCAGTGGTAAAAAAAAGATTGGACGCTCCGGCAAGAGCGTCCAATACTTTGAATCCTATGTTGTGGCGGGTCTCAGCGTACTCACTTCCGATGTTTCCCAAGCCGACAATGAGGTATTTCATCAATCAGTTCAATGGATTAAGACCTGATTATTTTTTCTTTTTAGCCTCTGCTTCTTTCGCTGCGTTAGCATCAGCCATAGAAGCTCTTGTAGCTTGTACAGCCACTACTGCAGATGCTTCAGCTTCCAATACTTTGAAGCCATCCGCTTTGAGATCGCGGACACGGATCATATCACCAATTTTCAAAGAAGAAATATCTACTTGGATATCATCTGGGAAATTAGCAGGATCACCATATACACGCACCTTGCGGTAAGGTTGAACCAATCTACCACCGGCTTTCACACCTTCGGAACTACCGTAAACGCGTACAGGCAATTTGGTTTTCACTTTCTTACCTGGAACCAATTCCAATAGGTCAATGTGAACCGGCATATCGGTTACAGGGTGGAATTGTGTCTCCTGAACGAGGGTTGGATATACTTTACCACCCACTTCAATGTTCACTTGAAGTGTATCAGGGCTGGAGATGATACGGTTCCAATCAACTACAGAAACGCTGAATGGAATTTGTTTCTCACCGCCATAAATCACACCAGGAACGCGACCGTTTCTACGCAATTCCGTTGCTTCTCTTCTTCCTACGTTCTCTCTTGGAGAACCGCTCAATGAAACTTGTTTCATGTGTTTATGTTGCTATTAAAAAATTACGAAATAATAAAGTTGGAGCTGATGCTCTTATTCTCAATGAGGTTGTGCAATACACCGCTGAACAAAGCACCAATACCCAACACTTTTATCTTGCGCGTTGGTCTTCCTTCTTTCAGAGGAATACTATCGGTAACAATCAATTCTTTCAATGCAGAGGCCTCAATGCGCTCATACGCCTGCCCGCTCAACACCGGGTGAGTACAGATAGCGCGCACGCTGAGGGCTCCGTTTTCCATCATTACATCAGCAGCTTTGCAAAGCGTACCGGCTGTGTCCACCATGTCGTCCACAATCACTACGTTTTTGCCTTTCACATCACCAATCACGGTCATGCTTTCCACTTGGTTGGCCACCTTGCGTTGCTTGTAGCAGATGGCTAGGTCACTGCCCAACAGTTTTGCATAAGCGTTGGCGCGTTTTGTACCACCGGTATCCGGTGCTGCAATGAGCAGGTCCGGAATGTTCATGTTTTGCAAATGAGGGACGAAGATGGTAGATGCATAAAGATGATCTACAGGTACTTCAAAGAACCCCTGAATTTGCTCCGCGTGCAAATCCATGGTAATAACGCGGTTCACACCTGCGGCAGTAAGCAAATTAGCCACCAGCTTAGCACCGATAGCCACACGTGGCTTATCCTTTCTGTCTTGGCGTGCCAACCCAAAGTATGGTATCACCGCTACAATTCTCTTGGCAGATGCGCGTTTAGCAGCATCAATCAAGAGTAAAAGCTCCATCAAGTTGTCACTCGGTGGGAAAGTGGACTGTACGATGATAACGTCTTTACCGCGCACGGTTTCTTCGATGGAAGGTTGAAACTCTCCGTCACTGAAACGCTGAATGATTACATTTCCGAGAGGGATTCCGAATTCACGGGCAATGCTCTCTCCCATGTATTTGGAGGCGGAGCCTGCCAGAATCTTAACCATAGCGTTTTCCATGCCGTGCACTAGTTTTTAAGGGCCGCAAATATAGCTCGTGCATTCAGACGCCCCAAAGGTTTTTTTGGGGAGCACTTCCTGTATCGAATTCATTTTCAACACCCATTTTATCCATAGCGAATCACCTCATGCCATAGGACATAAAAAAACCCCGCTGGTTAGCGGGGTTTTAAAAATCCATATAGTAAATATCTTAACCTTTCAACGCTTCCGCACCACCCACGATTTCGAGAATCTCGCCTGTGATGGCAGCTTGGCGGGCTTTGTTGTAGGTCAGCTTCAATTCTTTTACCAACTCCGAAGCATTGTCGGTAGCTTTGTGCATAGCTGTCATACGTGCACCGTGTTCCGCAGCATAGGAGTCCAAAAGCGCTTTGAAGAATTGTGTCTTCAAGCTGCGTGGAATCAAATCTTCAAGAATTTCTTCCTTGCTAGGCTCGTAGATATACTCCGTTGCATTGGCATCGGATTGTGTAGGAGGCAAAATCGGCAACATCTGCTCAGTAACGACCACTTGAGTAGCCGCGTTCTTGAACTTGTTGTACACCAACAACACTTGGTCGTATTTGCCTTCGGCAAATTGCTGCATGATACTCTCTGCAATGGCAGAAGAGTTTTCGAAGGTCAATCGATCAAACACTTCGTAAGGAGTTTCTGAAAATCCTTCTACAGTGTGGTATGGGGTGCGTTTATAGATGTCGTAAGCCTTTTTACCAACAGAAAGAATTTTGACGTTCTTTCCTTGAAGGCTGCTGCCCATAAGGGCGCGAACTTCCTTCACAATGTTGTTGTTGAAACCTCCGGCCAAACCGCGGTTAGAGGTTATCGCAACAACCAATACGTTCTTCACTTCACGTTGAATAGCGTATTTGTTCTCCGATGCATCGAGGCTGGAACTTACATTTTGAAGAATCTCCTGTAACTTCTCAGCATACGGACGCATGCGCGTAATGGCGTCCTGTGCACGCTTCAGCTTAGCAGCACTCACCATTTTCATGGCAGAGGTAATCTGCATGGTGCTGTTTACCGAGCTAATGCGAAGTCGTATTTCTTTGAGGTTTGCCATTCTGTGTATAAAAAGGCAGAAGGAAGTACTTTCAGTTGAGTGAGCACTCCTTCTGCTTAATTCTTATTTCTTAGTTGTAACGAGCAGTGAGTTCTTTCGCTACTTTATCCAACACCGAAGTGATAGAGTCATCGATTTTTCCTGCCGCGATTGCATTCAAAGTATCCTTGTGGTTGAGTTCAAGGTAGTTGAGGTAATCTTCCTCAAATTTCTTTACGCTCTCTACAGGAACTTTTGCGAGCAATCCTTTGGTACCGCAGTAGATAATCGCTACTTGCTTTTCAACGCTCATCGGTTGGTTGATACCTTGTTTGAGGATTTCTACGTTTCTGCGTCCTTTTTCAAGTACGAACTTGGTAGACTCATCAAGGTCAGAACCGAACTTAGCGAAGGCTTCCAATTCACGGAACTGTGCTTGGTCAAGCTTCAATGTACCGGCTACTTTCTTCATGGATTTGATTTGAGCGTTACCACCTACGCGGCTCACGCTGATACCCACGTTGATTGCAGGACGCACACCGCTATCGAACAAGTTTTTCTCCAAGAAGATCTGGCCATCGGTAATGGAGATTACGTTGGTAGGAATATATGCGGATACGTCACCAGCTTGAGTTTCGATGATTGGAAGTGCAGTCAATGAACCACCACCTCTCACTTTGCCTTTCAATGAAGCCGGAAGGTCGTTCATTTTTTCAGCCACGGATTGAGTAGCGTTGATTTTAGCTGCACGCTCTAGCAGACGACTGTGCAAGTAGAACACGTCACCAGGATAAGCTTCACGTCCCGGTGGTCTGCGAAGAAGAAGTGATACCTCACGGTATGCAACTGCTTGCTTAGACAAGTCATCATAAACAATCAAAGCCGGACGACCTGTGTCGCGGAAGTATTCACCGATAGCGCAACCGGCAAATGGTGCGTAGAACTGAAGTGGAGCCGGATCAGAAGCAGTAGCGCTAACTACTACAGTGTAATCCATGGCACCGTTTTCTTCGAGTGTCTTCACAATACCGGCCACGGTAGAACCTTTTTGACCTACTGCTACATAGATACAATAAACGGGTTCGCCTTTATCGTAAAATTCTTTTTGGTTGATAATGGTATCAATAGCCACAGTAGTTTTACCGGTTTGGCGGTCACCGATGATCAACTCACGTTGGCCACGACCCACCGGAATCATCGCATCGATAGCGCGGATACCAGTTTGCAATGGCTCGTTTACCGGCTGACGGTAGATAACACCAGGAGCTTTACGCTCAAGTGGCATTTCAAAAAGCTCACCTTTGATAGGGCCTTTACCATCGATTGGTTCACCGAGGGTGTTAACTACACGACCTAGCAAACCTTCACCGGCCATGATAGATGCAATACGTTTGGTACGTTTTGCAACAGCGCCTTCTTTGAGGTCACCGCTAGGACCGAGCAATACAGCACCCACGTTGTCCTCTTCCAGGTTCAATACGATACCACGTACACCGTTTTCAAACTCGATGAGCTCACCGGACTGTACATTGGAAAGACCGTAAATACGAGCAATACCATCACCTACCGATAGGATGGTACCTACTTCCTGAAGCTCTGCTTCAGACTTTACTCCGGCCAACTGCTCGCGCAGTATGTTGGAAATTTCTGCAGGTTTTACTTCTGCCATTGTTTTGTGTTTAACTGATTACACCATCGCCACTCCTCATCGGAAAGCGATGACGAAAAATGTTTTTGTAATAAAAACTGAAGGAAAAGGGCGCTGTGACCCTTTCCTTCAAATATCTAAATTATAACTCAGGAACATACGGGTTCTCGGCAAACTCTCTCTTGAGAGATTTAATTTTGCCAAACACCGATTGATCCACCTGTTTGTCGCCCACTCTTAAGATAAACCCACCTATCAAAGCGCTATCAATCTTCTGTACCAGTTCGATTTGCTTACCGGCAAGTTGTGCTGCGATGGCGTGTACTTTTTGAAGCGTTGCTTCATCAAGTGCCACGGCTGAAGTAACTTCAGCAAGCACAATTCCCTTGTAAGTTCTTACTTGGTCAATAAAGCTGCTTACCACGGCTTTCAGAGCACTTTCTCTTCCTTTACGGGTGAGAAGCGTGATGAAGCTCATTGTAAGTTCACTCACCTTGCCGTTGAAAATTGCGGTAAGGATAGCGTTTTTCTTATCAGCTTTAATGGTGGGGCTGGAAAGCAACAATTGCAACTCGCGGCTGCCTTCAATGGCAGCATCCACTACAAGCATATCTGCCTGCACGGCATCCAACATTCCTTTCTCCACCGTAAGGTCGAGCAAGGACTTGGCATAACGCGATGCTAATCTATTTCCTGCCATAATTAATTCGCTTTGATATCAGCAATCAATGATTCGTTCAGCGCCTTTTGTTTATCGGCATCAGAAAGCTTTTCACGAGTGAGCTTTTCAGCAATTTCAATGCTGAGAGTAGCTACTTGGTTTTTCAACTCTGTGATAGCAGCTTTTTTCTGATTGTCAATTTCCATACGAGCTGCAGCCATAATTCGAGCAGCATCTGCTTGCGCTTTTTCACGCGCCTCGCTGATGATGCTTTCTTTCATAGCCTTCGCCTCGTTAAGGATAGCATCGCGCTCATCGCGAGCCTGACGGAGCAATTGCTCGTTGCCGGCTTGCAATTTGGTAATCTCTTCTCTAGCACGGGCAGCTTCGTTCAACGCATTATCAATGCTGTTAGAACGTTCTTCCAATGACTGGAGAATCGGTTTCCAGGCGAACTTGAACAACAAGAAGAGCACAATCAGGAACGCCACAGACGCCCAAAACACTGTGCCCACTGACACACTTAACAAAGGATTGCTGAGTAAAACCATTGTCCGGGTTTTCTAAAAAATGTTTGAGAAATAATTCCTTATAGTGCAACCAAAAGGCACACGATTACTGCGAAAAGAGCAACCCCTTCAACAAGAGCCGCAGCAACAATCATGTTCGCACGAAGATCACCAGAAGCTTCTGGCTGACGAGCCATAGACTCAAGAGCAGAACTTCCGATACGACCAACACCGATACCTGCAGCTACAGCAGAAAGACCAGCACCAATAGCAGCTAAACCTTTGTGAATAAGGGATTCTCCAGCAACCTGAAGGAGAGTCATAAGTAATTCCATTTTGTTGTATTTATTATATGGTTTTTAAAAAAATGCGTAACTATAAAACAATTAGTGGTGAGCTTCCTCGTGGTGGTGCTCCTGAGTCGCATCTCCAAAGTAGAGTGCTGTCAAAAGCGTGAACACATATGCCTGAAGGAAGGCTACCAATAATTCCAAGCAAAACATAAAGGTCATGAACAACACTGCCCCAATACCTACACCGTAACCGGCAACAGCGCTGTTTTGTCCAAAAATCATTACCAAGCTCACAAACGCAAGAATCAAGATGTGACCTGCGGTGATGTTCGCTGTCAAACGAATCATCAATACGGCCGGTTTGATGAAGATGCTCAACACTTCAATCGGCACGAGAATGAACTTGATTGGAAGTGGAACACCCGGAGGCCAGAAGATATGACCCCAGTAGTGTGCATTTCCGCTGAAAGTGGTAATCAAGAATACGAAAGTCGCCAAAACGAGTGTTACTCCCAAGGTACCTGTAACGTTGAATCCACCGATAAATGGAATCAATCCTAGCATGTTACACAACCAAATGAAGAAGAACACTGTCAGCAAGAATGGCAAATACTTATTTGCTTTCTTCTTACCCATTGAAGGGATGGCTACCTCATCACGAATAAATAGAATGAATGGTTCCAATGCGTTTTGCAACCCTTTAGGAGCTTGCCCTTGGCGTTTCTTATACGCTTTAGCAACGCTGATGAAAATCCACAACATGATGGCCAACACCAAGAACATACCGAAAACCGACTTGGTGATGGAGAAGTCCATCGGAAGCACCGGCTCATGGTCATGGGCGTGCACAGCAGCATGATGTGCATTTACATGTTGAGCAAGACTATCTGCAATTACTTCATCAGCAGAGCTGATGTGATTGCTTGGATCTACAATTTCAATGGTTTCGTGGTGGTTTACATAAGTAATACCGGAAGCCGCTGTATAAGGCTTGAACTGAAGGTGGCCATGGCTGTCATATCCATCCCAGAACTTGCTGGAGGAGAAAACATCCAACTTGCCATCATGCCACAGAATAACGGGAAGAGGAATATGGATTTTACCAATAATATGTATTTGGTGTGCATCCGCGATGTGATGCATAATCATATCTCCGGCCTTGAACTTCTCTTCTTCCCCTTCAGAAGCAGAGGCAGAAAGAGAAAAAACCATCATCAAAGCAGTAAGAATAAATGCTCCAAAACTCTGAAAAGCCTTGTATGACGTGGTTTTTGCTGCTAAATCCATTATAGTTGTGCTTCGAAAAATGCGCGGCAAAAGTATGTACACAACCGAGTTGTACAAAGAGGTAATGCGTTTTTTCGCATACTTTTTTTTAGTCCTTAGGGAAGTGAGGACTTCCATGAATTTAGTTTTTTGAAAATCCGAGCTTCACGTTACTTTCGCCACCCCAATAATTATAGTATCACCATGAATTTTGAATTAACTGAAGAGCATAAAGCGGTGCAGCAGGCAGCGCGCGAGTTTGCTCAAAATGTATTGAAGCCAGGCGTTATCGAACGCGATGAGAAACAAATCTTCCCCGCAGCTGAAATCAAGCAGCTGGGTGAACTCGGTTTCATGGGTATCATGGTAGACCCAAAATATGGCGGTAGCGGTATGGATACATTGAGCTACGTAATTGCCATGGAGGAAATTTCTAAGGTAGATGCTTCTGTGTCGGTTTGTATGAGCGTGAACAACTCCCTTGTTTGCTGGGGGTTAGAAACATTCGGTACAGAGGAACAAAAGCAGAAATACTTGGTGCCGTTGGCCAAAGGCGAAAAGATTGGCGCATTCTGCCTTTCAGAGCCGGAAGCCGGTAGTGACGCTACATCACAGCGCACTACAGCTGTGGACATGGGTGATTATTACCTCTTGAATGGTACTAAAAACTGGATAACCAACGGTAGCAGTGCCAGCATTTACCTTGTAATGGCTCAGACAGATCCTGCTAAAGGTCACAAAGGAATTAACTGCCTCATTGTGGAGCGCGGCATGGAGGGCTTCACTGTTGGTCCGAAAGAGAATAAAATGGGTATCCGCGGTAGTGACACGCACACGCTGATGTTCCAAGATGTGAAAGTTCCAAAAGCGAACCGCATTGGCGAAGATGGCTTCGGTTTCAAATTCGCTATGAAAACTTTGAGCGGTGGTCGTATCGGTATCGCTTCACAGGCATTGGGTATCGCAGCGGGTGCATACGAGCTTGCCCTTGCATACTCTAAAGAGAGAAAAGCTTTCGGTAAAGAAATTTCGCAACACCAAGCTATCGCATTCAAGCTGGCCGATATGGCAACCGAAATCGAAGCCGCTCGCTTGCTTGTTTACAAAGCTGCTTGGATGAAAGACCAACACATGAATTACGACCAAGCCAGTGCAATGGCTAAATTGTATGCATCATCTGTGGCCATGAAACACACCGTTGAAGCTGTCCAAATTCATGGTGGATACGGATACGTGAAAGAGTACCACGTAGAACGTTTGATGCGTGATGCGAAAATCACCCAGATTTATGAAGGTACTTCCGAAGTACAAAAAATTGTTATTTCAAGAAGTGTATTGGCTTAATTGAAAAGCAACACATAAAAAAAGCCCCGACTGATGTCGGGGCTTTTTGTTATCCAAGCTTATGTACCCCAATTAGGCACAGTAGTTTTTTACTTTATCATTTTGAGAAAGGCCACTTCTTGCTCAGTCAAGTGACGATAGCGGCCGCGGCTCAAATCTTTTTTTGTAAGTCCGGCAAACATCACACGATCGAGTTTCTTAATGGTGTAGTTGAATTTTTCAAAAATTCTTCGCACCACACGGTTTTTACCGGAGTGAATCTTAATACCAATCTGATGCGGATCGCCATTCACATAGCTTACCTCATCTGGTACAATCAATCCATCCTCGAGTCTTACTCCTTTGCGTATGGCATCAAGGTCAGTTCCTTTTACCTTTTCTACAGTCTCAACATGATAGAGCTTCTGAACTCCATAACGTGGATGGGTGAGTTTTTTGGCCAATTCGCCATCATTGGTAAAGAGCAATAAGCCTGTCGTCATGCGATCGAGACGACCAACCGGATAGATGCGCTCAGGGCAAGCATCTTTCACTAATGACATAACAGTCTTGCGTTCTTCCGGATCATCCATGGTGGTGATGTAATCCTTCGGCTTGTTGAGCAACACATATCGCATTTTCTCAGGGCGAAGGCTTCTGTCATCGTATTTCACTACATCGGTATGAATGTTCACTTTGTAACCCATTTCGGTTACGACCTTTCCATTCACCGTCACCAATCCGAGCTGAATCAACTGGTCAGCTTCTCTTCTGGAGGCAATACCGGCATGAGCAAGGAATTTGTTGAGGCGCATTTCGCCTTCCTGCCGCGGTGTGCGGGAAGCTGTTTCAACAGGTTTGCGATAAGTGGTCTTTTTGAAACGCACTTTGCCATCCTTGTCAATGACCTTGTAGCCTTTTGCCGGCTTTTCTACATAAGGACGTTTTCCACCATAAGCAGCGCCTTTTGTAGCACGCTCCTCTTTGCCATAACCTCCTTTTTCAGTGCTTTTTCCGCGTGATGATTTTGGCTCTGATGATTTATTGCTGCGCTCACGGGAAGCTCCGCGCTTACCTCGGTTGGAACCGGTGGGTGCGTCCATGTCTTTCTTACCGGATGAACCCGATTTTCTTCCGGAGGAATTGCTTTTGCTATTGAGGCGTGGCTTTTGCATGATGAAACAGCGTATTGCGTAAATATTTTTTGAACGCGCAAAAGTAATGCAGCCCGCAGGCTTTTACCAGAACGTTCTTTTATAAGGACTCATTGTTTGGCCGCAGCTATAGCCGCAACCATCTCTGCTTTCTCAGCCAGTGCGTTTTTCATCCACACTACTTCACCATTTTTATAAAGCATCAGAACTGGAAGAGCAGAAACACCCATTTCCCTACACAATGCTTTATTGGCGTCCACATCGATGCGCTCTACAACCACCACATCCTTCATGTCACGGGCTATTTCTTCTAGGTAAGGTTTCATCTTCTTACATGGTCCACACCAATCGGCATAGAAATCTACCAGAACAAGTTTTTCATTTTGAATGAGCCTATCGAAATCAGCTTTGGTCATGCCTTCGGATGATGCATTGTGAATGGGCATCCCGGCTGCATTCCACTTCATCATGCCTCCTTCCAACTCATATACTTCTGTAAAACCTTGTTGGCGCATCAGGGCAGCAGCTTCTCCGCTTCTTCCGCCTACGAGGCAATAGACAAATACCGGTTTGTTTTTGTCCAGCGATTGTATTTGCTCAGCGAAAGCCGCATCCTGCCAATTGATGTTTTTAGCACCTTCAATTGAGCCCTCAGCAAATTCCTTTGGTGTGCGTACATCAATGATGGTAGCCTTCGGTAATGACTTCAGCTTCTCCTCAAACTCTTGGGGTAAAAGGGAATACTTCACCTGTTTTTGGGATGTGCTGTTGGCACATGAAGCCAATGTCAACACTACCATCGTAGTGAAGACCGGAATGATTTTTTTCATAGCAGAAAGAAAAAAGTAAATGCTTAAATGTGTTGTTGAATGACCTGTTCCAGCTCATGTGCCGGACGCACTCCTGATTGGCGCCATTTGAGCTCTCCGTTTTTGAAAAGCATCAGTGTAGGCACTCCACGCACCTGATATTGCGCGGCCAGCATTTGATTCTTGTCCACGTCTATTTTGATAATTGTGGCTTTGTCACCCACCTTGGATTTTACTTCCTCCAGAATGGGTTTCAGTGTTTGGCATGGGCCACACCACTCTGCAAAGAAGTCGATAAGAACCGGTTTTTCGCTTTGAATAATCTCTTTGAATGTCATGAAAATGT
>DATCJY010000076.1:0-39406 GCA_036562565.1 Flavobacteriales bacterium | reverse complement strand
GGCCGGAGCTTCCAGTGCGATCATCTCCGGCATAATGCTTGCAAATGGCAATGGTGATAATGTGGAATATGTCGGTATTGCATCCGGTATTGTGGAGGCAACATTGGGTATCTCCATTTTGATCAATAAGCGCAAAGTGTTATTTTATCATCCACATAATGCGCTGCGTGAGATTTGGGAGGGAAAAGAAACCTCAGAGGTATTTCCACCGTTTATTTGGTATTACCTCAACTATCAAAACCCGACCGATAGCAATCATCGCTCGGTGAGATATCAAATCATCGATCGCTGGATCAGTTTTAAACAAATTGATAATGCGAATACGAAAAAGAAAAGAAAACTGTTGAATTTGTATTTTGGTGAAGGTGGAAAGTATAAGACCGAACAACTTTACAACCGCGCCAATATGTATGATCAATTGGAGTCGTATGTAAAGATGATGAAGCAAGATTTGATGCTGCTTTCACTGGAATTTGATAAACTTAATTAGAGATGTGGTATAGATTCATTTTTATAATAATGGTGGTGTGTTTGTCACTACCGACCAACGCACAGGAACTGAGAGAAGCTTATGTGCCATCGGCAGTGGTAGCTTCTTTCAGGAAGATGTACCCTGAGTGCTACGTATATGAATGGGAGTGGTCTAAAAAGAAGCAGATGTATGAAGCCGAGTTCATGCATCGTGGATTCAAACATGAAGCCTTTTTTGCAAGTTCAGGCGAGTGGCTTTATACTGAAAAGGAATTGTCTTATCGCGATCTTCCTGCAAAGGTGACTGCGCTGATTGAAGCGTCAGAATATGGAATGTGGAAGGTGGATGATATCAAAGAAATTGAGAACAATAAAAAGGAGAAATTCATTGTGGTGGAAGTAGAGCGCGGCAAACGCGAAGTCGATTTATACTTCGTTGAAAACGGAGGCTCTTGGACAATGACCCCCCAAGAGCGTTATAAGAAGTAACGGATACCTCCCCAGATGAGGCTTATTTCTTTTTCATCACAACCTGTTTATTTGGATAGAATAAACGCATGTTGGTCCATGGTTTCAAACCAACCACACCGAAACGATGCCATCATCTACAGAACCACGCATCCAGATGAAGAATATATCCTCCGGGTTTTAACACACGTGCTATTTCTTTAACTATGGCATCCGGTAAAAGAGGATGCTCCAAGAATGTATGTGTGAAAATAAAATCTATTGAATTGTCTTTGAATGGTAGTTTGGCAGCATCAACGACAATTCTAGGTATAGCAAACGTGTGCGATACCTTGTGATGCTAGATGCTGATATGTCCAATGGAATGTAATTGTTCAGTCGTTTATAGGCATTGGCCGAGCGACCTTCGAAAACACCTCCACCAATTTCAAAACTTATCGAATCAGGCTTTTTGTCCTTTCTCTTTAAAAGAAACAACTTCATCAATCTTTCCAATGGAGTTCTGAACAATCTTAGCCTCTGTTTTTACCTTATCAACTAATTCAGGTTTAGTAGGGATTACCTTTTTCTCTAAAATAATTTGTCGTAAAACTTGCTTGAGTCTGAATCTTCAGAATAATTATAAACAAGATTTCACTTGATGGATTTGGGTTGAACCTGAAGTATTTGAGATAACATAATAAAATTATGGTGAACAAGAGAGCAGTTTAGCTGCGTTTTTTAGCGTTAAAAAATAAAACTGCGGGTAAAGATTTCCAACTCAACTTGAATAACTACCTTCGGCCGCTCTGGAAAGCGATATGTCTCAACTCACAGCTTTACTCAAGAAAGAACTGGCATTGGAAATGCGCCAAAAGCACGCATTGGCAGGAGTGCTGATGTATGTGTTGGCCACGGTTTTTGTATGCTATTTGTCATTGGAGCGCATCGAGACAGCGCGCGTGTGGGGTGCCATGCTTTGGCTGACCGGAATTTTTACGGCATTCAACACCATGCAAAAAGCGTTTTCCAGTGAGGGCAGCGGTACGGTGATTTACCTCTACACGCTCGTCCATCCGCGGAAAATTATTGTTTCAAAAGCCATTTACAATGCACTGCTCGTGGCAGTGCTCAACCTGCTCAGTGTTCTTTTTTTCATCTTGTTCTTCGGTACGGAGGTTTTGTCAGATGCAGATGTGGGGCAGTTACTGTTAGGTCTTCTTTTGGGAAGTACCGGTTTGGGACTGGCACTCACCTTCGTAGCAGGTCTTGCTTATAAGTCAGGAACCGGGGGCGGTTTGGTGGCTATTCTGGGATTTCCGGTAATTATTCCGTTACTGATTACCACGGTGCGGTACACATCGTTTGCTCTTGAGGGTATGTCATTCAGTGAGAACAGCTTAAGTCTTGTGGTATTGTTGGTACTAAATATGGTATCGTTCGTGCTGGCATACGTGCTGTTCCCATACCTTTGGCGCGATTAATCAAAGGCGTTTTTTTCGGTCGTGAACAACTGGTTCATTCACTAAAAAATTGCCGGAAACATTTTTGCAAGGAAAAATGAAGTGGTGGCTGAAAGTTATTTGTGTGCTTGCATTGGCATATTCAACCATATTTTCTCTTTGGCATCCTATGGGCCCGGGAGGATTGGAGGTTAGTGCAACAAAATTTAAACCCGGTAACAATGAGTTTGTTTTTACCGGTTACAATACGCATTTCTTGAGCGATCGTGCAACGCTTCAGGTGTTTGTCACCAATGATTCTTCCGCAGTTTTCAAAGCAGAAATTTTGGACGTACTGAGTGAAGACAAAGTGCGTGTGAATGTTTTCCTTCCGGATACAATTTCATCCAAGCAGTTTGAGTTTTATGCCAATACCGATAAAGATGGTACCGTTAAGGTAGAATCACCCATTGGTAGTGAAGGTTTTACGATTGTTCCCGGAGCGGATGTACTCGGGACGAAAGTCACAGTAAAAAACAAGAACAAGCAACATTTTGCTTATCCCTATCAGCCAATCATTATTGAGAGCATCCGCAATTTGATGTGGCACGTGCCAATGTGGTTTACCATGTTCGCGGTGATGACCCTCTCTTTTATTTTCAGTTTGAAGGCACTCAATCGCAAAATGGATGTGGCGGCAACCGGTCATACAATCAATGAGCAAGACCTCAAGGCGTCATCTGCTGCGGCTGTTGGATTGTTTTTCTGCACATTGGGGTTGGTAACGGGTTCAATTTGGGCGCGTTTTGCTTGGGGCGCTTGGTGGACCAATGACCCACAGCTCAATGGAGCGATGGTGGTATTCCTTATGTACGTAGCGTATTTCATCCTTCGCCAATCGGTGGTGGATGAAGAGAAAAAAGCACGGCTTTCTGCCATTTTCAACATCTTCGCATTTGTGTTGATGGTTGTATTACTCATGGTTATGCCACGTTTTGCAGAAGGATTGCATCCCGGAAAGAGCGGGAACCCAGCTTTTTCCAAATACGATTTGGATAGTTCATTGCGTACGGTGTTTTATCCCGCTTGCCTTGGATTTATCCTCTTGGGCTACTGGTTATACAATGTGAATTACCGCATCAATAAACTTGAATTAGAAAATGAAGAAATTTCCTAAAATTTCCTTTTTGGCCACCTTATTACTCCTAAGTGTGGACACCTTTGCGCAAAGTGGAATGGAGGAGTACTTCTACGCCAGTGGCAAAATCAAAGTGGTCATAGCTGTGGCGGCCGTAGTGCTCATTGGCATTGTTGTTTACCTCGTTTCACTTGACCGCAGATTGAAGAAATTGGAGAAGAAGAAATAATTTTTTTCTTTGGTTGAGTTCACTGTAGAGATGATTTAAAACACCATGAAAAAAACACATATCATCATTATTTTACTGGTCGCTGTTATCTCGGCAATTCTTGTTTCAACCTATACTGCCTCAGTGGATAGTGCCACATTTGCACAGGCGAAGGAGTTGGGTAAGCAAGTAAAAATTGTTGGTTCGTTTGATAAAACCCGTGAGGTAGAGTACGATGCGATGAAGAATGCCGATCTCACCATTTTTTATGTGACGGATAAGGATGGTTATACAGAGCGCGTATATCTCACCGATAAAAAGGGCAAACCGATGGGCTTGGAGCAAAGTGAGAGCGTGACCATTGAGGGGAAATACGATGAGCACGGAAACTTTCATGCCAATCACTTGCTCATGAAATGTCCAAGTAAGTACAACGAACAGAATCATGCGATTGCTGAAGACCGTTGATACGGTTTAGATAAACAAATCACCATAAACGATATTTGGAGCTCCTAAGCTGTAGAATTTGCAGTGAAGGAGCTTCTTTCTAACAGAACGTAATGAACGAAATCCAGTATCTCAATGAACACCTAGGCCCGGGCAGAGCGGGCAATTTTTTTATTGTTTTGAGCTTTGTAGCAGCCATTTTTTCTACCGCATCGTATTACCTGGTTGCGAAAAATCAAGAGAATAAAGCGGTTTGGCTCAAGCCAGCGCGTTGGGGATTCGTAGTGCATGGCATTGCTTCCATAGGAATCATGGGAGCATTGTTTTACATCCTCTTCAATCACATGTATGAATACAAGTACGCTTGGGAGCACTTGAACAATGCCATGCCGCTCAAGTATGTTTTCAGTTGTCTTTGGGAAGGACAGGAGGGAAGTTTCTTATTGTGGCTTTTCTGGCATGTCATCATCGGTTTCATCTTGATGAAGAAATCGAAGGAGTGGGAACCATGGGTGATGGCAGTGTTGGGATTGGTTCAGGTATTCTTGAGTTCCATGCTCATAGGAGTTTACTTCGGAGATTTTCAGTTTGGTAGCAATCCATTTACATTGCTCCGAGAAGCGACAATGAACTTGGGATTGCCATGGACAATGAACCCGGATTACTTATCGCTTCCGCCATTTCAAGATGGGAAAGGGTTGAATCCATTGCTTCAGAACTATTGGATGACAATCCACCCACCGACCTTGTTCCTTGGATTTGCTGCTACAGTGGTACCGTTTGCATATGCCATTGCAGGTTTGTGGAAAAAGGATTTTACCGGATGGATGAAGCCTGCAATTCCATGGTCCTTCTTTGGTGTGATGATATTGGGAACAGGTATTCTCATGGGAGGTGCTTGGGCTTATGAAGCTTTGGGCTTTGGTGGTTTCTGGGCTTGGGACCCGGTGGAGAATGCTTCATTGGTGCCGTGGTTGTTGCTTGTGGCAGCGGCACACTTGCTGGTGATAAATCAGAAAAAAGGAACTTCGGTTTTTGCTGCACTTCTTTTAAGCATCAGCTCATTCATTTTCGTATTGTATTCCACTTTCCTTACTAGAAGTGGTGTATTGGGCGATAGCAGTGTTCACTCATTTGTGGAGAGTGGAATTTTGGCGCAGTTGCTCGTTTACCTTTTGGTATTCACAGCTATCGGAACGTATCTCATGGTTCCAATCAAGAAGTACCAGATTGGCTATGCAGCGTTGTGTGCCATCCTCTTTCTGATTGGCGTTGGTGATATAATGACGCACAAGACAACCCTAACTCCTGAACAGCAAGCGAACCTTCTTCCCGGACAGGGCACATTGATTCCGGGATTGACGTTGATTTTCCTTCTTGTTTCGCTGGTAATGCTTGTCATTGGCTACCGCAAAGTTTTCATGAAGAAGACAACGGAGGAAGAGGCATTGTGGAGCCGAGAGTTTTGGATGTTCATCGGGGCACTTGTGTTGATTCTTGCATCCATTCATATCACGGTGGTTACCTCGGTGAACGTAGGAAACATTTTCCTCACACCTTTTGAAGGACTTTTCCAGTTCTTGTATAATTCTACAGGTTGGGATGCATTCAGAAGACTGGCAGCACATGATTTTTCAGCGCCCGGAGATACGGAGCGTTTCAATGTGTATCACCGCATTCAGGTGCCGCTTGCGTTCCTGTTGTTCCTCATTGTTGGTATTGGCCAGTTCCTGAAATACAAGAACACCGACTTCAAACAATTCGTGAAGAAAATCAGTTTGAGTCTTGTACTAGCAACCGTAGTGATATTGCTCATTGCATTTGCGATTGATTTTATCATCCATGATTTGTCGCTGTTGTTGTTGGTGTGGTCATGTTTCTTTGCCTTGTTTGCGAATCTGGATTATGCTATCCGCGTGCTCAAAGGCAAGATGGACGTGATGGGCGCGAGTGTCGCTCACCTTGGGTTTGCAATGCTCATTATCGGTGCAGTGATATCAACCTGGCAGAGTTATTTCATTTCCAAAAACCAGCGTGGTAATATTTCAGAACTCAATGAAGCCTTCAAGCAGAATGAGGACATCATGATAATGCAAGGGGATACCTTGCCAATGGGGCCTTACTTCATTCACTACAAGGAAAAGAACAAGCGAGGCGATCGCCTCTATTGTACTGTGGAGTATTTTGAAAAGGCACCGCTTGAGTACAGGGAAGGGACTTACGTGCAAGTGTTTGGTCAGCCTTATCGCGCAAAGAAGACCCACGTTGCATCAGACAGTTTCTTGAAAGATGCCATGTCCGATAGTCTTTGGACAGCGGTAACACCGGCAGAAGTGGATGCGCATGCCGCAGAGCATTTGAGGGAGTGGCGACCCGGCCAACCCGGTGAACGCTTGTTTGTGCTGGAGCCAAGCGTTTTGATTTCTCCAAAAGGAAACAGCCGAGAACCAAGTATCAAGCATTTCCTCACGAAGGATTTGTATACCTTCATTAAGTACACGGACCTAGAAGAAAAGAAGACCGATAGCAACGGCTATTTAGAACCCAAGAGCGCTGTGGTTCCGGTTGGTCAAATCATTCGTCTTACTGAGATTATCAATATGCGCATTGATAGCTTGGTGACACTGACTGATATTCCTTCCAACCTGCCTGAGGGAATTAAAGGCAAGAAGGCTTATGCACACATAACCGATGGTCATCACACGGAGGCAATTGTAATTCCGATGGTGAAAATGAAAGATGGTACACCGTTCATTTATCCGGTCGAGTCTAGAGAGTTCAAGATGTTGATGTCATTGGTTGAGAAGCCGGAGGGGCTAGAGTTGACCGTACAACGTCACTCTTCTTCTGAGCGTGATATGTTGATCATGACGGCTGAAGTATTCCCTCAAATCAATGTATTGTGGCTTGGTTGTGTGGTGATGATTATCGGAACCATCATGGCGATTCGCCACAGAATTCGTCTTTCACGCATATCCAAAAAGTAACTATAGAATAGTCAATCTCATGATATATAAAAAGAGCGAACCCAACAGGTTCGCTCTTTTTGTTCTTACTTCAGCTACAAAGCGTTATTCTACTTCAGCTTCTATGAAATATTCTCTTGGAGGTTCACCGGCAATGAATACAATAATTTTTTTTCGCTGCCATCCCTGCATTCCGTTAGGATGAAATCCAACTGTGAGGTAAGCGCTTTCTCCTGTAGGAATCATGTATTTATCAAGGACAGGCTCGGTGCATCCGCAGCTCGTATGCAAGCTGTCTATCACCATCATTTCCTTGTGCGGGTTATGTATAGTGAAGGTGTGATATACGGTATCGGTATTTTTCAACTTACCGAAGTGATGCTTATGGATGGATTCATCGGAAACGGAGATTGGTGCTTCAGGGATGGATGCGCTGACGATTTCAATCTTGCGCTCAAGCGCAGCGGCCCGTGCATAAATTGAATTCTTCTCATCCGTCAAGTCATCGCTTACGGATTTATCCGCTCTGTATTCCCCAAATGGAAGCAACTCAAAAGTGAGGCGCGCACCATTGGGGGCTGTGTTTTGAATGTAGGGGAGGAAAATGCCGGCTGAATCGCGCTCGAGAAAATTGACAATCGTCTTTGTTCTGCGTTTGGTTAGATTGAGATTGTAATCCGTTCTTGCACGCGGGCTGGCGAAACCTCGCACTGAAAGATGAACACTGTTGCCTTGTTCAAGTTCTTTTAAAAGAAGTTTTTTAAAGATGTCCAAATCTTGGCGGCCCTTTTTCACTTTCAGCTCGAAGAAATCGCTAGTGATGGTTTCAGCATCTTCGCGTTTTTGCCCACTTAAACCCTTCGTGTTTTCACGGATATAGAGCGATTGCAAAGCCATATATGAGTCAAACGCCTCAGCATAACTCACCGTAGTGGTGGTGTCCATTGAGCGCGGATTGGGCTCGTCATTGTGGAAATAAAGTGTTACTGGCAATGCATCGTTGAGCTCTTTGAGTGATTTGTAATTGCTATCGGCCAATGTTATGCTATCCTCCATCACCGGATAGGTCACGCGGTACAAATCGTTGCAGCAAGTTGCATTAGAGGTGGTTCTACTTCCTTCTCTGTTGGAGGCGAAATAGGCTTCTTTGTCATTGGTTACAAAATAGAAGTCATTTGCACTGCTGTTAATAGGCATACCAAGATTGGTACGATTGCTCAATGCAAGACCATTCATATCGCATTTGAAGATGTCCTGCCCACCAAACCCATTGTGATAATCACTGGAGAAGTAAAACGTATTGCCATAAACAAATGGCGTCAACTCATCACCTTCCGAGTTGACCACTTTGCCTAAGGTTTTCGGTTTTTCGAAAGATGGAGGAAAAGCATTGCCCTTCTTATATCTGCGGGCATACCAAATGTCTAAACCGCCTTCACCACCATTGCGGTCTGATACAAAGAACAGCACTGGATCATTGTTGTTTTCGTAATAGAATGGCATTGTATTGATGCTGCCGTCAGAGTTAATCTCTTTTACTTCTTGAATATCTGCCAATGTTCCTGAGTCATAGCGTGCACAAAAGACCTTTGTTTCTCCATTAACGATGGATGAGAAGAAAGCAATTTGATCACCAGTTATGGTGAGATTGGAAATTTCACCATGAAACCCAGTTGTATTTAAACTATGAATAGTTGTGCTACCTGCTACGGTATAAAGTGTTGACCATTTGGCGTTGTCACTTTCAGGTCGGCTCGTGGAGAAGAACAAGGTGTCATTTTTTATAAAAGGAGAAGTCTCAGAATAATCAGTGTTGATGTAATCTTCGAGTCGGGTCAAGGTTTCGCCTGTGTCTTTATCCTTATAGTTCATGGCCCATAGAGCACTTTTTATTTCTTGTTCAGCTCGTTTCACATACGCACGCGTGCCTTTGGATTTGAACTTCTTTATATAGGTTTTGAAATTGCGTTGAGCATCTTCGTATTTACCATTAAGTTTTTGCATATAAGCCAGCCAATACAATCCATCGGGATTCAATAACCCATTATCCTTGTAATACGTCTTGGCATAGATGTACTCAGCAAGTTGATAATACTTAATTTGGCGGGCGGCATCGGCATATTTTACAGCGAGGTCAAAATTGGAAGAGTCTACCTCGTAACCTTGCTGGTAAAAACTGAAAGCATCATCCCATTTGCCTTGTTCAACAGCTAAATCTCCCATGCGCATGTATTGCGCAGGGGTCTGTGAGTGCGCATGTGAGCCATGGGTGATAGAAGAGGCTAATGCAAGTATGATTAAAGCGATTCTCATCATTGTGTCAAACATAATGCAATGCATGCGGATTTGGGAGAGAGGTACATCAGGTGAATAAACCATAAGAAACTCATGATATTGTTGATGGACTTCAGTGCGATTTGTTACAATTTAGGGGCGTGAAAATTTTGAGACAATGATTGAGATAGGAATTATAGGAGCCGGAGCCATGGGCAGCGGTATAGCGCAAGTGGTAGCGCAAGCCGGTCATGAGGTAACCATTATTGATACCAATGATGCGGCATTGCAAAAGGCGATGGTCACATTGGCCGCTACCATGGATAAATTGGTAGCAAAGGGAAAATTATCTGCTGCTGAAGCTGACGCTATCCAGAAGCGTACGCACTATCGCAACTCCTATAGTGACTTCGCTAAGTGCGAACTCATCATCGAAGCTATTGTAGAGAATCTTGATATTAAAAAGAAAGTATTTGCTGAGGTAGAAACCTATGTGAGTGATACATGTATTCTCGCGAGCAATACCTCATCTTTGTCTTTAACGGCCATTGCTTCAGCATGCACACGCCCCGATCGCGTCATTGGTATTCACTTTTTCAATCCTGCTCCACTTATGGCTTTGGTGGAGATTATTCCTGCGTTGCAAACGCATCTGATTCATGTTGCGGAAATCAAGAAGCTTGTGGAGAGTTGGAAAAAAGTTCCTGTGCTCTGTAAAGATACCCCCGGCTTTATAGTCAACCGTGTGGCACGTCCTTTCTATGGTGAAGCCATACGCATCTATGAAGAAGGAATTGCTGATTTTGCCACAATTGACCAAGCCATGCGCGAAAAGGGCTTTAAGATGGGGCCATTTGAACTCATGGACATGATTGGCAATGATGTCAACTATGCGGTTACAGAAAGCGTGTTTACTGCATTTTATTATGACCCACGCTATAAGCCAAGTTTTACGCAAAAAAAATTGAACGAAGCAGGTTGGCTTGGACGCAAGACCGGCAAAGGATACTACGATTACAGCGAAGGATTGGAGAAGCCGGTTCCATCCGATAATGCAGAATTGAAAGAACGTATTTCATCGCGCATTTTGGCGATGCTTATCAATGAAGCTTTTGATGCGGCATACTTGAATGTGGCCACTGAAGAAGATATCGATCTAGCAATGACCAAAGGAGTCAACTACCCGAAAGGTCTGATTACATGGGCTAAGGAGATAGGTCTTAAAGAATGCGTAAAGTGCCTTGATGATCTATATGAGTCCTATCATGAAGATAGATACCGCTGCAGTGTGGGATTGCGAAAGGCTGCTGCAAACCATTGAATTGATGTGGTAGCAGGAAGCGATTACATAATAAGCTCCAACTTCGCAATATCAACTTTGGTTTTGAAAACACCAATAGCAACGGTGGCTTGATTTTTATCGAGGTCAATTACATTGCCTGTTTGTCGAGAGTTGAGCAATCGCACCAGCGAACCGATTTTGATGGTACCGCGCTTGCGCTCCTTGCGCTCCTGTTGTTCGGTTTGTTGTTTGATTTTTTTCTCTATGGAACGTTGCTTGCGTTCTTCATCAAGCTTCGTTTTTTCCATGGCGATGTACTTCTTTACATCTTCGAGTAGTTCTTTGTTTTTGGAACGCAGGTTATAGCTCTCGATAAATTGACTCATCCGTTTGCCATGGTTGAGGTATTTGTTGTTGCGCTCTATCGTTGCTTGTTGTTTTTCTAGGCGTTGTTGCAGTTTGTCCAGTTTGCCATCGTATTCACTGATGGTTTTGCTGGCCATAATTCCTGCATCGCGTGCAGTTTTGGAGAGTTGTTCGAAACGCGTTTTTTCTTCTTGAAGTGCAGCCAACATCTCGTCCATTTTTACTTTCTGCTTGCTCAACTTTTTCTTCGCACTTTCAATCATGTGTTTAGGAATACCGTTGATTTCTGCGACTTCGAAAGTGAACGAACTACCGGGTTGGCCAATGCTCAATTGGTAAGTAGGCTCAAGCGTTTCGGTATTGAACAGCATGCAGGCATTCATTGCTTTGGGCAATGCGGCAGCTTTCAGTTTGATATTGCTGTAGTGAGTGGTAATAACCCCAAAACAATTTTTGCGATAAAGCTCTTCAAAAAAGACTTCAGCCAGTGCCCCTCCCAGATCAGGATCTGAGCCGGTACCGAATTCATCCAATAAAACAAGGCTTCGTTTGCCGGCAACATCAAGAAAGAATTTCATGCGCTTCAAGCGATAGCTGTAAGTGGACAATTGGTTCTCGATGCTTTGATTGTCACCGATGTCGGTAAGAACAGAGTGGAAGAAAGCCATGCGACTGCCTTCGCCCACCGGGACCAGTAATCCGCTTTGGAGCATCACTTGCAACAGGCCAACTGTTTTCAAGGTGATACTCTTACCACCAGCGTTCGGACCACTGATGACCAGCATGCGTTGGTCTTTATCCAGCAGGAGCGTTTGCGGAAAAGTCACTTTATTCTTTGCTCTGTTGTTGATGAGGAGTACCGGATGATAAGCTTTTTTCAAGTCAGCCATCGGTTCATCCATTATTTCCGGCAGGCGTGCATCAAGTTCATTGGCAAGCTTTGTTTTCGCCTGTATGAAGTCAAGCTCGGTGAGGAGCTTCTGATAAGCCTTGATGAGCGTGAGATGATGACGGATGCTGTGTGTGAGCTGACGAAGGATTTTTCTGATCTCTGTGCGTTCATCATCCATCAATGATTCCAGCTCAAAGTTGTATTGGATATTGATTTCGGGTTCGATGTAGGTAAGTGCACCGGTCTTGCTGCTGCTGATAATGAGGCCCGGAACCTTGCGTTTGTGTGTGCTATAGACTGCCAGTACTCTGCGATCGTTGAGGTAGGCTTCGCCTGTATCTCCCAAAAAACCTTTGGAAGCATATTCCTTCATGACCTTGTTGAAGTTTTTGGCAATGGTGCGCCTTACTTCTGTGATGCTTTCTCGGATGGTTTTGAGTGTTGACGAAGCATCATCTTTTACTTTCCATTTAGCATCGAATACCGCACTGATTGCCTTCGGAATCTCATCGTTGTGATGCACATCGGTCATCAGCTCATAGAGGTGCGGATATACATCCTGCAAGTCTTTGAATGCCTTGATGATGTTGTTCACCAGTTCGTTTGCACGAAAGATGCGATAGAAGCTATCTTCCGTTAGCACACTATCCTTTAGCTGAAGAAACTTGATTTCGCTTTGTAGTTCTTCAAACTCCAGCGCGGGGAAGTCAATTCCTTCTCTGCGGATATGGGTAAATTCTTCGGTGCGTTTGAGCTCCTTTTTTAACGTGGGAAAATGACGCAAAGGCACAAGTTCGGCCATACGCGCTTTGGCGGTTGGCTGAGAGCAATAGCCCACCAATCGCTCACGCAGGGTATCGAACTCCAGGTCCTGACTTATCTGTGCATCAAAATGTTCCATTCACGAATAAAAAAATTGGAGCGAGCAAAACTAAGGATGTCTGCAAGAGTTTGGATGCGCAATCGGGTGTACGATTTTGCTTTAATTCATTTTGATGTGGGAGAGGAGTTTGTCCACCAAACTTGTGAAGTCCTTGGAAATATTCGCGCGGTATATCATCGCAACAAAAAGCAGTGTCACCACAATTCCTTTTATCAAAATGGTGAAATACGGATTATTGGTGGGAGGAACACCATATGCGCACCCAAAACTAACCAAAGCAATGACAAAGACTTTTACAAAGTCCAAGTCGTAAGGTTGCATTCCGAATTTTTTCCAGATGAATAAATAGCGGAGAAAATTGAAGATGAAATAAGTGGTGCATGTTGCTAGCGATGCTCCCACGATTCCGTACATCGGGATAAAAATCATATTGGTACCAAAGGTGACTAGGAGCAGCAGGAACATGAAATAAGTATCGTATCTGAAATACTTGGATGTGGCGATAATGACGCCATTTGCTCCTGTTGCCATATCAAAGAGGTAACCGATGCTCATGAGGATAATCACATATTTTCCGGAGGCGTACTCAGGAGGTAACAGTGACATAATCTCATCGATATTCACCCAAATTCCCATTAGAAAAAGCATACCGATGATAAACTGGTTGAGGCAGGTCTTGTGATAAACATCGTTGATGGTGTTCAGATCTCCTATTCGCCATGAGTCGGCAATCACGGATGAGCTGATGCGAATGATAGAACGTGCCGGTATTTGAATGACGCTGCCGAAGTAAGTAGCTACGGCAAATACACCGGCCATTTCCAAGCCGAGTACATCATTCACGATAATTTTATCAAGACTGGAAATGAGCAAGCCGCTTAAACCCGTGATGACAGAAAAAGCCGCTACATAAATCATTTCCTTGCGCAAGGTCTTATCGATATAGCCTTTGGTTGGGCGCAGATGAATTTCGCCAGTGGCGTAGAGATATGCGCCTAACATGACCGCAATGGAACAGAACGAGGCGCAGTAAATCAAAAGAAATGTGTCAAAGCTGATAATTTTTTGGGCGTAGAAATATGCCGCTATCAAAATGATGATACGCAGAATGACTTCTTTAATTACGACTCCGGCAACCGTTTTATAAATGGCACGCGAGAAATTATCGAAGATGTAAAACAATGCCCAAAAGAAGGTGAGAGGAATGAGGTAATAGAGGTTATCAGCAAACATGCGTGATTTCTCTATGTTACGGGCGATGAGTTCATCTTTGAAAATGAAGTAAAGAACAACAAATACAAGAAAACCGATGACACTTACGGCCAAAGGATAGAAGATAAATCCATGGTGTTTGCCATCAGCGGTCTTGAAGTGCGGGAACATACGCGTGATCATTCCGGCCGTTCCCAGGTTGCTCAATGAACCGGTGATTATGGAAATTGAAATGAGTAGATTAATCAGTCCATTCTCCTCCGGAGTGAGTAACGTCCGGTTGACGAACCACACGGTAATGAAGCCCAAAACCGCACCTATGTATGAATAGATGGCAGTAGTGGTGGCCTGTTTAATTACAATTCCCAAGGTGATTCTCTAAAACTTCTCGCAATAGTAACGCCCGGCACAGACTGCAACGACTTTCATCCACCGGAGTTATGAAAAATAAAGTGTTTCTTAGATAACCGGTTGTTGGCTTTATGGCAGATAAATTGCTCCGCCTGAAGAATTGCGCACAGCACCCGTCACCGTGCTCAAGGCATTGGGTTCTTGTCGCATTCTCAAGACGCCAAGAAATGCGAAGATGAGCGCTTCTTTGTACTGAATGGTCAAGTCGTCAGGGATGATTACTTCACCTTTGAAAATTTGTTTAATGCGTTTGATGAGCTCTTGATTGTAGGCTCCACCGCCCGTAATCAAAACAGATTTTACATGTGCAATCGACTTGGTAATTTGATATGCAATGTGTTCCACACATGTGCTTGCCAGGTCTTCAATACTGTATTTCTCTAGGTTGAGAAGAGGGAGCAATGCAGACTCGAAAAACTCTTTTCCCAACGACTTGGGTTGGTCAGATTGGAAATAGGGAAGTGCATTCAGTTGCTCAATTAGCGCATTGATTATCTGGCCACGGCTTGCCAGTTGTCCTTGTGCATCATAGCTCATTCCTTTTTGGGAAGCGAGGTAATTGAGAGCCATGTTGCAGATACAAATGTCAAAGGCACACATGTTTTGCCCTTGCTTGATGGAAACATTGGCTACACCGCCCAGATTAAGACAGGCCTCAAAATCGGAGAATAGTTGCAGGTCGCCTATTGGAACCAACGGTGCGCCTTGGCCACCGAGCGCCACATCTGTGGTCCTGAAATCGGCAATCACCGGTAATCCGCATGTAGCAGCGATGTGTGGTGCACTGCTAATTTGAACTGTCAGCGATTCATGGGGTTGATGAAAGATGGTGTGGCCGTGTGAAGCAATGAATTCTGGTTGAATGGGAGCAGACTTTAAAAAATCGTTTACCCAATTTCCATGCAAACGGCCCATCTCTACATGCAATCGGGAGAGTTCCAATGCACTCAACTCATGTGCATGATACAAGCGCATCGCCCATGTTTCATCATAGGTTTGCGTGTGTGCCTTTATGATTTCGTAATCCCACTTGCCATTGGTCAGTGAAAACTTACACAACGCAATATCCAATCCATCGAGTGAGGTACCGCTCATGAGTCCGATAGCGGTGTAAGTGTTCTGTTGTATCATAGTGTGATTATTGAGGTGTAGGTCCACCGCTGCGCACCAGAGGTAGAAGTGAGCGTATAAGTACTACGGTATATGAAGCATAGATACCCATGATGGCAATGACAAAAGCTTTGCGTCCAGGAAAGCCCATGAACAAATAGACTCCTGCAATAATCATGGATAGCATCAGCTTAATGAGCACCGTAGCATATACGGATGTCACAAAGCGGGTGGGATTTTTTCTTAGGCTACTGCGAATCATTCTGAAGAGCAAGGCAGTCACAATGCCATAGAGAGGAATGAGGTACCAAACAATGGCAGGAATGGGTTTCTGAGCAATCATGGAGCCCAAAAATGCCAGAGCATACAAAATGACAGCAGTAATAATTACTGAGATATAATGAGGTTGGAGGTTCATTTACCCTTACCTATTTCTTTAATAAATCTTTTATGACAAGATGGATAGCGATAAAGACGCTGGCAATCGCACAGAGCAATGTGAACAAAGGAAACTCACGCGGGAATTTTTCATCCAGCTTTTTTCCACCCCAAACACCTATCAAAATAATGATAGCCATTTGTGTACACATGCTAGTGTAGCGCAAAAACGCATTAGTACGTAAGTGCGGCTTCTGAGACTGCTTTGGCGTTTTTCTCGGTTCCATCTTTTTTGATATCCATCACTTTACCGCCCATGTTACAAGCACCGGTAAAGGTGGAACCCGGCTCAATAGCAAGTTTATCGGTAAAGATGTCACCCATCACTTTGGCGGTGCCTTTGAGTGACAACAATTGCTGTACTTGTATTTTGCCTTTGATATATCCTTCGATTTCGGCATTCTGACATTGGATGGTACCGTCAATAGTGCCAGATGGACCTACAACCAATCTTCCTTTGGTCACCAGATTGCCTTTGAAAGAGCCATCAATGCGGATATTGCTCTCGCTACGGATATCTCCTTCAATATGCGTACCTTCTACAATCCGGTTAATAGTCATATCCGGAAGGGTGTCATTGTTTTTCGCCATACCTGATTTTTTAGTTGAAAACATAATTGTTTTTATTGTGGGTAATAGACCATGTAAAAATCGATATACTGATCTACATCCTTGTTCTTAAATAACGTTATGTAGTTTTGTTTGGATATCAGAAATACTCTGTATCCCGCTTCATTAATCGTTTTCAGTTTATCAGTATCGCTCTTAAATGATTTCACGTATTCTATACCCTCATCTAATTGTTTGTAGGATTTGATGAGGATGAGGTGGTTTTCTTTGCTCAACAGGTTATTGGTTACTTTGAGTCCTGCAGAGGCATAGTATAGGTTGTTGAAGTCAGCCACCGCGGTTTTGGCTGCATTGATGTCGGAGCCTACTACGGGCAGAATGACAGCGATATAATGCTCTGCATTGGCATCAAATTTATATGGGTTGTCAGCCAGTTTATCCGCATCGGCTGTTTGCTCTTCAACCGGTTTGCCACTGCTTTCGTCTGTTTTTTCATTTCCAGGCAATACAGGTTTATCATCACCTTTCACGGCCTTGAGGAGTTCTTTGGCGCGTTGAGCTTCCTCCGTGTCGGGGCATGCTTGGATGAGTTCTGCAAGTGCTCGCTGGTATTCGTCAGTGTTGCCGTAACGTGCTTCCGTATATCCGGTACAGATGGCATACATCAGGCGGTACTTACAAAGCAAATGGTTGTGAGGTTGGGTTTTGATGACCGTATCGGCCATAGCACGCGCTTGTGGATAGTTGCGGCTTGTATAGAAGGCATACGCAAGTTGATATGCCGCTTCCTCTTCTTCTTTGATTTTGTCTTGGGAATCGAGGTAGTTTGGGTTATCAACTAGCATTGCCCATTCACTACCCGGATATAAGCTCTTTATTTCATCTGCCCAGTATTTGGAAGAACAGCTGAAGCACAACGGGTCTTTCACATAACCTTTTGATGTCTCTTTGGACAACCACGTTCTGTAGAGCTGGTAATAGGTTGTGGGATGGTAGCCGCTGGAGTCGATGTTGGCAATCAGCTCTTCCCAAGTGCTGATTGCGTTGTCCTCATCGTTGAGTTTTTCTTTATAAATCACACCGGCATTGTAATATCCTGCAGCTGCATCCTGCTCAAGGCGTTTGAGTTGAGAGGGGTCGTCACAAGGCAAGGATGCGCGCAAAGCATCCACCGATGGTGCAGTGTATTTATCATTTATTTCAAGGGAAGTGTTGCCATCCTGTGCGGCATTATCATTAGCGGCAGCAGCCTGACTTTCTTGGTCTTCACCCGGTCCAAAAGATTGAGACAAGAGCGATTGCAAACGCCAATTGTCTTTCAATGGACGATCGCCCCATTTGTCTTTAAAATCCTGGTAACCTTTCTTTCTCAGGTTTTCATTGTATGCCCAGAATGTACCTGTGATTCCGGTTCCTGCGGAGGCGTTGCCCGCATTCGCAGCGGCTGCGGCAGCAGCGGCTTTCTGCGCAGCAAGTTCATCACGCTTGCGTTGTTCATCGCGTTGCACCTGCATTTGCTTTTGAATTTCCACCAAGCGTTTTTCGCGTTGTTCCGGTGAAAGTCCGCAGATAGCCGAGATGCTATCGTTGAGTTGTATAGCATTGAGCCCGGCAACCAATTCCGTCAAGCTTTCGGCACGTGCACGCACCACACCGTAGCGCTCATGTTCCGGATGGATGGTGGTCAAGGTGCTGTCGTAATAGAGTTGTGCACTGGTATATTGGCGCTCGTTGAAATACAAGTCAGCAAGACGAAGGAATGTCTTAGCCTTTTGTTTTGTATTCGTAAGGTTTTCTTCAAGCGATTTTTCGTAGAACGCAATTGCATCGGCTCTGCGGTGCTCTTCCCAAGCTACATCACCTAATGCGTAGTAAATCTGGTCGCGGTATTCTTTGTTCTTTTCGTCCTTCAGCATTTTGAACAGCTGCTTTTGTATCTCGGCTGAGCTGCCTCCTTGGCGGCTGTAGGATAAAGCTTTGTTGATACGTGCATAGAACTCCAGCTCATAAGGTGGTTTGCACTTAATAACTTGTTCGTAGTTGGCCAGTGCGCCACTGCTGTTGTTTTGGCTTTGGTGTATTTGAGCCAATATGAAGTAGAGACGGGCGCGCTCTTTTTTCTTTTTCGTATGTTTAATCGCGAGCTCCAATTTTTCTACTGCTTTATCCGGTTTGTTTTGTTTCAGTAAAACATCGGTATAAGCAAGATAATACTCTGCACGCTGAGCGTCCGTTACGTCTTTGTGATTCGGATCCACTTTGTTCAATGCTTGTACAGCTTTGCCGTATTCCTGCTGCTGTACGAATGTCTTGGCTAACCACGTGTTTGATGTGGCATTTGTCGATGGATTTTTATACTTGCGATTGACATAATTGAACACTTCGGCAGCTTTGGCGTAATTCTTTTTGTAGAAATAAGCTTTTCCGATGACGATGTAGTTCTCATCAATCCATTTGTTGTATTCAGGGCGTTTTTGTGCCTTTGCATCGGCCTTGATGGTGTGACGAGTGATGACGGTCTCGCATTTGTCAATGGCCTTCTCCATATCGGGATAGGTTGCTTTTGCGAGCTGATCATCGCCATAGATGAAGATGGGAAGAATCTTGTCGTAATCTTCTTTGTAGTTGGTTTGAAGGTGACGCTCGCCCTTTTTAATCAATTCGTTGGCGTTGAAATAGCCGTTGTAGTATGCGGTGGTGTTATGGTAAATTCGATAGGATGTGCCGTCCTTTTTATTGGAACAGGAGGCTGCTACCACCATCAAGATTACTACGAAAACGATATAGCGTATTAAACTGAATTTCACTTAATAGGATTTTTTGGGCTTGCTTTTAACTGTAAAGGGCCAAAATTATTTCATTTTTGCCAGACAAACTTAACATGAATGACGTGTCGTTTGGCATAGCGCTTAGGATATGGTAACCACACACCAACCAAAAAGAAAAAAATTACTCAAAAGACTAAAAAGTAGGTTTCGGTTGACGGTGCTCAATGAGCGCACGTTTGAAGAGACATTCTCCTATTCTCTTACTCCGCTGAACCTCATCATCAGCTTTGGGGGGCTTCTTCTTGTATTTGGTTTCCTGATTTATTTGTTGGTTGCTTTTACGCCTCTGAAGAACTATGTGATTCCCGATTATGCTAATGCTACCATGCGCGAGGAGGCGCGTTTGGCGCGTGTGCGGGCCGACTCCCTGATGGAGGTGGTGCGCAAGAACGAAAGATATCTCAATGATTTGCGCATCGTGTTGAGCGGTGGAACGCTGTCCAATACTGCTGATACAAGTGTGCACAAAGAGGTGCAGCCCGCAAATTTGAATCATCAGATTACTCCGCTGGAGAATCAAATGCGTCAGAAAATTGCCGAACAAGACCGTTATTATTTATCGGTGGAAGAGGAAACTAACACAGCAAAAAAGAGTTTACTTCTATTCAAACCTGTGAATGGGACCGTGTCGTCCAAGTTTTCGCCCAAGGATGGGCATTATGGTATTGACTTGATTGCACCAAAGGACGATCCGGTAAAAGCTGTATTAGACGGTACGGTGATTCTTTCCGCTTTCACGGCCAATGATGGCAACGTGATTCAAATCCAGCATGCGAACAATTTGATTTCAGTGTATAAGCACAACTCAGTACTCCTAAAGAAAAGTGGAGATTATGTGAAGGCCGGTGAGTCCATTGCATTTATAGGTAATTCGGGTGATCACAGCGATGGCCCGCATTTGCATTTTGAGCTTTGGGAAGGAGGTGTGCCGGTTAATCCGCTCGATTATCTATCGATGGGTAAATGAGTTCAACTATTCGAAGTGATGTAAAAAAGAAAGGAGCACACAGGCTCCTTTCTTTTTATAGTTGAGTTTGATTTTTTTTCTTGAATTATCTGGAGAAGAATAGACGAGTGATGAAGATTCCGTTACCATCGTTTTTACCGGCATCTGATTCAACACCGCTTGTTACAAAGGTGAGTTTCCAACCTTCTGCTATGGTTTGATTGATTTTGGAAGCAATCACAGCATCGTTGGAAGCGATATTTTGGAAGTTGATACCCACCAAGCTGTAGAAGTTAACGAGTTTCGTTTCGAGGAATTCGTCCACTTTCACGTCAGAGCGTTTTACATCGTCTTGCTTGGAATCTTTGCCGTCAGTACGGGCGGTGGTCAAAGCTTTTGCATCCGCTTGAGATTGGCTGTCAATGATGCGGGAACGTCCCAATCCTCCCGGAACGATGGATTCAACAATGGTAACAACTTTAAATTCAGTTTGTGCCATCATGCTCGCGCATGAAGCCATTACGGCAATGGCTAAAGTGAAGATTTTTTTCATAGTGTTTTTTACTGTTTATTTTGAAATGGTGCCGCAACATTACCAAAATGATGCCGGATTAGATAACCGTTCCTAACAAATTTTCAGCATAAATTCTAAGTTCATCGACTCTTGAGATTCCCATTTTTTAGTGGTTCTATTCTCCTAGGGAATGAGTGCGTCCTAAAACAAAAGCAGCCTCTATCAAGAGGCTGCTTTTACTTCAAACTGAAATATGAAATTAAAATTTATGGGGATATGCTTCTTGCATGATCTCATAGACTGCATCGTAGATGTCTTCAGCTGAAGGCTTGCTGAAGTAGTCACCGTCAGTGCCGTAGGCCGGAAGATGTGGTTTGGCCGAAAGCGTTTTCGGTTGGCTGTCAAGGTATTGGTAACCTCCTTGGTGGTTCAATACCTGATCAAGGATATATGCAGTGGTTCCGCCCGGTACATCTTCATCCACAATGAGAATGCGGTTGGTTTTCTTCAAGGAGTTTACAATCATGTGGTTGATGTCGAACGGTAATAAGGTACGGGCATCAATGAGTTCAACAGAGATTCCGTCCTGAGCGAGCATTTCAGCTGCAACAGTTGCAATGTTGAATGTCGAACCGTAAGACACAACAGTGATGTCGGTACCTTGGCGAACAATTTCAGGGACACCAAGCGGAATTCTGAATTTACCAATGTTGTTAGGCATTGGTTCTTTAGTACGGTAACCGTTGAGGCACTCCACAACCAAAGCCGGTTCATCTCCTTCGAGCAAGGTGTTGTAGAAACCAGCGGCCTGAGTCATGTTGCGGGGTACGCACACATGCATTCCTCTTACGCTATTGATAATAGCCGCCATCGGGCTTCCCGCATGCCACACTCCTTCCAAACGATGGCCGCGAGTGCTGATGATGAGCGGGGATTTTTGGCCACCGGCTGTGCGGTAATGCACACTGGCCAAATCATCGCGCATGATTTGCAAGGCGTAATAGATGTAATCCAGGTACTGAATTTCTGCAATCGGGCGCAATCCACGCATGGCCATACCGATTCCTTGACCGATAATGGTTGCTTCGCGGATACCGGCATCGCTGACGCGCAACGCACCATATTTTTCTTGGAGACCTTCGCAGGTTTGGTTTACGCCACCAATTTTACCCACGTCTTCACCGTATATCAAGGTTTCAGGACGGTGTTTGAGTACATAATCCCAGTTATCGCGGATGATGATGCGGCCGTCTACCATTTCAGGGTTGTTGTCATAAGTGACTTCAACCGGCTCCACACGCAATGCAGACCACTGTGATTCACTGTAGAGGTGCGAGTCATAGCGTCTTGCACAGGCTTCCTTCAATTGGTTGAACCAGCTCTTGAGACTTGCTAATTCAGAGGTAGATTCTGATCGGGTGAGGCGCAATACTTTGTGAACTGAAGAGAAAATATCCTTGCGGATAGCATCCTTGGTTGATTTCAATACAGATGCAATTTGATTCAACTCATCAGCTTTCGGGCTGGAAGCTGCTACCGCTTGGATGAGTGCCACCGCTTGCTGAACATCTTTGTCGATGTCTTCGCGGAACATAGCCCACGCCTTTTTCTGCTCAGCGCGTACATATTGCTTGGCTTCCTCACGGATGGCGTCTAGTTCTTCTTCGGTAGCTGCACCGTCCATGACGATGAATTTCTTCAGCTGAGCGATACAATCGTATTCATTGTACCATTCCAAAAGTTCTTTGGATTTATAACGCTCATGTGAACCACTGGTACTATGTCCTTGTGGTTGAGTTACTTCTTCTACATGAACCAATACAGGGATATGATTTTCGCGGCAATATTTCACGGCCTTTTCGTAGGTCATGAGCAATCCCGGATAATCCCAACCTTTTGCTTTAAAAATCTTAATGCCGTTGGTGCCTTCGGTTAGTTCAAAACCTTTCAGCGCTTCGGAGATACTTTCTTTAACGGTCTGGAATTTTTTAGGAACACTGATTCCGTAGCCGTCATCCCAAACGCTCATGCACAAGGGCACCCCCAAGACGGCAGCTGCGTTCATGGTTTCCCAGAACAGACCTTCTGAGGTAGAAGCATCACCAATGGTTCCGAATGCCACTTCATTTCCGCCTTTTGAGAACTGTGTCCAGCTAGCCAGCTCTTTGTTGTGTTTGAACACTTTGGATGCTTGAGCCAACCCCAGCAGGCGCGGCATTTGACCAGCAGTAGGGGAAATGTCACCAGATGAGTTCTTCAAATTGGCCACATTCTTGTAGCTGCCGTCCTCATTGAGAAAGCGGGTGGCATAGTGACCACCCATTTGGCGGCCACCACTTGCCGGCTCTGCAGTTACATCGGTGTGAGCATACAATGCTGAAAAATATTGCTGTATGGTAAGGGCATCGATAGCTAGCATAAAGGTTTGATCGCGGTAGTAACCGCTGCGCCAGTCGCCATTTTTGAATTGCTTGGCCATAGCGATCTGGGCCAATTCCTTACCGTCACCGAAGATTCCGAATTTGGCTTTACCTGTAAGAACCTCTTTACGGCCTAACAGAGATGCTTCACGAGAGATGCATGCTAAACGGTAATCTTCAATCAATTGTTGACGGATTTTTTCAACTGTCAACGTGTTTTCAGGGCCTTTAATCATAGGTGCAAAAGTAAAAAAGGTGGGCCCAATTTTTCTATTGGCAGAACCCGTTAATAATCACCTTTTAGAGTGGCAAAGGTCCGTTTATTTAACAAATACGAAGTGCAAAATCGGGTTACCATTGAATTGGAGTAAGCCCTTTGCTGATTAAAAACGCGTTGGTCTTGGAAAAATGTTTGTTTCCGAAGAAACCGTTGTATGCAGAAAGTGGTGAAGGGTGGGCGGATTGCAACACACAATGCTTTGTTTTATCGATAAATGCGCCTTTTTTCTGTGCATAGGAGCCCCAAAGCAAGAACACGACATTTTCTTTTCGTTCATTGATAGCCCGAATAACCGCATCGGTGAATTGCTCCCAACCTTTGTTTTGGTGGGAACCGGCTGTGTGTGCACGAACCGTTAGCGTGGCATTGAGGAGCAGAATGCCTTGGTCCGCCCATCGCTCCAGGTTTCCTGATGTAGGGCATGGAATACCGAGATCGCTTTCTATTTCTTTGAAAATGTTTTGAAGCGAAGGCGGCATGCGCACACCATCGTTCACTGAGAAGCACAGTCCGTTGGCTTGTCCCGGACCGTGGTACGGGTCCTGACCTATGATGACAACTTTTACTTTGTCAAATGGACAGTGGTCAAAAGCGGCAAAGATGAGTTTGCCGGTTGGGAAGCATTGGGTAGTGGTGTATTCAGATTTTACAAACTCGGTCAGTGATTTGAAGTAAGGTTTATCAAACTCTTCGCGCAGAATTTCCTTCCACGATTGTTCTATTTTGATATTCATCTGTTAGCTAAAATGATTGCCAATGACCGGCCAAAGAAAGCACAACATTAAATTCGCACGATAGCGATGTCGGAAGGATTACAGAAAAAATCAGAACAAAAAGCCATTGACCTTATAAAGGCCAAGCTTTCACGTATACAACCGGGGGCTTTGGCCCAGCGCCTGATGGAAGGAGACCGCAATGCTTTGTCTCAGGCCATTACATTGGTTGAGAGCACTCATCCTGCTCATGGAGAAGCCGCTGCCGAAATTATTCGGCTTTGTTTGCCGCATGCGGGGAATTCCATTCGCATCGGTATTACAGGTGTCCCTGGAGTGGGCAAGAGCTCGTTCATTGAAGAATTCGGAACCTATGTTGTCGAGCAAGGAAGGCGCGTGGCTGTATTGGCCATTGATCCCAGCAGCCCCATCAGTGGAGGAAGTATTCTCGGTGATAAAACCCGAATGGATAAACTGGCATCGAATGAAAAGGCGTTCATTCGCCCATCACCATCATCTCAGACCTTGGGGGGAGTGGCTCGCAAAACGCGTGAAACCATCTTGCTTTGTGAGGCTGGCGGCTATGACACCATCTTCGTGGAAACCGTTGGCGTTGGTCAAAGTGAAACGACCGTTCATGGTATGACTGACTTCTTTTTGCTACTCATGTTGGCGGGAGCGGGTGACCAGCTTCAGGGCATCAAGCGCGGCATTATGGAAATGTGTGATGCGATGCTCATCACAAAGGCAGATGGCGATAATGCCCCGAAAGCCCAGCGAGCAAAGTCTGAGTACATCAGTGCGTTGCATCTTTTTCCGGCAAAACCATCGGGTTGGACACCGCGGGTGGATGTTGTGTCGTCATTGGAGAAAAAAGGGATGGATGTGGCTTGGAAGATGGTGACAGATTATGAAGCGTGGATGAAGGAACGCAATCTGTTTGAAGCCAATCGCCAGGCACAAGACCTTCACTGGATGCACGAAACAGTAAAAGAAGAATTGATAGCGCGCTTCTATTCGTTGGAAGAAAATATTCAACGCATTGCAGCGATAGAGCAAGCCATTCGTGAAAAAAGATTATCTCCTTTTGAAGGCGCCACTCAATTATTGGGTTCCAATTAAGAATTAATTGTTGTGTTCCTAAATAACAATTGCTTGATTTAGATTTGACTACTTGAATTCAAAACTCAAAATGAAAAAATATTTACTACTGGCCTTTGTACTCGTGATGGGTTCATCCATATCCGCTCAGAACATGAATCTTCGTATCAATGAAATCATCGCCTCCAACAAGAATGGGCAGATGGATGATTTTTTTGATAGAGATGACTGGATTGAAATCTACAATCCACCGGGAAGTGCGATTACGGATTTGGCCGGTTATTATATCACCGATGATCCGGCAGATCTTACCAAATGGCAAATCCCTTCAACGGACCCAATAGTGACAACAGTGCTTCCGGGGTCATTCATCGTGTTGTGGGCGGATAAAGATGGTCACCAAGGTGCTCATCACATTGATACATTTTCACTCAGTGCCGATGGTGAATCAGTATTGCTTGTTGCTCCCGATGGTCAGACGGTTATTGACAGCGTCACTTTTCCTCAAATGGCACCCGATATTAGCTATGGCCGCAGTGTAGATGGAGCAGGAGAATGGGTGTTCTTTAATAACGTTACTTACAAAGCATCGAACTTTGAACAACAGGCTACCGATGTTGTGTTCATCAATGAAGTGCAAACGCGCAACGTCAGTTATTTTCCTGATCCGGCAGGTGAATATGATCAGTGGATAGAGATTTATAATCCGAACGATTATCAAATCAACTTGGCAAACTATTCCATCAGTATTGATGGAGGTACTCCTTGGCAAATCCCGAATAACAATCCTTACAGAACCTATGTGCCGGCTAATGGTTTTCGTCTTATCTGGTTTGACAACCAACCTGAGCAAGATGCCAACCATGCACCACTAACCTTGAATCCTAACGGTGGTACCATTACCATCTACGGTCCGGATGGCTCTACATTGGATACCTATACCTATGGGGATATTGCGGTGAATCAAAGTTATGGTCGCCAAAGTGATGGTGCAGCAACGAGCATTGTGTTCACACAGCCTACCCCCACTTTGACCAATCAGCTATTGTTCATCACTCCACAAACTGTCTATATCAATGAAGTGATGACAGCCAATCAAAATGACATCGTAGATGAGCTAGGTACACATGAAGACTGGATAGAGATTTATAATCCGAATAATTTCCCGGTCTATTTGGGTGGATATTATTTGAGTGATAATCCTGAAAACCGCACCAAGTGGCGCATTCCAACGAGTTTTCCTGACAGTGTAACTGTCCCTGCTAATGGATTCTTGTTGTTCTGGGCTGATGATGATGACGAGCAAGGAGTTCGTCATGCCCGTTTCAAACTCAGCAACAATGGTGAGTACTTAGGTCTGTTCTCCCCCGATGGTTTTACCATTGTAGATCAAATTTCATGGGGCTATATTGCACCGGACATCAGCTATGGGCGTCTCACCGATGGCTCACCTGAGTGGGTTCAATTTATTCAGACAACACCAAATGCAAGCAATAACGGAGCAACTGTGAGCATTGCTTATGCAGAAGAAGCACCCTTGTTTGCATATCCTAACCCGACAACAGATATCATTTATTTCAATGAAGTATTGAATGTGGATTTGTATTCGGTATCCGGTGCTTTATTAGAACGTCACATCCTTGCGAGTCAAATGAACGTGTCGCATCTCTCAAGCGGCATATACCTGCTCAAGTCAGACAAAGGCAAGGTATTGCGCATAATCAAAAACTAAATTAATTAGACATTGCTAAATCAACTGAATGGAATTATTGGAACGTATATATGGTTATGAAGGTCTGACAAGAGCAGACCTTCAAAAAATTTTTGATGCACATACCAAAGTAACTTTTGAACGAGGCGATTTTATTCTCAAAGCGGGTGAGCAATCAAATGAATACTACTGCCTGCAAAAAGGACTCGTGCGTTCCTATGTAATGGACTATAACGGTCATGATATCACAACCGAGTTTTTCGGTGAAGGACAAATTATAATTGAAGTAAATTCCTTGTTCCAGCGCATTCCTTCGCAAGAAAATTTCCAAGCTTTGACGGATTGTGTTTGTTGGAAAATAGAGTTTGCGGCCTTTCAGCAACTCTACCACGAAATAGAAATGTTCAGCGAATGGGGCAGGGCTTGGATGGCTCAGGCACTGTTCTATTTCAAGCACCGTTCTGTTTCTATGATTACGCAATCCGCTACTGACCGTTATCTGAGCTTGATGCAAGAGCGACCTCAAATATTGAGAGATGCTCCGCTTAAGACCATCGCATCTTACCTAGGGATTACCGATACATCATTGAGTCGTATCAGAAAGGAGATTACGAAAGTATCGGCACAGTAAATCTTGCCGTATGGCAACTGCTGACATCGGTTGCGGAGATAGTTTTGGACCATTATTCTAAAACATTACAAACGATGTCTCAGGTAAAAGCTATTTACGTCAATCTTCCTATATCGGATATCAATCGTACGCGCGCATTTTGGACGAAGTTGGGATTTTCATTCAACGAGCAGTTCAGCGATGAAAGAGCTCTCTGTCTTGTGCTCCGTGAAGATGTTATGTACTCGATGCTCATCACTCATCCGGTGTTTGAGTCTTTCTCCAAACGACCTGTTGCCACTTCTGCCACAACACAAGTATTGCTCTGCATTGAAGTGGAGAGCAAAGAGCGAGTGGATGAGATTGTACGTCTTGCCTTAGAGAATGGCGCAACTCGTTACCGCGAAGCCGAAGATCATGGTTGGATGTATTATGACACGTTCGCTGACCCCGATGGTCATCAATGGGAAATCATGTTTAGCGATCCGACACTACTTCCTAAATAAGTTTTGACATGAATAAGCATATCTATCCATGCCTCTGGTTCGATCATAATGCTAAAGAGGCCATTGAGTTTTATAAAACCATATTTGATGATGTGCGTCTGCTTCAAGATACATCCATGGTGATGACTTTTGAAGTCAACGGAACAAAATTCATGGCGCTTAATGGCGGCCCGCTTTACAAGTGTACTCCGGCCGTTTCTTACTTTATTTATTGCGATGGCAATAACGAAAAAATTGATGCTATTTATAAGGCTTTGTCGGAAGAAGGCAAAGTAATTTTCCCTTTAGCACAATATGATTGGAGTCCTCGTTACGCGTGGGTTGAGGATAAGTTTGGTGTGAGTTGGCAGCTCGATGTAGAATCCATTAACAATGCCCAGAAGGTAGTTCCGTGCTTGCTTTTCGGAAATGAGAATACAGCCAAGGTGAAAGAAGTAATGGAGCACTACATGAGTATCTTCAGTGATAGTAGGGTACTGATGCAAATGTCTTATCCCGAAGAAATGAATCAACCGGAAGGTGCTTTGTTGTTTGCCCAGTTCACACTGAATAAGTTCATCATTAATGCCATGAGCAGCAGCGAACCTTTGGCGTATGGGATTAGCGAGGCAAACTCCTTTGTGGTGGAGTGTGATACTCAAGAACAAATCGATCACTACTGGGAACGCTTGTTGGAAGGTGGTGGAAAGGAAAGCCAGTGTGGCTGGTTACAAGACCGATATGGGGTGTGGTGGCAAATTGTACCTGCGGAATTGCCACAACTCATGTCCAATCCGGAAACCATAAAACAAGTATCCGAGATTGTTATGAGGTCAACGAAATTTAATCTGAATGAATTGAGAGAAGCAGCCGGAGTGAAGGCAAAATAACCTAGATAGTATCGACTAAGATTGACCAATGTCCATCGTCCATGTGCCAATGGACAAGCAAACACAAAGATGTTTTAATAAACCAATTAAACACAATACCATGACAACTTTGAAATATTCAGAGGCCATCAAGGCACCTGCAGAAAAAGTATACAGAACCATGTTGGGGCTGGATGATTCAAAGACTTATGAAGCCTGGACTTTTGAATTCAACCCTACGTCAAAAGTGCGCGGCACATGGGAAAAAGATTCAAAGATGCACTTCGTAGGCATGGATGAGAATGGAAAGGAGGGAGGTATGGTGTCACTCATCGCAGATCATGTGCCGGCCAAATTCGTGTCGATAAAGCATATAGGAATATTGGATGGAACCACGGAAATCACCACAGGCCCAATGGTTGAACAATGGGCGGGTAGTTTTGAAAACTATTCATTTGAAGAAAATGATGGAAAGACAACTGTGCATGTGACAATTGATATGGTGGATGACCACATGGAATATTTCAATGAAACCTGGCCTAAAGCTTTGAAGAAGTTGAAAGAATTATGCGAAGAGTGATACGCTATGAATTATCAAGAACAATGGGTAAAAGAGCTATCCTTACTACAATCCATTTTGGATAAAACCGAGTTGGTACCTGTCAAAAAATGGGGCATTAATATTTATACGCACAATGGGAAGAACATCGTAGCCTATTTGGGGTTCAAAAATCATTGTGCCTTGTGGTTTTACAATGGCGTATTTTTAAAAGATAAATACAACGTATTAGTAAGTGCTGCTGGTGGGAAAACCAAAGCCATGCGTCAATGGCGTTTTACCTCTATTGAACAAATGGATGAAATAATCATCTTGGAATACATAAAGGAAGCCATTCAAAATTCAGTCAATGGTATTGAACTGAAGCCGGAGAAGTTTTCCCCCGTTCCGGTACCCTTGCTTTTGGATGCACGTTTGAAAAGTGATAAAGCACTTCAATTAGCATTTAACAAGCTTACTCCGGGTAAGCAAAAAGAGTATTGTTTGTACATAGACGAAGCCAAACAGGAAGGGACCAAGCTCAAACGCATTGAAAAGATTGTTCCCATGATTTTACAAGGAGTCGGACTTAACGATAAATATAAGAGGTAATATGGCTTATAAGATTAAGACAGTTGCCACTGGCCGAGATGTATATGATTTCATAGATGAGTTTGTGGACAATGAACAAAAGAAGCGGGACAGTTATCGCTTAATCGAATTAATGAAAAATGCATCAGGAAGAGAGCCATATATGTGGGGTCAGAGTATCATCGGCTTCGGAAATTATCATTATAAGTATGCTAGTGGTCATGAGGGAGATGCACCTTTGATAGGGTTTTCTCCTCGTAAATCTGCCATTTCATTGTACACCTTTTCAGGTGCGGAAGAACATCAGTATTTATTGGAAAACCTTGGTAAATACAAACTTTCCAAGTCCTGCATTTATATCAAGAAACTTGCGGACATCGATGAGCACATACTGGTGGAAATGTGTAAGAAATCAATTAAATGGTTGAAAGCGAAATACATAGTGCAATAATTGAACTAGGTATGGATACGAAACACACAACGGTAGAAGCATACATAGAGAGCTTTCCGAAAGCAACTCAAAAACATTTGAAACAGTTGAGAGCACAGATTAAAAAGTTAGCTCCCACAGCGGAAGAGTCCATTACATATAGGATGCCTACCTATAAATTGCATGGCAGGCCGCTGGTTTATTTTGCCGGATTTGAGCACCACATCGGGTTTTACGCTACTCCCAACGGACATGAGAAATTTGCCAAAGAGCTTTCCAAGTTCAAGCATGGCAAAGGATCTGTACAATTTCCATTGACAGAACCGCTACCGTTGGATTTGATAGAACGCATTGTAAAGTTTCGTGTGAATGAAAACGAACGATTTGCCAAGTCCAAGAAGGCATCATTAAAAAAGGCTTTCGATAAGAAGACAGTGACAAAGAATGATAATACGATGAGCACAGAAATAATTAACTATAACCAAGCATTGGATTCGCCACATCGTGAGGTAGCGGAATTGCTAGCCGATGAAATCACTCATCAATTAAAGAATTCCGAAAACAAGGTGTGGCATGGTCATCCGGTTTGGTTCATTGATGGCAACCCGATTGTTGGATATAGCAAGCAAACGCAAGGCATCAAATTGATGTTCTGGAGTGGAGCAGATTTTGATGAGCCGGCATTGGATATACGACCCGGGAAGTTCAAAGATGCTTCGGTTTATTTTAATAATGTTGCCGAAATCAATAAAACGGATTTGAAGCGTTGGTTGAAGAAGTCGGAAAAAATTCAATGGGATTATAAAAACATTGTCAAGCGTAAAGGAAAACTGGAACGATTGAAGTAGTTCATGACTAGCAAGAAAGGTACAAGGCGAGTTTGTGCTGAAGGGCATGTTTACTATAAGTCAGGTGATTGTCCTGTGTGTCCCAAATGCCGTGAGTTGGAGAATAAATCCTTTTCAAATAGTGATTTGCCGGATAAGCTTTCGAGTCCTGCGTTCAATGCTTTATTGCGAGCCGGAATTACCAATTTAAAAACGCTCTCCAATTATTCGGAAAAAGAAGTTTTAAACCTTCACGGAATTGGAAAAACAGCTATACCTGTTTTAAATGAAGCATTGAAGGAAAAAGGATTGTCATTTAAGAACTAAATTCTCGAATGAATTGGAATAAAAAAAGCCTCCTTATGGGAGGCTTTTTCTTTTGGGGGTTTAAAGAGTTATATCTATTAATAACGATTTCCTCTGTCATAACCACCACCGTTGTCACGGTCAAAGCGTGGTTTGAAACCACCTTCTCTACGACCACCACCAAAGCCAGCATTGCGTGGACGATCGTTAGATGGACGTGGTGCGCGCTCTTCAGCTTCTTTCACGTTGATTTTGCGACCTTTCACTTCTGATTGGTCCAATTGAGAGATAGCAGTACGACCCTCGCTAGAGTCCGCCATTTCTACAAATCCAAAACCACGTGAGCGACCGGTTGCGCGGTCAGTAACCACTTTAGCTGAAGTAACTGCTCCGAAAGGTGCAAATACTTCTGTGAGCTCTTCGCTCGTCATGCTGTAATTCAGCCCTGAAACAAAAATGTTCATTGAAAAAAAATAAATGTTTGTTGTTTGTTATACAATAATCACTTCTAAGTATTAAGCAACAAACATTGACCACGAAACCACAGAAAACGAAATGTTGACACCTAGAAGTCGCATCAAATGTATCCAAATTCTTTTAAGTACAACATTTTAAATGAAATATTTACATGGATTTTTTACCAAAATATCAGAACAAATTCTTAGAACTCAATGCTGACGCGATAACCAGCGTGTGAGCGGATGTTTAATACCATGTCATTTTCGAGTATCAAATACTGCCCTTTGATGCCCATTAGCTTCCCTTTGTAGTATTTGAGGGTGTCCAGTTTCATCCCTTTTACTTTTTTCGGATAGTTCAAAACCGGATAATCAATGGTGGTTACATGATCATTATCCGAAAAAAAAGGCTCATATTCCATCGGTAAAAATTCGAGCATGGCCTCTTTGGTATAAATCAAAGGAGCATCATTTTTTAATTCGTTTTTGAGCATGGCTTGCCATGCTGTTTTATCGGGTAACATGTCCTTCAAAGCAACTTCTATGAGGCCCGCCAACTGGCGATAAGGTGTTTCGGCAAGGATGATTCCTTCTGTTGCTCCTTGGTCAATCCATCGTGAGATGAGATTCGTATTACGCGTCACACCCACTTTGATGTCACTCGTGCGAGACAGATATACATAGTGTGGTTGATTGTGATTGGCTTGTTCCCATTCCAAATCACGCAATGCAATTCCTTCATGAATGCGGCTCAGTTCCGGACGAATGATACTTGGACAAGCCAATGGTGATACTAGCCAGCGTTCATAACTGAGGCCTTCACCAAAGGTTTTCCGAATCTTTTTGCCGCTTTCTACACAATGGATTTCATCAAGGAATTGAATACAAATTTCTTCACCCACAAGCGGGTTGAGGTAAAAAGTATTCTGTTCTTCCAAAATATCTACCACCGGAAGGAGGTATTGTGCCACTCCATCAAGTGAAGTGCGCATCTTGCGAAGGTTTGTAATGATTTGTGTCATGATGATGATGTGGGAGTGCCTTGTACCACTGGAGGAAACACAGCACCAAACAATTCTATTTCTCGCATCAAAATAAGTTCGATTTGCACAGAGAAGTCAAATAAAATAGCTGTGTGAATATTTGTTACAATGGGGATGAAATGGTGTGATGCCAATTGCGAAGATGGTGTTGGATGATATGTGTCATTTGTAGCCATAGATAGCAGGTGGACATTTGCCACCTTAATTAGTTTCTAATGAATGCACTTGAAAAGTTTATTAAAGACGGATATCCCGGAGCCATGTCCTATCAGGACTTCAGAGAATTAGTGAACAAATTGCTTGCGGAAGGAAAAGTGACCGGCCATGAACAGAATCCTGAGCTTGTTCTCTATACGGAGATGAACAATCAGCGAATGAACCGCCTAGAGAAACACTACAAAGTATCACCGGAGCTAAAGGCCAAAGTTGAAGCCTTGCAACAAGAATTTACCTTTCTTACAATTACTGAAGGCTGGTGTGGTGACTCATCACAAATCATTCCGGTGATTGAGAAGCTGGCAGCTTGTAATCCTCGAATTCGTTCGGTTTACATTCTTCGCGATGAAAATCCGGATATCATGAACTTGCTGCTGACCAATGGTGGACGCTCGATTCCCATCACTGTTTGTGTCAACAATGCAACCGGAGCCATAGTATGGAAATACGGCCCGCGTCCGGCTGCCGGTACTGAAATTGTGCGCAAGGGCAAAGCGGCAGGAATGGCCATCATGGAAATCAGTGAAGAATTGCACCTCTGGTATGCGCGCAACAAACAAGTTGATATTGAGCAGGAATTACTGAGTAATGTATCCAAAATGGCTTAGTACCACCTTTGGAACAATCCTTGCTTGAATGTGCATAATCCGATACATTCAGTCAAAATTTGAATGAAATGTTAAACTTAATTTGACAGCACAACCTCCTTAGCAGGTTGCAGGTCAATAACCCACTCAAGAAGGAAACACTGAAAGTATATATGAGGAAAAGTAAATATTTCATGGTCTTGCCTTTGCTCTTTGCATGTATGCAAATGGCACAAGCGCAGGTAAAGCATACCATTAAAGGTAATATCAAAGGTCTCAAGGATACCACCATTTATCTGGCCAACTATTACGGTAATAAGCTTTACTACAACGATACAACACAGGTAGATTCCAAAGGAAATTTTACTTTTAAAGGAAAGCCGTATAATGAATGTGGTAAATATGCCATCGTGATGCCGGGGCCGAAGTATTTCGATATCATTGTGGCAGAAGAGAACATTTTCATTGAAGCCGATACGAGCAACCGAATTGAGAACATCCGTGTGAAGGAATCTGAAAACAACAAGGTGTTCTTCAATTATGTGAACTACATCAACCAAAAGATGAAGCAACGTGCTCCGATCGATGCCATTTTAACCGATTCGACAAAAACGGAGGCAGAGAAGAGCGCAGCCCGTGAGCAATTGCAAAAGCTCAACGATGAGGTGATTGCATATCAAAAAAATCTTATTGCCACCAAGCCCGACATGCTCGTGACCAAGCTAATCAGGGCTTCTATGGAAATCGAGATTCCGGAAGCTCCTGCCGATATGACGGAAGACGAGAAGAGAAAATGGGCTTATTACTACTTCCGCAGTCATTATTGGGATAACTATGATTTGCAAGATCCACGTCTTGTGCGCGACCAATCGTTCCATAAACTCATTGAGCGATTCATTACACAGACCTTGCCTCAGATTCCGGATACGATGATTCATGAAGCCAAACAACTCATCGACCGAGTGAAAGGCAATGAGGATGCGTTCAAGTACATCGTGCATCAGTTTACCTACAATTTTGAGACTTCCAAAATCATGTGTATGGATCGTGGTTTTGTGTACATGGTAGATAACTATTATGCCAAAGGCCTTACTCCATGGATGAAGGAAGATAAAATCAAGGAGATGAAAGAGAGTGCAGATGGCAAGCGTCATTGCTTGTGCGGTGAAACAGCACTCGACATTATCCTTCCTGATATGAACAACAAGTGGCGCTCGATGAAATCCCTCGACAGCAAATACACCCTTTTGGTCATTTGGGAATCATCTTGCGGTCACTGTAAAAAAGAGATGCCGAAGATCAAAGACCTTTACGATAAGTGGAAAGACAAAGGTTTTGCGGTGTATGCCGTGCACAACAACCAAGAGATAGATAAATGGAAGAAGTTTGTGGAAGAACACAATCTTGATTTCATCAATGTGTCCAGAACACCTGAGATTATGACTCAAGACTCGGCAACAAAGCTTGTATTGGGTGGTATCACTACCATTCAGAGCTTGAACTACCATCAGTACTGGGATGTGAATAGCACACCCAAAATCTATCTGATGGATAAGGATAAAAAGATAATAGCCAAGTCAATTGGTGCAGAACAGTTGGATGAACTGCTTCAAAAATTGGAAGCGGGTTCGGATGTGTCACAGCCAATGCGCGAACACGAATACAGGGATGATGAACCCGCCAATAACCAACGCGGCAAAGCAGCTCCACCAAGACAGACCCAATCGACACAGAATAAATGATATTATTTTAAATAGAAAAAGCCCCGATGAGGGGCTTTTTTTATAGATGAATCCAAACTCTTTGAGTGCATGTTGTTACCATTGAAGCGAACAGTTGTAAAGAAGCAATCCTTTCAATGCAATTAAAACAGAGCGCTGGAGAAACTCCATCGGATTGTAATGATTTTACAGATGCAAGCTTTATCGATTTGAATAAAGGAGAAGATCGCATATAAAGGAAGGGCAAAGGTTCATCGTTCAAAACTCCTATCATCACACTACCGTCTCTTCCCCTACATTCGCGACCGTTTTTAGAAAATCAATATGGCATCACGAATCATCCGTTTTCCGGATCCGGACTATTTGTACACGAAGAAATCTCAGATTAAGGGTGCAGGCCTGGGCTTGTTTACCAAAAAAGATATTCAGCGCGATGAAGTGATTGTACGTTTTCATGGAGAGCTTTTGACAGAGCGCCAGGTGACAATTCGTTTGAACAAAGGAGAGGACTCTTACTTTGTTGAGACCAATGATGACACCATCATGGATTCCAGAAAAGTGCCGGGGTTTGCGAAGTATGCAAACGATGCGGTTGGTTTAGGGCCTACAGGATTCAAGAACAACGCCCTCATCACCTTTGACGATGATGACAACGTATGCCTCACAGCTTTGCGAAAAATAAAAGCAGGCGAGGAGATCTTTACTGCTTATGGCAAGGAATATTGGGACAACTATAAACGCAAATTCAAAGAAGCAAAAGCCAAACGCCCAAAAGCAGCGAAGAAGAAAACCTCAAAAAAGAAAGTCGCTAAGAAGAAATAACACAAGTGCCTCCCTGCTGGGAGGCACATTTTATTTCAGCTGGATGGATGAGCTAAGCTTGCCTGCCGGACAATGCTTCTGAGATAATTCGGTGCTCGCAGCAAACGGGAACCATACCAACTGAACATCTCGCCATCCACTTTCATAATGGTGGCCTGCGGCAAGATTTGCCTGAAGTAGGCTATATGTTTTTCTCCAAAGGGAAATGGCTCGGACGGTAACAAAATGAGTTCTGCTTGTGCAGCGAGCAGGGCGTCTTCATTGATTACCGGATAGCGCGAGGATGTTTCGTTTGAAAAGACATTCTCAAAACCACACCGCGTGAGCATGTCATGAATGAATGTGTCATGATTAATGGACATCAGTGGTTCCCACCAAATGAAGTAAGCGCATCGGGTGCGTTTTGTTGGGATTGTCAACATAGACATTCCTTGCCGTATGCCATGAGCTATTTGTGTCGCTTCTTGTATGCGACCTGTAAGTATTCCTATATCCTGTATCATCTTCACGGCATCGTCCAAAGTTTTTATATCGCTTATATAAACCGGATACTCGCGTGCGAGCAGTTCTATTTGCTCTTGATCGTTCTCTTCTTTATTGGCAATAATCAGGTCGGGTTGTAGGGCTTTTATCTTTTCTAGGTTTAAAGCTTTTGTACCGCCAATTCGTATCTTGTTATTAAACCACTCAACAGGATGAATACAGAATTTCGTGATGCCAACCACTTCAGCGTTCAATCCTAAGTCCGACAGTAATTCGGTTTGAGAAGGAACAGTAGATACAATACGAACAGGGCGCTGTTGTAGTGTTATGGTTCTACCCAATTGATCGGTGACGCTATACTGCATAATGCTATGTGTCAACATGACGTCCCGAATGTAAAGCCAATACTTAAGATGTGCCCTCCGCGGTGTTAGACGGTGGCTTGAATTCGAGTGTTAAAGACACGAATTCCTTTGAACGAAGGAGTTCAAAAGAGCTGATAAACAAGAATTCTTTGGCATAAATGGACTGTGTTATAATGGATTGCCGTTGGATGCCGATTTCGCGTTTGGACGAGTGGATTTCAGCATGCTGTCAGTGCGAGTAACGCAAAGATGTCGGAGCATTCTGCCAAAATTGCCCTGTTTGTCACATTTCGGGCAATGGCACTATGATTGACAAGGGCAGGACGTCTTCGTTTTTAAAACGGGGCCGATTAATAAACAAGGACACATATACTAACATGAGCAAAATAATTGGAATAGACTTAGGAACTACCAACAGCTGCGTTTCCGTAATGGAAGGTAACGAGCCGGTGGTAATTGCCAACAGTGAAGGAAAAAGAACTACCCCTTCTATTGTGGCTTTCGTAGAAGGTGGTGAACGCAAGGTGGGTGATCCGGCAAAACGTCAGGCCATCACCAACCCAAAGAAGACCATTTACTCCATCAAACGTTTCATGGGAACCAGCTATGATGAATCGGTAAAAGAAACCGAGCGTGTTCCTTATGAGGTGGTGAAAGGAGATGGCAATACTCCGCGCGTGAAAATTGATGACCGCACATATACTCCACAAGAAATCTCTGCAATGGTGCTTCAAAAAATGAAGAAAACTGCAGAGGATTATTTGGGGCATGAAGTGACAGAGGCTGTTATTACAGTTCCTGCATACTTCAACGATGCCCAACGCCAAGCTACCAAAGAAGCCGGTGAAATTGCCGGTCTTAAAGTGAGAAGGATCATTAACGAACCTACCGCTGCAGCTTTGGCTTATGGCTTGGATAAAAAATCAACCGATGTGAAAATCGCAGTGTTCGACTGCGGTGGTGGTACGCATGACGTATCCATTCTCGAGTTGGGTGATGGCGTTTTCGAAGTGCTTTCTACCGATGGTGATACACACCTTGGTGGTGATGACTTCGACCAAGTAATCATCGATTGGTTGGTTCAGGAGTTCAAAAACGACAATGGTAACCAATACGATTTGAGCAAAGACCCAATGGCTTTGCAACGTTTGAAAGAAGCAGCTGAGAAAGCTAAGATTGAGTTGTCATCCAGCACATCTACTGAGATCAACTTGCCTTATATCATGCCGGTAGATGGTATTCCAAAGCACTTGGTGAAAACATTGACTCGTGCGAAGTTCGAGCAATTGGCTGACAGTCTCATCCAACGTACGATTGCACCATGTCAAACAGCTTTGAAAAATGCAGGTTTGACAGTAAACGATATCAACGAGGTAATTCTTGTTGGTGGTTCTACCCGTATTCCTGCTATTCAAGAGGCGGTTAGAAAATTCTTCGGTAAAGAGCCTTCTAAAGGCGTGAACCCTGATGAAGTAGTAGCCATCGGTGCTGCTATCCAAGGTGGTGTGTTGACAGGTGAAGTTAAAGACGTTCTTCTTTTGGATGTAACTCCACTTTCATTGGGAATCGAAACCATGGGTGGTGTGATGACCAAACTCATTGAGGCCAACACAACCATCCCAACCAAGAAGAGCGAAATATTCTCTACAGCTGCCGATAACCAGACAAGCGTGGAAATCCACGTATTGCAAGGTGAGCGTGCAATGGCTAAGGACAACCGCACCATCGGTCGCTTCCAATTGAGTGATATTCCACCGGCTCCACGCGGTGTACCACAAATCGAAGTAACTTTTGACATCGATGCCAATGGTATCATCAGTGTAAGTGCAAAAGATAAGGCTACCGGTAAAGAGCAGAACATCCGCATCCAAGCTTCATCAGGTCTATCCAAAGAAGAGATCGAAAAAATGAAGCAAGAAGCAGCTGCGAATGCCGAAGCAGACCGCAAAGCGAAAGAAGCCGCAGATACTATCAACCAAGCCGAT
>DATCJY010000068.1:0-7056 GCA_036562565.1 Flavobacteriales bacterium | reverse complement strand
ACTGAGGCTGAGGGTTGGGTAGTTATCAATTCCTTGCGCGGAGGGGCAGCCGGTGGCGGTACTCGTATGCGTGCAGGCCTTGACAAGCGCGAAGTAGAATCGCTTGCCAAAACGATGGAAATCAAATTCACCGTGAGTGGTCCACAAATTGGTGGCGCTAAGAGCGGTATCAACTTTGACCCACGCGACCCACGCAAACAGCAAGTGCTTGAGCGTTGGTATGCTGCCGTGGCTCCGCTATTGAAGCATTATTACGGAACAGGTGGTGACCTCAATGTAGATGAGATTCACGAGGTAATTCCGATGACGGAGAACAACGGTATCTGGCATCCGCAAGAAGGTGTCTTCAACGGACACTTCGCACCAACGGAAGCACAAAAAGTTAAGCGCATCGGTAACTTGCGCCAAGGTGTGGTAAAGGTGTTGGAAGATGAGCGATACACTCCGGATTTGAATCGCAAATACAAAGTGGCCGATATGATTACCGGTTTCGGTGTGGCCGAGGCGGTGCGTCATTATTATAGCCTGTGGGGCGGTGATATCAGTGGCAAACGCGTGATTGTGCAAGGGTGGGGCAATGTGGCTGCTGCAGCTGCATACTTCTGCGCACAAGCCGGTGCTAAAATTGTGGGCATCATTGACCGCAACGTGGGCCTTATCCACACCGATGGTCTTGGCTTTGAAGAAGTGAAAAAACTCTTCCTTGAGCGCGAAAACATGCAACTCAAAGCTGAAGGATCCATACCTTTTGACGAGGTAAATGCAAAAATCTGGGATGTACCTGCCGATATCTTCTTGCCTTGTGCAGCCTCCCGTTTGGTGACGGAAGACCAAGTGGACCGCTTGATCAAAGCCGGTCTGCAAGTCATCAGCTGCGGTGCCAACGTTCCATTTGCCGATTCGCAAATCTTCTACGGCCCAATTGCGGAGAAGGCAGACCAAAGCATCAGCGTGTTGCCTGACTTTATTGCTAACTGCGGCATGGCGCGCGTGTTTGCCTACCTCATGAGCGATGGCGATGTGGATATGACCGACAAAGGAATCTTTGAAGACACCAGCAAGACCATCAAAGAGGCCTTGGCTCAGATACACGCCAAGAACAGCTCCAAGCAGCGCATCACACAGACTGCTTTTGAAATTGCCTTGAAGAAATTGATTTAATCCATCCCGCAAGAGGGCAGCCCATTAAACATTATTGAAACTTTATAGTATGGAATCAGCCAATAAAACTCCGATAGAAATAATTCTGTCACCGGTGCAGAAGTTCATCCAACAGGAAAAAGCAGGAGGTATTACGCTAGGTATTAGTGTCATCATAGCACTTATCCTGGCCAACTCTCCGGTGTCGGAGCAGTATTTCCACTTCTTTGAACAAACCTTGGGGTTTACATTCAACGGTGAGAGTTATTTCCAATTCACGCTTCATCACTGGATCAATGACGCACTCATGGCCGTGTTCTTTTTTGTGGTGGGGTTGGAGTTGAAGCGAGAGATAGTGGCTGGAGAACTGGCTAGCCCGCGCAAGGCGATTTTGCCCATTGCCGCTGCAATAGGCGGGATGATTGTTCCTGCGCTTATCTATATGGCGTTCAATCCTTCCGGTGAGGTGCATGCAGGATGGGGGATTCCCATGGCTACAGACATCGCATTTGCACTTGGCGTTCTTTATCTGTTGGGGAATAAAATTCCCCTGGCGTTAAAAGTGTTCCTAACGGCCTTGGCCATTGTGGACGATTTGGGAGCCGTGCTGGTGATTGCTTTCTTCTATACATCGGATATTTCGATATACTACTTATTGCTTGGTCTAGCATTCGCAGGGGCCATGTATATCAGCAACAGGATGGGAGTGCGCAGCGTGCTGTTTTACGCGGCACTGGGTATTCTGGGGGTATGGACTTGTTTCTTGTTATCGGGTGTACACGCTACAATTGCAGCGGTTATTGCTGCCTTCACTATTCCTGCTGATGTGCAAATTAAAGAGAGTACTTATCTAACAAAAGTTCAACTCTATTTAGAACGCTTTCGAAAAGCCGATCCCAACGACAAAATATCTACCCTCACAGGGGAGCAAGTGCATCTCTTGGATGAAGTTAAAAAGACAACCAATGCGGCCATTCCACCTTTGCAAATCCTGGAGCATGCCATGCACCCATTGGTGACCTTTGTCATCATCCCCATCTTTGCACTGGCCAATGCAGGAGTATCAATAGACCTTGATCCTGATGTGCTGTTCAATACGCATGTTGCTCTGGGAGTAGGCTGTGGATTGCTGGTAGGTAAGGTGGTAGGTATTGTAGGGTTTACATGGCTGTCCATAAAACTGGGTATAGCAGCCTGGCCGGATGGAATGAATTTGCGCAACTTGTTTGGCTTAAGCCTTTTGGCGGCTATAGGGTTTACGATGTCCTTATTCATCACCTCCTTGGCGTTTCAACATGAAGAATACATGATGCAAGCTAAGATTGGCATCTTTGCTGCATCCATCGTTGGTGGCTTCCTTGGCTATGTGTTTTTGAACAGGTACTCCAAACAAGCGGTGTGAGATGACCGAAAGAACAATCATTGAAAAATAACCATGTGAATGGCGGCAAAGAAGTCCATTTGGGAAATAGATATTGCGGCTCAGCTCGATGACCCCAAGGAAATCAAGCCCGAGAAAGGTTGGCGCGAGAAGCTCTACGAGGTCATCTTTGAGAGCAATACCCCGGCCGGTAAATTCTTTGATGTTGCACTGGTTATTTTCATTTTTACGAGTGTCATCACCTTGATGCTGGAAAGTGTCAACTTCATCCGCATCAAGTACACGGTGCTGTTCAAGACCCTGGAGTGGTTTTATACCATTGTCTTTACCATTGAATACATCTTGCGCCTGATGTGTGTGCGCAGCCCCATCCGCTATGCCAAGAGTACCTACGGCATCATTGATTTGATGTCGGTATTGCCGTCCTATCTTGAGCTCTTCGTTCCCAATACGCACTTCCTGCTCATTGTGCGCTCATTCAGGCTCCTGCGCGTGTTCAGGATTTTCAAGATGGTGAAATTCCTGCAGGAGAGCCGCATGCTCACCTTGTCGCTGTTGAGCAGTTATCGCAAGATTACCATTTTCCTGTTCTTCGTCTTGTTGCTCACCATCTTCTTCGGTTCGCTGATGTATGTGGTGGAGTACAAGTCCAACCCCGGGTTCACCAATATCCCTCAGAGCATCTATTGGGCTATCGTAACGCTCACCACCGTGGGCTATGGCGATGTGGCGCCCGTAACGGCATTGGGCAAGATGCTCGCCTCGTTTATCATGATTCTCGGTTATGCCATCATAGCGGTGCCCACGGGGCTGGTTACCGCATCCATCATGAAAGACAAAAACAAAGCGGTCAATCACCACGAGCGCTGCGGCCACTGCCTCAAGGAAGGTCACGACCAGGATGCGGAATTTTGTAAGTATTGCGGATTTAAGTTAGAACACAAGTAATCCCTTCGCTATCAACTTTGCTCACTGAATAAGTTTTTAGTGTAAAAATTCACAGAAGCAATTATCACACAACATTCGCGTTCGAACATGCACATCAAGTGTTCGTTCATATACAAGCTACTCATTTAAGTATTCGCAAATAACATTTTAAAGAAACTATGGACATTCTTTTTCTCCTACAAGAAGGGCTCAACGTTGTGGCTCAAGAAGCTTCGGAAGTGATCAATCCTCCGGTGGTTCACTCCCCTGCCGGTAACTTCAGCATCATGGACCAGCTCATCAAGGGTTGGTATATCTATGTGCCCCAGCTCATCATGAGCATCATAGCGGTGTATGTGATCATTGAACGCACCATGACGGTGAACAAAGCCGACAAGGAAGAAGTGAACTTCATGAATAAAATCAGAGAGTATGTGAGCCAAGGCAAATTGGACAGCGCACGCAACCTCTGCAGCACCAACCAAACCCCAACGGCCCGCATGATTGAGAAAGGTATCTCACGCATTGGTCGCCCAATGGATGATATCAAGAAAGCCATTGAGAACGTGGGTAAATTGGAATTGGCCAAGCTGGACAAAAACGTGAACATCCTGGCCACCATCTCCGGTATTGCACCGGTGTTCGGATTCTTGGGTACGGTGTTCGGGGTAATCATCATCTTCCGCGATATCGCAGAGGCCGGCAGCCTTCAAATCGGTACCGTGTCCGAGGGGCTTTACCTCAAGATGATTTCATCTGCGGTGGGTCTTATCGTGTTCATCATCTCCTACATTGGCTACAACACCCTGGTGACCCGCATCAACAAAGTGGTGAACAAAATGGAAGCCAACGCTGTGGAGTTCATGGACATCCTCGAGCAACCATCTAACTAATAACACTCCACGAATATGGATTTCGGAAGAAGAAATAAAATACACGTAGAAGGAGGGATGTCGGCCTTGTCCGATATCATTTTCATGCTCCTGATCTTCTTCATCATTGCCAGTACGTTGGCCGTGAATGGAGAGCAGGTGAACTTGCCCAAAACCTCCACGGGTACCCCCACACAATCTACCGTAACGGTAACGATAACACCGGATTTGCGCTACCTCATCAACAATGTGCAGGTGGACAAAGATGACGTGGAACTGCGCCTCAAAGCCATCTTGGACAACAGCGCGGATAAGAAAATAGTGTTAAATATCGACCGTGATGTTCCTACCGGTGAAACAATTGAGCTCTTCGCTGTACTGAAGAGCAACGGCTGGCAACCCTTCATTGCCACCCGACCGAAGGAACAATAAAAACATCCCAGCGATGAGTGCAACAGTGGAATCAAGAAATGATAAGATAGCAGGGCTAGGAAGTCTCGGCTTGCATGCCGTGCTTATCGCGCTTTTGTTTTTGGTGAAGTGTCCCGGCACAGGCGGTGGCGGAGGCAATGACGGACTGGGCAACTCAGGATACATGAGCATGGATGTGGCCGGCATAGGCAACGATGTGGACGGTTGGGGCCCCACGCAAGAAGAAGTGGAGGTAACCCCCACCCAACCCCAACCCGTGGTGGAAGATGCCGGCTCGGTGACCGATGACAGCCAAGTGGAAGATGCTCCGATAGTGACGCCCAACAAGCCCACTGCCACACCCACACCCAAGCCCACGCCCACGCCCACACCCAAGCCCGAGCCCACTCCGGAGCCCAAGCCCGGCAAGGCGGTCGGCATCATCAAAGGCAGTGGTTCATCATCCGGAAATACTAACCAGGGTACGGAAGACGGCACCATTGGTGGAAAAGGCGTGTTGGGCGGTGGCGGAAGCCAAGGCTCTGGCGGTGGCACCGGTGGCGGACAAGGAACAGGTACAGGCACTGGTACAGGAGCCGGTTCAGGTCCCGGCAGCGGTGGTGGTAGTAAAGCAGACCACACCTTAGCAGGTCGCACCATGATGAAGCCGCCAACACTCGGAGAAAACTTTGAAGAGAACGCGACCATGGTAGTAAACGTTACTGTGGACGGTCAAGGAAAAGTCATTTCCGCAAAGACAGATCCTGTCAAGTCCAAGTTCCCACCTGGATACAATTTTGAATCTCTCGCAGAGAAGGCGGCTATGTCCACACAGTTTGACGTGAGCAAGACCGGTGCAACGCAACAGCGTGGTACCATCACCATTTATTTCAAAGCAAAATAGATTGTACTAATATTTTATAGAGACCTTGCCGAAGCTAACGGCAAGGTCTTTTTTTTGCGCCATGAATTACACCGAAGTGCTGGACTATCTCTATAGTCAACTGCCGATGTTCCACCGTGTGGGCGCTGCTGCTTACAAGCCAGGTTTGGATACTACTTACTCCTTGCTCAAGATATGCGGTCAACCCCATGAGGGACTGAAGTATGTGCACATAGCAGGCACCAACGGCAAGGGCAGCACTTCGCATTCTGTTGCTTCCGTATTGCAAGAGGCAGGATATAAAACAGGCCTCTGCACCTCGCCCCACCTCAAGGATTTTCGTGAGCGCATCCGTATCAATGGCGAGATGATACCCGAGCAAGCCGTGGTGGAATTTGTCATGACTTACAAAGACGCATGGCAACCCCTCCAGCCCTCCTTCTTTGAGATTACGATGGCCCTTGCGTTCTGGTATTTTCAAAAAGAGAAAGTAGACATCGCCATCCTCGAAACAGGCATGGGCGGCCGTCTGGACAGCACCAATGTGATAGTGCCGGAGGTAGCCGTCATTACCAACATCGGCATGGACCATGTGCAATTCCTAGGCGATACCCTGGAGAAGATAGCAACCGAAAAAGCCGGCATCATCAAAGAGCACGTGCCCGTGGTGATAGGCGCCATGCGCCCGGAGGCACGCACAGTAATAGAACAAACGGCAGAGCAGAAGCATGCTCCGTTTATGGATGCTGCACAGCTCAGCGAGGAGCTCATCCCACCGTTTGAACTCAAAGGCCACTACCAGCAAGAGAACAAACGCACGGCCTATGCCTCCCTGCTCAGCCTGCAAGCCAAAGGCTGGAAGATTGCGCCCGAACATATAGAACGCGGCTTTGCACACATCACGCGCAACACCGGACTGCTGGGCCGCTGGCAAGTGTTGCAACCATCGCCCCTCACCATAGCCGATGTGGCCCACAACGAGGACGGCATCACATGGGTGGTAAAACAAATCGAAGAAATCAACTACCAACGACTGCACTTTGTGCTGGGCATGGTGAGCGATAAGGACATTGCCAAGATTCTCTCCCTCTTGCCCAAGGAGGCCACCTATTACTTCTGCAAAGCCAATATCCCCCGCGGCCTGGACGCCACCCTCCTAAAAGAACAAGCCGCTAGTCATGGCCTAAAAGGCGAAGTCTATCCCTCCGTGCCCGCAGCATACCAAGCCGCACAAGCAGCAGCCACCACCGATGACCTGGTGTTTGTAGGCGGCAGCATCTTTACCGTGGCCGAGGTGGTGTAGGGGATAGGTGTGGGGTGTTAGCTATTAGCCCTTAGCCTTTGGCCAATGCCAACGGATGACTCCGGTGTATACCCGTGCGGTTCGTCATGCCCGGTGGCTGAGCTTGTCGAAGTCCGGCATCTCACTTAGTATAGAAACA
>DATCJY010000054.1:0-16480 GCA_036562565.1 Flavobacteriales bacterium | reverse complement strand
TAGGAAGTGGTCGTTAGACAAAGTGATTTCTTGGTCTTTGTGTTTCTTGGTTTGGAAACCGAAACCAATTTCAGCACCTAGATACAATTTGTCAGTGAAGTAGAAGTCAAAACCTGCAACAGCATTCAAACCGAAAGTTGTAGTTCCTCTTTTGCGCTCAGCTTCCCATGTGGACCATTTAGAAGCAGATTCCAAATCAAGTTCATTTGGATTTGAAGCACCATGGAACTCTCTAATCAAAGTTTCAGAACCGGTAGCAAACAACAATTCAGCACCTACGTATGGAGAAAGGCGGTCTGTACCATCAAAATGGATTTCATAACCCGGACGGATGCTGAAGTTGAAAGATTTCTTAGTGTCATACAGCTCAGGGATAACAGTTTTGTTAGTGTTCGGAAGTTCTTGAGCTTGCTTGCGAACAGTAACGTCATTAGTACCTCCCAAACCTAAACGAACACGAATAGCACCAGTACCGTCAGAGTTGAAAAGACGTAGACGAATACCATCCATGCCGATTGGATTACCACCAAGTGGAGCGAAGTTTACTTCTAGGTTCTTCTCACCACCTTCTTGTTTTTGTGCGAAAGCACCAGAAATCGCAGTAATAGCGATAGCAAATGATAAAAGGACTTTTTTCATAATGATTTTTGAGTATTTGGATTTGATGTCACAATGATGCGACTAATTTTTGAGTTTAGCGAACTGAGATATTAGCTTTTTCACATTTTCATTGTTAATAATGTAGTGAATAAACCGCATAACTGATTATTCCACAGTCACGCTTTTGGCCAAGTTGCGTGGTTGGTCAACATTGCATCCGCGCATTACGGCAATGTGATAGGCCAAGAGCTGTAAAGGAATCACCGATACTAGTGGTACCAAACTTTCATCTGTTTTTGGTATCTCTATCACGTGATCGGCCATATTTTTTACAGTCTTATCGCCTTCGGTCACAATGGCAATGATTTTTCCTTTGCGAGCTTTTACCTCTTGAATATTGCTTACAACTTTTTCGTATGAGCTACTTTGAGTAGCAATTACAAACACGGGCATTTCCTCATCGATGAGCGCAATTGGGCCGTGTTTCATCTCAGCGGCAGCATACCCTTCAGCGTGGATGTAGGATATTTCTTTGAGTTTCAAAGCACCTTCCAGTGCCACAGGGAAGCTGTATCCACGTCCGAGATACAACGCATTGCGATGATTTTTATAGATATCTGCAATGGTTTCCACTATTGGGTCAGTCTTAAGTGTTTCTTCAACTTTTTCAGGAATGGAGTTGAGCTCTGTCATAAGGCGTACCAAGCGCTCTTGGGAGATGGTACCGCGTTTCATGGCAACTGCCAATGCTAATAGATACAATACGGACACCTGCGCAGTAAAAGCTTTTGTAGATGCTACTCCGATTTCAGGTCCCGCATGGGTATATGCACCGGAGTGGGTCGCTCTTGAAATGCTGGAGCCTACAACGTTACATACACCAAAGATGAAAGCGCCTTTTTCTTTGGCCAATTCTATGGCAGCTAACGTATCGGCTGTTTCGCCTGATTGGGAAATGGCAATCACTACATCATCCGGGCGGATGATAGGGTTGCGATAACGGAATTCAGAAGCGTATTCCACTTCTACCGGGATGCGGGCAAATTCTTCAAACAGGTATTCAGCCACCAAGCCGGCATGCCATGAGGTTCCGCAGGCAACGATGATAATACGGTTGGCATTCATCCACTTATCTTCGTTTTGGTCCACGCCACTCATCTTGATTTTGGCTATGTTCAGATTGAGTCGGCCACGAATAGAGTCTCTAATGGAGCGTGGTTGTTCGTGGATTTCTTTGAGCATGAATGAATCGTAACCACCTTTTTCAATGGCTTCCAATTTCAACTCCAGCTCTTGGATATAGGGCGTTTTTTGGCGGTTCTGAATCGTGACGATTTTGAGGCCGGTATTGCGATCGATTAGTGCTACTTCTTCATCTTCCAAATACACCACGTTCTTGGTGTACTCAATAATTGGAGTGGCGTCTGATGCGATGTAGTATTCGTGATCAGTACCGATTCCAATCACCAATGGACTGGATTTCTTAGCACAGATAAGTTGATCGGGGTTGTTTTTGTCCAATAGTACGATGGCATATGCACCCACGACTTCTGTGAGGGCCATGCGCACGGCTTCGAATAGCGAAACTCCCGTTTTTGCCTTCACATCTTCAATGAAGTGAACCAATACTTCGGTGTCGGTTTCGCTGGTAAAGGTGTGACCTTGAGAGAGCAAGGCCTCTTTGAGAGCAGCGTAGTTCTCAATGATACCGTTGTGAATGAGCGCTATTTGTCCGTCACCGGAGAGGTGAGGGTGGGCGTTTACATCATTGGGGACACCGTGTGTGGCCCAGCGGGTATGCCCGATTCCTACGGTTCCCGAAATATTTCTACTGGCAACCAATGCCTCAAGGTCAGCTACTTTGCCTTTGCATTTATACAAATTGAGATCTGTACCGTCATGCAAGGCAACACCGGCACTGTCATATCCCCGGTATTCAAGGCGTTTGAGGCCTTTGATAACTACCGGATAAGCATCTTTATTTCCTATAAAACCTACAATTCCACACATCTTAAATCGAACTTTTTTACCCTTAATAGGAATATGTAATTACCAAGCGCATGTTCTGCTTGATGTCATCACTGAACTGTGGTCCGTGCAGCAATGATCTTGCCACCGACCATGAGTTGGTATACTGAGCTAAAGTAAATACTGGTTGAATATAAATCTCATCAGAGGCGATATCTCCCTTGAGATAATTCTGCAAGTGATTGGTGATATTAATGCGGTACAATCCGGTAGAAACATTTACGTTGCCTCCTGATTGGGTTTCAGTAAAGAATGATTGACCGGGCTCTTTATAAACCACGAGCACGGAGCCTATGGGAGCGTGTTTTTCAGAGTTGTCATAGGGAATGATTAACTCAGCACGATTGATGGTCACACCTTCAAATTGATTGAGCCATTTGGTGTTTTTCAAGTCAATGGCCACCCGGGTGCCGCCAGCTGATTGCAAGTAGCAATAATGGCTGCCGTCCACGGCATCACCTTGTTGCAAAGGAGCAAGAGCTGTACCGTTGTATTGCCTATTGATGAGCGTAAATGCTTTGCAATTGGAGCGGGATACAATAAAATCGCTGGAGTTGAGTACTTCCGCAGTGTCACCTGCTGAAGCGTAGTAAATCGTCAATCGTGTGGCCGGGTCATAGGGTAAATAGTTAATCACTTGGCCATCCATGGTCTCAGAGTGAATGGCGAGACCACCAAAGAATTCTTTGAATTGAGCCGAATTGTCGAGGATGGTTGTATCCGCGTTCATGAGCTTTTCGGCTAGAGAATGATGCAGGTGGAGACGTAGAGCAGGAGTAATTGTGTTGGTGCCGGATGCAGCTTCCGGTTTGGGGTCTAAAATCTCCATTCCCGCTTTTATCAAGTTTTGAGGTGCCGTCTGAATGACTGAATTGGTGTAGTAAGTCTTGGAATAGTCCAGCAATTCGGTAACTTCATTGACGTTGAAATACATCGGGACATTCTTACCATACACTGCATTTTGATAAACCAGTGATAGCACTACAGAGTCGATCCGAATGACATTGTTGAATCTTGGTTTACTTGTTGACGGAATGAACTGCAGTACCCCTGTAGTCTGCACTGCACCAAATTTATCGTCCACGTAGTTGCCAATCATGACGTTGCTGTAGAAGTCGCTCGCTATGGAATCAACGGCTACAGTTTTTGCAAACAGAGTGGTTGTGTCTGTTTGATAAGCGTAGAGCAAATCTTCGGCCGGCTGGATGCTTTCACCAATTCCCGTTTCGGGTTTGGTGCAAGATGCTAAGCCGACAACAGCAGCAACTAAAATGGCAAATAGCCTCAATTTCTTGAGGCTATTTACTGGATGGGATAAATTCTTCATTCGATTAGTCAACAAGTTCCGTCTTTCCCAACACAACCGAATCATAGAATTCGTCAATCGCACTTAGGTAGTCGCTTTCCTCATACTGCTTGAGCACCGGAATGTCGTTGCTTACGCAGTATTTCTCCAGCTCATTGCTCACATTTTGGTCACCGATGATTGCGGCATCGGAGTATTGCAATGCAAGCTTCGCGAGGTTATTGTAGTTAGGAGTGCTAATCACGCTCATGTCCTCAGTTTTCAAAGTGTCAAACGCGATTTTTTCAATCAATTTCTTATCGAGACTTCCTTTGAAAGTGTCATCGTAAAGCGATGTAACAATTTTCGTATCAGCGAAATAAGGGTCGCGCTTGTAAAGTTTCTTCACATACAAAGGCATAAGTGACGTGAACCAACCGTGGCAGTGGATGATGTCCGGAGCCCAGCCGAGTTTTTTCACTGTTTCCAAAACGCCTTTGGTGAAAAATATCATGCGCACATCGTTATCAGGGAACAGATTTCCTTCTTCATCATGGAAGAACGCCTTTCTGTGGAAGAATTCCTGATTATCTATGAAATAAACTTGAAGTCGGATTTGAGGGATGCTCGCCACTTTGATAATCAATGGGTGGTCGCTATCATTGACAATAAGATTCATACCGCTCAAGCGAATGACCTCATGCAACTGATGTCTGCGTTCATTGATTTTACCATAACGTGGCATGAATATTCGCGTTTCTTTGCCACCTTCATGTACCATTTGAGGAAGGAAACGACTACTTTGTGAAGTAGTAGTTTCAGCTGAGAAGGGGAGAATTTCCTGCGATACGTATAGAATCTTTGTTTTATTACTCATAAATTTCTATAAGCTCTTACTGTAAAAGAAACGCAAATGTAGATATAAATCTTTAATCATATTTCCAAACAATTAGCTTTGGCGCCACATATTTTCATAAAAATCGGTGTTACCCGTTGTATTTAAGCATATTAGTGAAATCCAAGGTTGGATTGCACTCCAAAGGACGTCTCATAACGCCAAAATTGGCTTTGTTCCAACTATGGGGGCATTGCATGAAGGGCATGTATCGCTTATCAGGCGAGCGAAGACCAGTTGCGATATCGTAGTGGTGTCCATCTTTGTCAATCCCACACAGTTCAACAATCCGGAGGATTTGAAGCATTATCCGCGCACTTTTGAGAAAGACCGAGACTTGCTGGCCGCTGCCGGCTGCGATGCTATTTTCTTTCCTTCGGTGGAGGAGATGTACCCTACTATGTACAAGGATTCTTGGGATTTCGGATTGTTGTCCCGTACGTTGGAAGGTGATTTCAGGCCAGGCCATTTCGATGGTGTTCTCACGGTTGTCAAAAAATTATTTGAGATTGTCAAGCCTGATGAGGCTTATTTCGGAGAGAAAGATTTTCAACAGCTTTCTTTGATTCGAAAAATGACGGAGTATGAAGGCCTTCCGGTGAAAGTGATTGGCTCTCCACTGATCCGCGAAGAGAGCGGGTTAGCCATGAGTAGCCGCAACATGCGCCTCAGTGAATCGCAGAAAAAGCAGGCTACTGCTATTAGCGCTGCACTCTTTGCTATGCGGGATGCAGGACGCCAGAAAAGTCCTGAAGAAATAATTGCTCTGGGCAAAGCACACATGGAGCAAGCCGGTATCAAGGTCGAGTACCTGACGATTGTAGAAGCTGATACATTCGAGCCTGTTATTCAATGGGAGGGGGTACAGCGTCCTATTGCACTGGTTGCAGCTTATGTAGGTGAGGTGCGGCTAATAGATAATATGTTCCTATAACAAAATATTAGAGCCTTACCCGTATAGAAAAGGGCAATTGCGTTACTTTTGCGCAGCTCAAACATCACAAGAGCTTTAATAAAACAAGATCATGGGAAAATTAGGTGCTACCGAAATCATCGTCATTCTGGTTATTATCCTTCTTCTATTTGGAGGTAAGAAAATTCCTGAATTGATGCGAGGTTTGGGAAAAGGTATGAAGGAATTCAAGGATGCCAGCAAAGGAGAAACTTCTGATTCTTCTAAGCCGGAGAGCCAACAATAATCCGAACAAAGGTTTACCAGTCCGGTAAGGTCTGGGGGCGTTCCTATTACGATATTCACATTCCATTCTCTTCCGATTTTTTTTCGGAGGAGAGTGGAATTTTTTATTTCAGGGCGCTTGTTTTTTTAGGAAAACTATGTTGATAAAAGCAATTGGGCTTGTCGGAAATGTGAATGAAACTTTAAACAACTTGTGACCGTATTATTAGTTATTAAATTGGTCGCAGTAGCTTGCCCACCGGTAAGCGATAACCACCAAGGAAAACCAGGAAATCATGAAAAAAACAATGCTCTCAGTTGTTGCTGCTTTATTGGTTTTTGCCGGTAAGGCATCAACACCTAAGGACTCCATCCCTAACAATTTTAGAACACTGCAGCCGGATGATCCCGAGCTGATGGAAATTGACAGGATGCTGGTTTCCAGTTATACCAACCACTATTGTTTCTCAACGGATAAAGACTTCCTAAATGCTTACAACTACCGAGAAGAGGAGATTCCAACTTTCCCTGCTGAAGTAGTGCGCGCCCGCATGGAAGTATTGGACAGAAATACTCCGTTTGAGTTGACTTATAACAGCACTGTTCAAGGCTTTATCGATTTATATGCCGTGCGCAGACGTGATATCACTACCAAAGTGCTGGGTATGTCCCAGCTCTATTTTCCGATGATTGAGGAAAAATTGGCCAAACATGGCATTCCATTAGAGATGAAATACCTGGCCATCGTGGAGTCGGCACTTAATCCATCTGCAATTTCCAGAGCGGGTGCCGGAGGTTTATGGCAGTTCATGGTTTCTACCGGAAAGATGTACAATCTGGAAGTGACCAGCTACCAAGATGAACGCTTTGATGCATACAAGTCTACAGAGGCCGCTTGTCAATATCTGAAATTCTTGTACAAGACATTCGGTAATTGGGAATTGGCTTTGGCAGCCTACAACAGTGGTCCTGGCAACGTGAACAAAGCCATCCGTAGATCAGGTGGTAAGAGGGATTTCTGGGCTATCAAAGAATACTTGCCTAAGGAAACCCAAGGTTATGTTCCTGCTTTCATTGCTGTGAATTATGTGATGAACCATGCTGCAGAATACAACCTCTATCCTCAGAAGCCCATTACTACTTTCTTTGAGACAGACACTGTTACCGTTACGAACAAGGTGGATTTTGAAGCGCTTGCATCCATAATTGATATGCCTGTGGATGACATAGCATTCTTGAATGCGACTTATAAACTAAGAGAAATCCCTCAGAATGGTCATAGACATTACCTCGTATTGCCAATTGAAAAATTGGGCTTGTTCATGAGCAATGAAGAGCTCGTGTATGAGAAGAGCCGCGGTTATCGCCAAGAACCTGCAGCGCTCTATGCTTCTACTACCAATGGCTCTTCTTCAGGAACCGTGGCCAAGGAAATCAAAGAGCTGGGCTGGAAGACTCATACAGTGAAATCAGGAGAGTCCTTGGGAACCATTGCTTCTAAGTATAAAGTGACTGTAACTGACCTAAAGAAGTGGAATAATCTAAAGTCCAACACCATTCACAAAGGTCAGAATCTGAAGATCCGAACAATGGTTACAAAAACGGTGTATGTAGAAGCCAAAGAACGGAAGCAAGATACATCCACTTCTGTGGAGGGCGAGACCACAGCAATGAGTGCGTCAGAGAATGAGCCGGCTGAAGAGGATAACTATCAGGATCATGAGAAAACTCCGTTGGCCAAGCCTGCCAACGCAACTACGACACAGTCAAGTTCATCTACACCACAGTACAAGTACTACACCATTCAGAAAGGCGATACGCTCACGAAGATTGCTAACAGCAAAGGTGTAACTGTAAACCAGATTAAAAGCCTCAACAAAGGTTTGAAGGAGAACCAGCTTGCAATTGGTCAAAAAATCAAGATTAAAGAAATCTGATTCAATTAATTATAGGATAATAAAAAAGCCGCTTCATCATGAAGCGGCTTTTTTTATATGGGTTTTGAATCAGAACTCTGCATTTTGAGGGAAACGTGGAAAAGGAATCACATCACGAATATTGGTCATACCTGTAACGAACATCATGAGGCGCTCAAAGCCCAACCCGAAACCGGAATGAACAGCCGTTCCAAATTTGCGAGTCTCCAGGTACCACCAGATGTGTTCATTCGGAATATTGAACTCTTTACATTTTTCAACCAATACATCGTAGCGCTCTTCGCGTTGTGAGCCTCCGATGATTTCACCAATTCCCGGTACCAAGATGTCCATGGCAGCAACGGTTTCTCTGCCATTTGCATCGAGGTCGTTGTTGCGCATATAGAATGATTTGATCTTCTTCGGGTAAGCAGTAATGATTACCGGTCGTTGGAAGTGCTTCTCAACGAGGTAACGCTCGTGCTCACTTTGAAGATCACTTCCCCAGGCTATTTCAAACTTGAATTTCTTCTTCTTGTAGTGAGAAGAATTGAGAAGGATATCGATGGCCTCAGTGTAGGTGATGCGTTCGAATTTGTTTTCCCAAACCACTTTGAGGCGCTCAATGAGAGGAAGTACCTGGCGTTCGTTCACAGGCTTCTGTTTGTCTTCATTGATTTCTCTTTCTTGTAAAAACTCAAGGTCTTCCCGGCAGTTGTCCAATGCGTATTGGATACAATACTTGAGCAGCTCCTCACCCAGATCCATGTTGTCATAGATGTCGTAGAAGGCCATTTCAGGCTCAATCATCCAGAACTCAGCAAGGTGACGGCTGGTATTGGAGTTTTCAGCTCGGAAGGTTGGGCCGAAGGTGTATATTTTGCCTAGCGCCAAAGCTCCCAATTCGCCTTCGAGTTGTCCGCTCACAGTAAGGTTAGTAGCTCTTCCGAAGAAATCCTCAGCGTCATCTACTTTACCTGTTTTAGCGATTTCATCCAATTTGAGGTTGGTGACACGGAACATTTCACCGGCACCTTCAGCATCACTGGCAGTAATAATAGGTGTGTGCAGGTAGAAGAAGCCACGGTCATTGAAAAACTTGTGGATGGCAAATGCCATATGGTGTCGCAAGCGGAATACTGCACCAAAGGTGTTGGTTCGGAAACGCAAGTGTGCTTTTTCTCGCAAGAACTCCAAAGTGTGACGCTTCATCTGGATAGGATATTCTGTTGGATCGCAATCCCCCAAGATTTCAAGCGTATCAGCAATCAGTTCTATTTCTTGTCCTTTTCCGAGACTTTTTTCCAATTTTCCAGTGGCCGAGATGCTGGTACCGGTTTGGATTCTTTTCAAGGTAGCATCATCAAAATTTTCTTTTTTGATTACTACCTGAAGTGTTTTGATGGTGGAACCATCGTTAACGGCAATGAATTGGTCGTTGCGGAAAGTACGCACCCAACCTTTTACATTCACTTCGGTTCCAATCGGTTTTGTCCCGAACAGGGTAGAAATAGCTGTATGACTGGCCATGGAATTCTTTTTTGAGAGGCGCGAATTTAAGGGGTGTGTCGCTCTACTTACAAGCTGCCTCATGCTTTTATATGGAGGGAGACTTATATCTTCCGGCTGTGCTTAATTTCGCGTATATGAAAAGATCGGAAAGAGGATTGGTATTGTTCGTTATAGGTGCAATTGCCATCATTCTTGGTTCTTGTCATTTTAAGAAGGATTATACGGCCGAAATAAAGGAGCTGGATTCACTCTCCACGGTAGTAGATGAATATCACGAGCGGCTGAGCGCTCAAGGCAATTGGACCGGCTCTGTAGATACGATTCGCGATTTATTGCACACCATTCAAGCATTGCAGCCTGAAGGTTTATCCTTGGAGCAAGTGGCCTTACTCAACGATATGGGACGTATCCGGTTGGAGATGGAATCAATCGAGGAGGTGAAAACTCAGTTGGCACTTAAATTGGACAGCTCCTCTAGTCAATTGAAAAAATTGCAACAAGCACTCAAAGAAGGTGCTACACATGATTCCGATGACAACAAAATGGATGAGTTGTACGTTATGAAGGCCTTGCAAAAGGAAAGGGACGTTGTGCAACAGCTTTCATCACGTTTTGTGGAGCTAGATGAAGCCAATTCGGAATTGCTCAGGAAGCATGCACAATTGACTCCGCAATTGCAATTGTTGGTAGATAGTATCGCTGAAAAGCATTATTAAACATGAATCACAAAATCGTACTTATCATACTTGTTTTCTTGCTGTCGGCAGTAAGAGCTTTTTCTCAGGGAACAGACTTGGATCTTGCTGAATATTATTTTAAAGAGGGGCAATACGAACAAGCTAAGCTCTATTACGAGAAGATTTATAAAACCAATAAGACGCAACGTGTCTATACAAATTACCTCAACACATTAATCGCTCTAGGGGAATTTGACGAGGCCGAAAAAATGGCCAAGAAAAACATTAAGGAAAACTCCAAAGACGGCATTGCTTATGTGAGACTAGGAGATTTATACAAACGTTTTGATAAAAGGGCTGCTGCGGTAGAGCAATTTGAGCTGGCAATAAAGAAGATGGAGCCAACTCGTTCCAACATCATTCGTTTGGCATCGGAGTTTTCTCAAATCAATGAATATGAGTATGCGCTGAAGACCTATCAAAAAGGGAAGAATGAAGGAAAAGATGGCTACAACTATGCTTATGAAATTGCCAATATGCAAGGCAATCTTGGCGATTTGGAGGGAATGACAGAATCGTTTTTGGATCTGGTAGCCTCCGAGCCAAATTATTTGCAGACCGTACAGAACTCATTGAACCGCACATTGAACCTCGCAGAGAATGAGGATAACATGGATATGCTGCGGGTGAAGCTTTTGAAACGCACACAAAAGAATCCGGAAACGATCGTATTTACCGAGATGCTTACCTGGCTATTCCTTCAGAAAAAAGATTTCTCCAGTGCACTGGTGCAAACCATTGCGTTGGACAAGCGTTTGTCGGAATCCGGTGGCCGCATCATGAATTTGGCCCAACTTGCTGCCAATAACAAGGACTATGAGACGGCTGCAAAGGCCTATCAATACATCATCGATAAAGGCCCTGCCAACGATTATTACATCGTTGCCAAGATTGAAAAGCTCCAGGTAATGAAAGCTCAGCTAGAGCAAAATCCTTCATCGGATAAACTGGCTTATACGAATCTTGAAACAGAATATAATCAAGCCATTGCCGAAGTAGGTATGCGTGCCGAGTCAGCGATTATGCTCAAGGAGCTGGCTCACATCAAGGCATTTTATCTGGACAAAGCCGATGAGGCAGTAGCGCTGTTAAAGGAAACCATCGCCTTGCCCGGCTTGTATGCGCGCACGCGCGCACTGTGCAAACTGGAGCTTGCCGATGTGTATTTGTTCCAAGGTGAAATCTGGGATGCATCCTTGCTCTATTCGCAAGTTGAACTTGACTTTAAGGAAGACGTGCTCGGTCATGAAGCCAAATTCCGCAATGCCAAAATCTCCTATTACACCGGTGACTTTGAATGGGCACAAGGCCAACTCGATGTATTGAAAGCATCCACCTCTAAACTAATTTCCAACGATGCCATTGAATTGTCATTGCTCATTACCGATAACTTCAATATGGATACTACTACAGTTCCCATGGAGATGTATGCACGTGCTGATTTATTGGCTTATCAATCGCAATATTCCAGAGCAATGGCAACCTTGGATTCTATCATTACAGAGTATCCCAATCACTCGCTATTGGATGAGATTAAAATGATGAAGGCGAAAATCTTCATGCGACAAGGTATGTATGAGCAAGCGCGTGACATGTATCAGGATGTGGTAGATTTTCACTTCAATGACATCACTGCCGATGATGCCTTGTTCAAACTTGCAGAGCTTTATCAGTACAATTTTCAAAATGCTCCTAAAGCTATGGAGCTCTACGAAAAACTCCTTACGGAATATCCCGGTAGTCTTTATGTTGTTGAAGCGCGCAAGCGATACCGAGAGCTACGCGGTGATGCCATCAATTAGTGCTTCTCTTTGTTCTTAAAGAGGTAAACAGAATTAAGGCTCAAAACGGCAATACTTCCCACTACGAAGAAGGAAATATTGGGAGTATAAGGTGGCATTAGGAACGTGAGCATGATGATGAATAGTGTGTATGCGTATAGGATTACCGCGGTCTGACGGTGAGAAAAACCTAAGGCCAAAAGTTTATGGTGGATATGGTTCTTGTCCGCAGAGAATGGTGAACGACCTTGTGAAGCGCGTACAATGAATACACGCAAAGTATCAATCAACGGATAGGACAATATGGCCATAGCCAGCACCGGTTTGGAAACATAGTTCATCGCTACCAAACGTTCTTTAAGGAAACCGAGCTCAATCATTTTCACGGCCAATACAAACAAGATAATCCCGATGATGAGCGAACCGGAATCACCCATAAAAATTTTGGCAGGTTGAAAATTGTAGATAAGGAAGCCTAGCAATGATCCTGCTAATCCCATTGCCAATAACGCCAATGGTTGGTCGCCTGTTTTATAGAACCAAAAAGCAAATGCAAGACTAGCGATGAGCCCAACTCCGGCAGCCAAACCGTCCACACCATCAATCAAGTTAATGGCATTTACAATCACGATGTACACAAACATGCTCAGTGAGACACTGATCCAATAAGGGATAGCGTTAATCCCGAATAGCCCCCAGAATTGAGTGATGCGGATATCTGCTACGATTACCAAAATGAATCCGACAATGATGTGTACAAGTAATTTTTTGATAGGGGAAACACCTATGATGTCATCTTTCACTCCAATGAAGAAAAGGATGAACATGCAAGCAACAAGGTATTTGAATTCATTCAGCGCTCCAATGGCATCGTAGTTATTACCGAATTGCCATACTTCTTTAGAAGGAAACCAAAGGCAATAGGCGATGATGGTTCCAGCAAAAATCACAATGCCACCAATAGTAGGAACCGATCTGCGATGCACTTTTCTTGACTCCCTCGGTTCATCGACCAAGTGTTTTAGTTTGGCTACCTTAATAACCGATGGAGTGACAACAAGTACCAACAAAAAGGCGGATAAGAATCCGCATATCAGTTCAAAAAGAGTAGATGTCAAAATTCGATAGCGTTATTTAATTCAAATAATGCTCAACCGGGGAGCTTGGAGGTCATTGAGCGACCAAATGTATCAAAAATCACGGTACTGATTTATAAGATTCGTGCTCAGTGTGAAATAGAGCAATGAAGTTCTTCTCTCAGTGTTATCGGGGTTTTCAATTCTGATTTGGTCCAAACGATTGAGATAGCCGATTTGGAATTGACAGTTCCATTTCGGGTTGATTAATACACCCAGATTTATATCTAGTTGTTGTGTGTAGCGAACCGGATAGGTGGCAGAACCTTCTTCAATGGTGGAGTGATGGTAGCGCCAATCACCTTCAGGGCCGGTTGAATGAAATATCTGGTTGTATTTTAATTGCCCGAGTATTCTGCGCCATCTGTAATTAAGTATTCCAAGAAGTTCTTGTGTGGCAGCACCCGTAGGATGACCAATAGGCTGGTTGACGTGTACATAGTTTTGAATTGGGTTTCGGCTTGCATAGAGCCAATTGTCTAGTTGGTTCCATTCCACTTGGACATCGAGCCTTGGAGTAAGTAAATCGAAGTATTTGAAACCAATCTGATATCCCAGTGCTGACTTGTTTAAATCATCTATAGCCAGTTGTCCATAGATGTAGGAGTGCTTGTTAGTCTGGAATTTAAGGTTTGCTCCAAGCATGACGTTGTTCACGCTGCTAAGCCCATGGATGGCAGAATTGACTCCGATGATGGGGATATAAGCTCCATACGGTTGAGGGACAGTCCCTTGCTCTGCATCATATATCTTCCATGTGATACCTTCGAATATGCCTATTTCAATGCGCTTATGTGGAGCCCAGCTGAGGTAATGGAAACTCGCGCTTTTTCTTTTAAACAATGATTCTGGCACTTCCCCAAGTGGCAGACGGCTTTGGGTCTGCAACATGGCGTAAATGGTTGTGTACTGAAGTTTGTTATTGAAGAAACTTGCAGAGGCTTTGATAAATGGATAATTAAAAGCTGCATCGCTGAGTAGAATGGAGCGATAACCATGACCTATAAAATGTTTTCCTGTTCCGAAATGCAAATTCAGCCAAGAAGTTGGACTATAGCTGATGTTGCCGTATGCCATGGCATAGTCAAATCCTACCGAGTTATAAGCTTTTACACGACCAAATCCCGGTGCTACACCGGTTGAGTCAACGAAGCTGCGCAGATAAGAGGGGAGATAGGTCTGGGTTTCATAAAAACCGGTTTGGAAGGAAAATTTATCGCCAAGATCTCCCATCGCCTGAAAGCCACGTGTACTGCTGATTAAATTATTCGACTTTGCATAGTGCGAGGTGTCTATGAAGTCATATGCAAACGACAAATCAAACAACGGGTCCAGAAGAAGTTTGTAGTTCTCACCTTGAATGCTTATAAGGTGGGATTTCAAAAGGAGTTTCGTAAGGTCGTAATATGTCTTTAGTGTATCGTCCTTAGCAAAGCCAACAATGCGTTCCAAAGGGATTCTGCTTTCAAGAAATGGCTTAAAAGCTGTTTGATGGATTACAGAATCTGCAAGCAGCACCCTTTCTACTTCCTGTGTATAGAAGCGATTGAGCGGTACGTTTTTTTGTTGCGCATGAGCACCCGGAATGTTGAGAAAAAACATCCCTATTACAATCAAAGTCAAAATGTGCTTAGGCGACATAAAGTTTTTCACGGATTATTTCGCTCTCAGTTCCTCCAGTGATTTCTGCTTGAACTCTTCATATACGCTGCTTATACCTTCGTAAAGGTTAATAGAGTGCTTCCAACCCAATGCATGCAGCCTAGAAACGTCCATCAATTTGCGTGGCGTGCCATCAGGTTTATCGGTGTTCCATTTCAATTCTCCGTTGAAACCTACAATTTCTTTAACCATTTCTGCAAGTGCTTTGATGGTAAGGTCTTCACCGGTACCTACGTTTACAAAGAGCTTCTCGTTATAGTTGAGCATGAGGAAAAGGCAAGCATCAGCTAGGTCATCTACATGTAAGAACTCGCGCATGGGCGAACCGGTGCCCCATATTTCTACTTCCGGATCGTTCGCAATTTTGGCTGTGTGGAATTTGCGAATCAATGCCGGCAGCACGTGTGAATTGTTGAGGTCATAGTTGTCGTTAGGACCATACAAGTTGGTAGGCATAGCGCTTATGAAGTTGCAGCCATATTGATCGCGATATGCTTCGCACAATTTGATACCTGCAATTTTTGCGATTGCATAAGGCTCATTGGTTGACTCCAATAGACCCGTTAGCAGGCTTTCTTCTTTAAGAGGTTGAGGAGCCATCTTCGGGTAGATACATGATGAACCCAGAAACAATAACTTCTTCACTCCCGTCTTGTATGCGGAATGGATGATATTGGATTCAATCATGAGGTTGTCGTAAAGGAATTCTGCGCGGTAGACATTATTCGCATGGATTCCTCCAACCTTGGCCGCGCTGAGAAAAACATACTCCGGCTTTTCTTGTTGAAAGAATGCTTCTACAGCAGCCTGATTGCGTAAATCGAGTTCTGCAGAAGTGAGGAGGATGAGATTGTCAAAACCGTTTGATTGAAGTTTACGAACGATGGCACTGCCTACCATTCCTCTGTGGCCGGCAACATAGATGCGCGCGTTTTTTTCCATGCCGCGAAAGTAATTTGGAATAACATAAAATGGAATGGTACAAATCGGGGGACGTATATAAATCAAAGAGGCCTTCCCGCAGAGAAGGCCTCTTGATTGTGTATTTACATATATCGCTACTTCAATTCTGCTTAGTGCACACGAACAACTTTAAATATTTGGGTTGTGGTGTTACTTGTAACATGAATGAAGTATATGCCGGCAGCGTAGCTACTCATATCAACGATGTTATTGTTAATCAATGATACGGTATTCAATCGCTTACCATGAGCATCCATGATGACTGCTTCTTTAAGGTCAAAACCAACTACAGTTACATGGTTATTGGTGAAGGTTGGGTACAAACGAATATTGTAAGCGTCCAACTCATCAACATTAATAGTACAATTTTCTATCTCTATTTCTGCAGTCTGACTTCCGGTGGTTGTACAAACTCCATCCCCGGCAACTGTGTATGTGATTTGATAGAAGCCCGGAGCAAGTCCGTTAGGGTTGAAGGTACCATTGGTTACCCCTGTACCGGACCAAGTACCTCCTGCCGGTGAGCCTCCGGTAAGAGTAAACGCTGCGGAGTTATCACAGACAGTAGTGATAGGCATTTCGATTGTCACTTCAATCGCTGTCGGTCCGAATGATTCAGAGTCGTTGTCATCACAGTCGTGACCGTTGGTAGTTTCTGCATAACCATTAGGAATGGTAGCGCCATAACATACTTCTTGTTGGCCAGCATCATAGCCATCACCATCGTTGTCGATGTAGAAGGTACCGGTTTGCCATACTTCAGGATCTGAATCATCACAGTCGGTGTT
>DATCJY010000053.1:0-19125 GCA_036562565.1 Flavobacteriales bacterium | reverse complement strand
CGCGTGCTCCTTTGTACTCCAATGTGGTACCACGCTGTGTGGAAACAACGAGGTCACAATCTGCTTTGATAATTGGTTGCCCCTCCAGATCCATACGCTGAAAAGCATAGCCATGGTTTTCAGGAGCAGGCGCAATGGTCAAGTTAACGGCAGCACCGGTGTGTAATCCGATTCCGGATAGGGTGACGGGTGCGCTAATTGTTCTTTGTTTCGAACTCATGAAATAAAGTAATTGTGTGCGAAATTAAGGAATCAGTGATGATGTAAAACCGCGCCAAAACTAAGTCTTACACCGTTGATTGTCTAAAAAATCGCATGTTTTATTCGGTGTCTGCATCCACCCAGTCTCCATTCTCTTTGATGAGTTGGATGAGTTCATCTACAGCATTTTCCTCGGCTACGTTTTTCTTTACTACGGTTTTTTCCTTGTAGAGCGTGATTTTTCCGGGACCCGTACCTACGTAGCCGTAGTCCGCATCAGCCATTTCTCCGGGACCATTCACAATGCAGCCCATGATGCCAATTTTTACTCCTTTAAGGTGTGAGGTGCGTGCGCGAATTTTTGCCGTGGTCTCTTGCAAATCGAAGAGCGTTCTTCCACAGCTCGGACAGGAGATATACTCCGTTTTCGATATGCGTGTGCGCGTGGCCTGGAGGATTCCAAATGCCGTAGAGTTCACACGTTGCATCGGTATGTTTTCGGCTGTAATAAAGATGCCGTCCCCCAATCCGTCTATGAGCAGTGCTCCAAGGTCTGTAGCACTGTACAACATGAAGTGGTCTTCATCATTTTCCTGATAACTGCGCCAAACTACTACTGGTACATCACATCCGGCATTCATAAGTTTGAAGATGGCCGCTCGCTGCTCTGCCATTCCATGTGCATTATCGGTAGTGAGCACGAGCACAGTATTGCGGGCAGTCATGAGTTGTTGGATAAACAAATCATTGAGGTCGTGTATAGTAGCCTGAACAAAAACCAATGGCAATGCGCTACCGTATTCGTTGATGAATGCAGTCAACTCACCGGCAAGTACCATTGGATAATGACGTTCTTTGTGCTTCACTTCATCCCAGCACGATGCGTTGTAAATGAGTCCAAGGGTGCCCGGAATTTCGAAATCAACTTTGTTGTAACCACAATAGATGTAATCACATGCCATATCTGTGAGATTCCACTTATCAAGTGGCACGGAATAATTGCAGCCAACAGAAAATAGACTTGCTGCAGTGATTTCGCTTTTCATGGAAAAATCCATGATGACCCGTGGTACGTGCTTTCCACCCAAATTCAGTACAGTGCGGGTATGCCTGCGCTCATGCTCGAACGGGTTGATTGGAACTGGTACCTCTTCAATCGGTGCATGATTTTCTCTGTGTGAATAGCGTTCCGCGAGCATGCGTGCTACAGGAATTTCCGCTTCGGGTTCTTCCGTTAGTGATACTCGGATGGTATCGCCAAGTCCGTCTTCCAATAAGGTGCCGATGCCGACTGCACTTTTGATGCGGCCGTCTTCACCATCACCGGCTTCTGTGACTCCGAGGTGAAGCGGATAATTCATGCCGTGCTTCATCATTTCATGCACCAGCAAGCGGTAGGCTTGCACCATCACAAGTGCATTGCTGGCTTTCATGGAGATGACAATGTCGTGGTAGTCGTTTTCCCGGCAGATACGCAAAAACTCCATAGCGCTTTCTACCATGCCATGTGGCGTGTCGCCATACCGTGATAAAATGCGATCACTCAGTGAGCCATGGTTGGTTCCGATGCGCATTGCTGTGCCGTTCTTTTTGCACAACAAAACAAGAGGAGTGAAACGTTCGCGTATTCTTTCAAGCTCTGCGCGATACGTTTCATCGGTATAGGCTATTTCCTCAAATTTCTTTTTGTCGGCATAGTTTCCGGGATTGACGCGCACTTTTTCTACGATACCGGCTGCGATTTCCGCGGCATTCGGTGTAAAGTGAATATCGGCCACCAGCGGTGTGGTATATCCCCTAGCGTTCAATGCTTCTTTGATAGGGCGCAGGTTCTCTGCTTCTTTTTTACTTGGAGCTGTAATGCGCACCAGTTCACACCCGGCTTCAATCATGCGGATGCTTTGTGCCACTGTGGCTTCGGTGTCCATCGTGTCAGTTGTGGTCATGCTTTGCAGACGAATGGGATTATCACCGCCAAATAGCACATTGCCCACTTTCACTTCACGGGTCTTGAAGCGACTATATCGAAATAAAGAATTGCAATATTGAATGTTGGAATTCATCGACCGCAAAGAAACACACATTTGATGGCGATTTGGGTGATGTTTATTCCTGTGGAAGCTTAACTTTTCTGAAAAAGCCGAGCGGTGTTTTGAACGGTCATAACTTGTGCTTAGGTGATAGGGAATGCGATAGAAAGAAAACAGCAAGTACGTCTCTTACAGTCTTCTTTAACAGGTGATCTCCTAAACCAAGCTAGTGACCTCAAAGAAGTAAGACTGTAATCAACGTACCTGCCGCTCTCTCTTTATCCTTATATGACTATTTAAAGCTTGCTGATGAATATTAATGCATCACTTGGAAACGAAGAACTTCCACTCCGTTAGCAGTGATGACGCGCGCGAAGTACACGCCAGTTGCCAGCTGATCTACCGATAGGGTATAAGTAGCTTGATTTGGTTGTACGCTTTGAAGCAAGGTACCTTTGGTATCTAGAATTTCCAGCTGAGAGATGCTTGCGTTGTTACTTGATTGAATCACGAGTTGTGTGCTGGCTGGATTTGGATACATGATGAAGGATGGGACCGCTTGGTTTTCATCTATACCCACTGCGCAATCACTGAACAATTTAAAGTAAACACTGAATGAAAAATCGTTTTGCTGTTCAGTGGTGGTAGTATTCATCAAACTCAAATCACCCAATGAGATGTTTACATCCGTTCCTTCTCCTATGTTGATTGGATTGTTGTTATAAACCATCAGTGCATAGCATCCGTTGGGCAGACATACTTCGTATGTATATGTTTGGTATACTTCCGTAAAATCAGCAACACCTGTAGCTAAATGTTGGCCACTTTCTACATCAATTACGGAATACATCAGTTGATTGGAGCCTCCGCTTAATACATCGCTGTTGAGGGTAAAGTTGACTAGGTTGTCAGTACATTCCACTCCATTCACATATACTGTGGTGCAATAGATGGAAGAACACTCTTCCGTGTAAGAGGTGAGGCATACTTCGTAAGCTCCTTCCACGTGATACTGATGTGTCGGGTTCATAGAAGCAGACGAATGTCCATCTCCGAACTCCCAATACCACTGAACACCATCAACTATTACAGATTCGTTATTGAAATGAAATTCACCCGGTGTGGAGGTTGCTTGATAGGAGAAGTCCGCTTCGCATGGTTCATCGGTAATCACGCAGTTGCTGTTGATACCCACCATCAATCCGAATCCTTCGCCTTCTTCTTCCTGAAATGCATCGATGACCACGGATTGTCCATTGGCTGTAACGGTAATGGTGACATCATCGTTCATGACAATCGGTGTATCTGATAATGCACCTATCATATAACATCCGTTTGCGAGACAGTAATTGAGCTGAATGGTGGTTTGTCCGGATGTAAAATGAAGGTCTTCAAATGAAATAGGAGCTTGACTATCCATTTCGAGAACAATCAAGGTTATTTCATCTAAACCATTTGCATAGGAGTGGTTAGTTACATTCACTGTCGTGGATGTACAATTTCCATTTTGCTCATCGTTGTTGAGGCAAAACATCACGGTGAAAGTTGTTTCATCTTGGTCCATAATGGCTCCATTGATGATAGCTCCATCAACAGTAATTTCAAAAAACATGTTTTCATTCAGTGCGATAGGATCATCGCTGAGTACAGAAAAGATGTAACAACCATTGTCGAGGCAGTGTCCCAGGTTCACTTCATGGCTGGCAATAGAAAAAGAGACTTCATCAAGTGCAATAATCTGAGCTTGAGTAATGTTTGCGAGGGAGTAGCTGATGTAGGTAGTTCCGCCATTGCTCACTTCGCTGTTGAGGTGAATGTTCACGTCTCTACATTCTTGCGCTTGACTGAAAAAAGGAATAAGAAAGGCTACGATAGCCAGTTGAATGGTTGCAATTATTGGTTTCATATTAAAAAAGTAGAGTTTAACGCAACCAAAGACGTTCAAGTATATTGAAAGTTACAACAGCTAAAAAATTTTTTTCCATTCAATGCAATACTGTTTTGGATTGGAAATAAATCGATGTTTGTATGAAGGCGATAAAACGGTTCATGCCTAACTTCACCGCTGTATCTGTTATCACAGAGAGGAAGTATGAGCCCAACAATAACCGCTATCATCGTAGATGACGAAGAATTCGCGCGTGAAAACCTGCGAATGCTTCTAGAAGATTTTTGCCCACAAGTCAAGGTCTTGGGTCTGGCAGGTTCTGCCGGTGAGGCACGCCAATTAATAAATGAGTTGAAGCCCGATTTGGTCTTTTTGGATATCATGATGCCGGGAGAAGACGGCTTCATGTTTCTCAGTAGCATTGACGACCGCAAATTTCAGGTCATCTTCACTACGGCCTTCAGAGATTATGCGCTCAGGGCGATAAAAGAAAGTGCAATTGATTACCTCGAAAAACCAATCGACATTGATGAATTGCAGAAAGCTGTAGCCAAGGCGGCCGATCTAGTGGCACATAAGAAATCAACCCGCGTATCCGATGACCGCTTGACCAAAATTCTTGAAAACATTGCTCTTACTAACTCGGTTGAAAAAACAATTGTGCCAACCAAAGATGGATTGGCCATTGTAAAGAATACAGATATCATCCATCTGGAAGCGTTTGAAAATTATACCACCATCTACCTCGTAGGTGGAAAGAAATATGTGAGCAGTAAAAGCATCAAAGCATTTGAGGACAAGCTCGATCCCAACATGTTTTTCCGCGTACACAAATCACATATCATCAATATCTCGCAACACCTCAAAGAGCTCATCCGCAGCGAAGGAAACATTGCAGTTTTAAGCGATGGAACGCAGGTCCCCGTTGCAAGACGCAAGATGCAGGAGTTTTTGGATAAACTTTCCGGATTATGATGTGTGAGACAGCCCAGAAAACCTTCGCTAAACGGGTCCTCAGGAGCTTGCTGCTCTTCGTGTTGGCGGTGGGGTTTCATATCTCCAATGCACAGCAATATACCTTTATTCCTTACAGCATCAAGCAAGGTCTTGTGCAATCGCAAGTGCGATGCTTGATGCAAGACTCGCGCGGTTATATCTGGGTGGGAACCTTGGGCGGCCTTTCCAGATTTGACGGAAGAGTATTTCAAAACTATGACCGGAACAGCGGCTTGTTGAGCAATCAAATCAATTGCCTGTTGGAACTCTCAAACAAAGACATCTTGGTTGGGTCCAATGGAAGCATCTCAATCATCAATGGGCTTGGTGTCCAAAGTTTGAGCTTTGAAGGCAATTGGAAAGAAGCCACCATCAACACCCTTTATCAATTAGATGATGTGGTGCTCATCGGTACCGAAAACGGTTTGTTGAGTTATTCCCTGGCTCAAAAAAGATTGGTGAGCAATCAGGAGGTGTATGCTCCTGTTGCAGATAAACACATCAAGACCATTGCCCGCAGTAAGTCAGGAGATTTGTGTTTGCTGACTAAGGAAAGTTTGTGGCGTGTCCGCGACAACAAATGCGAATTATTCTATAAACCCGTTTCTTCAGAGACCAATTTCTTCGATTTGGTGGAGAGCAATGATGGCACTTTGTGGCTTGCGACAAAAGGCGAAGGATTGATGTATCTGCGCAATGGTGTTGCGGGAAACTTTTTGTCTTCTTTCCCATCCATGCCGCAAACCATAACCAATTTATTTATTACTCAAAATGATGAGTTATGGATGACCTCGCGGTTCGGCTTTCTCAGTTATGATGGTGAACAGTTTCAATTTATAACCGATCAAAACGGGCTACCGACTGGCGATGTGCGTGATATCCTCTGCGACCGCGATGGCAATATCTGGGTGGGTACATATGGAAGCGGTTTGCAAAAGTTCACGGGTAATACGTTTATCAATTACAGCAAAAGTGACGGCCTGAGTAGCGATGCCGTCATGTCCATTCTCGAAGATGAGGAGGGCAACATGTGGTTCAGCACATTTGATAATGGCATCTGCAGAATGACTGATGATTCAATTGTCAAATTCAACCTTCGCGAACTCAATAGTAATAGCCGCATCTGGACCAGTCAGCGCACTGCCGATGGCAGTCTTTGGTTTGGCTCATCTGAAGGGTTGTTCTGCATTAAAGATCAAAAGCTCACACACTTCACGGAGAAGGACTCTTTGCAAGACAAATTGGTCTTGAGCCTCTTTGAAGACCGTGAACAACGCCTTTGGATTGGAACCGCAAAGGGTGTCGCATTGTATGACGGTGAGACCATTCATCCATTTGTATCGGATGATGCTCCCAAAAAACGCATCCGCTCCATCCGGCAAGATCACAACGGCAATATCTGGATGGCCTGTATCGAAGGTTTGTACAAATATGACGGTGCCCGGTTCACCATGTACTCACAGCGCGATGGGCTTTCAGAAAACAGTATCTATTGTGTAGAAATAGATGCATCCAATCGCGTGTGGGCAGGAACTCAAAACGGCTTGTGTTATTTATCCGGAAGATTATTTCAGGCGGTCCCCGTGGATCCCAAAATTTCCGGATCTAATGTGATAAATTTTCTGCGGTACACACATCATACGTTGTGGGTAGGTACCAACAATGGCCTTTACAGCACCCATCTGGATGGCTTTGTTCCAGGGCAATCGCTATCCTTCCGCAATTATTCCGTTGAAGATGGTCTCAAAAGTCTTGAGACCAATTTCAACTCTTCATTTATCGATAGTAAAAATCGCATGTGGTTCGGCACCACGGAAGGTGCGGTGGTGTTCAACCCTCAAGAGTTGAACAGCACCGGAGGCACGCGTTCGCAACGCCCTCTCATCCATTTCACCAATTTGCAGATTAACCTCGAAAATCAGCATTGGTCGAACTTTGATCAACCAATCGACCCAATTTCAGGATTGCTCATCCATCCTGAGTTTTCATATAAGCAAAACCACCTGACTTTCTTTTTTACAGGTATTTCTACCACGTATCCTCATGACCTCGAGTACCAATTTATTCTGGAAGGATTCGATGACGACTGGAAGCCACTCACCACCAGCAGCTCTGCTACGTATAGCAATTTGCCTTATAAAAGTTATGTATTCAAAGTAAAAGCCATCAACAAAGAAGGTCTGTGGAGTGATGAAATAACCTATGCTTTTTCGGTAAGGCCACCATTCTGGTTGACCTGGTGGTTTGTAACCTTGGAGGTGATGCTGGCTTTGAGCATCATCAGCTACATCATTTATAACAGGCGAAAAGTGCTCAAGGAAAAGCGCGAAAGAGAATGGTTCGAAGTCAAATCCAAAATGCTGGCATTGGAGCAACAATCACTCAACAGCAGTATGAACAGGCATTTCATATTCAATGCACTTAACTCCATCCAGTATTACATCAACAGACAAGACAGAATGGCGGCCAATCGCTATCTGAGTGATTTTGCCAAGCTCATTCGCAAAAACCTTGATAACACGCAAGAAAATCTGACCTCCTTGCGCGATGAGATTGAACGTTTGGAGCTTTACCTTAAGCTCGAGCATATGCGCTTCAACGATAAGTTCGTGTATTCCATTAATGTGGATCCTCAGCTGGATTTGGACCGCATAAAAGTGCCTCCAATGCTGATTCAGCCGTTTTTGGAAAACTCCATCTGGCATGGGCTCTTGCCAAAGACGGAAACCGGGGAAGTGCGTCTGGATATCACCCGCGTGAACGGTCACCTCGAGTTTTCAGTTACCGATAACGGAATCGGTATTGAAAATTCCCTGAAGAACAAAACCACGGCCGATAACCACATTTCCAAGGGAATGGAAATAACCCAAAACCGCTTAGAGCTGATACAAAAAAGTACAGGACAAAGCATCGAACTCCGCGGCCCATGGCAGTTATCGGACGAGCACGGCAACTCTATAGGTACAAAAGTCCAGATATTATTACCCCTTAATTTCCACGAACTTTTTTCCGATAGAGTTGTATAAATCAGATACTTAAATTATATTTGTGGACATTTTACCGGAAATGTTGCGGAATATCAGATACATATTTGGTTTGGCAGTGCTTGTTGCACTGCTATCTGCTTGTTCTAAAGACGCGGATTTGTATACTCCACAGCGTGCTCATGAACAACAAGAAAAACCAAGCGCCTTTCCAATGGAGCCGAGTAACACCAACAGTGGTGGTAAGGATAACGGTATTACTGGTGCTACTAGCAGCAATACCTCTTCAAAGCCTACTTCCACCAGCACAACCGGTCACGGTAGCAATGGCGGCAACATTTCCATCTCAGATGATGATGATGATGAAGATGACGACAATTAATGCATCTTCTTCCCAATAAAAAACTCAAGACTTCCTGATTGGAAGTCTTTTTTTTTGCCCTCAATTCAGCGGATTTTGGACGTAATTAGCCGTCCTATGTCTCGGCAAACACCTATTATCTGCCTTTTGTATATCGGAGTCCGCCTTTCGCTTATGCCGGCCGCGGTACTTATTCTTCAGAGGATGTACATCTAACCTTGAAAAGGAAGATGCTGTAAGCAATGGAGCCTTGGATAATTACAACCTCACGGAGCACGAAATTGAAATCATCATACTGATAGCGGAAGGCTATAGCAACAAACAAATTGGCGAAAAGCTTTTTATTTCACATCGGACAGTAGATCCCCACCGCACCAACTTGATGAATAAGTTGGATGTATACAATGTGGCGGGCATTGTGAAATTCGCGATGACGCACGGTATGTTGGATTAGCACGAAAACTTATTTGTGTCCTGTGCTGCCAAATCCTCCGACACCACGAGCGGTTTCATCGAGTAACTCTACTTGTTCCCATTCAACGGTTTCATGGCGTGCAATAACCATCTGGGCAATGCGATCTCCATCGTTTATCACCACCTCATTCGCAGATAGGTTTACCAGTAACACCTTTATCTCTCCACGGTAATCTGCATCTATTGTGCCGGGAGAATTCAGCACCGTAATACCGTGCTTGAAAGCCATTCCGCTGCGCGGACGAATCTGTGCTTCTGTACCTGCTGGAAGAGCTATGTAGAGTCCTGTAGGAATCAATTGTCTTGCCAGTGAAGGCAAGACAATCGGTTCCTCAATGTTGGCACGCAAATCCATTCCGGCTGAAAGCGTGGTCTCATAAGCCGGAAGAGCATGGCGTGATTTATTGATAATTTGAATTTTCACAGTCGGTACTTTAATTGCCCTTAAACACAGGTTTTCTTTTCTCCAAAAATGCCGTTGTTCCTTCTTTGAAGTCAGCAGTACCAAAGCACTTTCCGAATTCTTCAATCTCTACTTCGAAACCGTTGACACCGTCTTTGAATCCAGCGTTAACTGCCGCAATAGCAGCTGCAATAGCAGTCGGTGAGTTCTTCACCATTTTGCTTGCCAATGCAATACAGGTATTCATCAGTTCTGATTGTGCAACTACATTGTTTACCAATCCGCATTGAGCCGCTTCTCCGGCTGTAATCATTGCGGCAGTGGTAATCATCTCCATGGCTTTTCCTTTACCGGCCAACTGAGCAAGGCGTTGTGTGCCTCCATATCCGGGAATAACACCAAGGGTTACTTCAGGCAAACCGAGCTTTGCATTGTCTGATGCAATGCGCACATGACAAGCCATAGCAAGCTCCAATCCACCACCAAGAGCAAAGCCGTTGACGGCAGCAATAACAGGCTTGTTCATGTTTTCTACATAATCGAAAAGGAGTTTATGCCCTTCAGCACTCAAGCGTTTACCTTCCTCCACACTGAAATTCGCAAACTCCTTGATATCCGCACCGGCTACGAAGGCTTTTTCACCGGCACCGGTAATGATGATGGCTCGCACACTGTTGTCATTGCGCGCAACGGTTAATTCCTTGTGCAGTTCTTCAATCGTTTCTTTATTCAATGCATTTAATTGGTTCGGACGATTGATGGTTATGATGCGGATGGATTCGTTATTTTCAATGAGAAGATTGTTATACATGGGAATTAATAATTGAAAGGCCGAAGATATTCCGAAAATGCAGCTCCATGCATCTATTAAATTTCTGTTGCGAACCTTTTAGTACTTTTACTTGACCAATCTTAAATCAAAGAACTAAAAATGAAAAAGCTCTGTTTAGCGGTTTTAGTCTTGGGCACCTGTCAGCTCGGTTATACCCAAATTGATATTGAGGGAAAAATCAAACGCAAGGTGAATCAGCGCGTGGATCAAAAGATTGACCAGGCCATTGATAAAACCTTGGACAAAACCGAAGAAGGTGTAAAGGAGGCTGCCAAGAATGATAAAAAATCCAAGTCTTCAGATTCTGGAAGTACGAAAGAATCAGAACGCGAAGCAGCAATAGAAACTTCATCACCAAGGGACAGTAAGGCGGATGCTAAATCACCTGCATTCAAAGCCTACTCTACTTATGATTTTGTTGCAGGTGAAAAGATTTTGGTCGCTGATGATTTCTCACATGTGAACATAGGAGATTTCCCGGCTGAGTGGAACAGCAATGCTTCTGGTGAAGTGGTAACCGTGGAGGGACATGAAGGCAAATGGTTGATGTTTGCTAAAGATGGTGTTTACATGCCGGACTATATTACGGATCTCCCCGAGAATTTCACGTTGACTTTCGATATCATGGCCAATGAAGATTTCGATTATTACAGCGGTTCTTTGGCATTGACTTTTTTGAATACAGATAACCGCAACAAGCTTTCTTCATTTGGTCGGTTTTCATCTCACCATGGTGGTGTGAGGTTATCAATGCATCCAAAGGACGTTGGCAACGGCAAAAGCCGGGTGCGTTTTTACAATTGGGATACGGATGGAACCGTCTTAATGGATAATGATGTAGACTCCAAACAATTCAGCACTCCACACAACAACAAAGCTCGTGTGAGTATTTGGCGCCAAAATCAACGACTTCGTGTTTACCTCAATGAAGAGAAGGTGTTGGATGTGCCAAGAGCTTTTTCAAAGGGAGTTAACTACAACGCGCTTTCATTTTGTTATGAAGGCCAACATCGGGAAAAGGATGTGTACTTGATTGGTAATATCCAGTTGGCAGTGGGCGCTCCTGATACACGCAGCAAGCTGATTACCGAAGGTAAACTGGTTACACGCGGAATTCTGTTTGATAGCGGTAGTGATAAAATTAAACCTGAATCCTATGGTACATTGAAAGATATCGCAACAGTTCTCAGGGAAAATCCGGATGTGCGAGTGAAAATCGTTGGTCATACCGATAGCGATGGGGATGAAGCAAAAAATCTTGAGCTCTCAAAAAGACGCGCTGCATCTGTGAAAGAGATGTTGGCAAAAGAGTTTGCTATTGCCGAAAGCCGTATGGAAACAGACGGTAAAGGCGAGATCGAACCAACCGATAAAAACGATACACCATCAGGAAAAGCAAATAACCGAAGAGTGGAATTTGTAAAGCTTTGATTCCTGAGACTTACCAAAATTAAAAACCTCAATCGTCATCGCACGATTGAGGTTTTTTTATAGACGTTGAAATACTATCCTATAATTGACTTGCAAGAACCTGCAGTTCTCGTCTGATTTTGAGTAGTCGATTGAGGATGACCTCATTATTATCGGTTTCTGACTTTTCGCGAAGCGCATTTTTTGCGCCTTCAAGTGTGAAGCCTTTCTCTTTTACCAAGTAATGAATTTTTCTGAAAAGCTCAATGTCTTTTTTAGTGTAAACGCGATTGCCTCGACCGTTTTTCTTTGGATGAAGTTGAGGAAATTCCTTCTCCCAAAACCGGATAAGTGAAGCGTTTACATCAAACATCTCAGCTACTTCTCCGATGGAGAAATAGAGCTTTTCAATTCCATTTGATTTGGTAATCATATGCGGCAAAGATATATTAGGTTAGTCAAGCGATTGGTTAGCATTTGCAGCACGTTGCAACAAATCTTCGTACTGATCAGGTGTAATATCGTTGTAGAAATAAAACGCAGGATCCACCTTCTCTCCATTCTTGATTACTTCATAGTGCAAGTGAGGACCGGATGACAAACCGGAGTTGCCTACATAACCAATCACTTGTCCGCGTTTTACTTTTTCACCGGGCTTCACTGCCACACGGCTCATGTGCGCGTAGAGTGTTTCAAATCCATATCCATGGTCAATAATCACATGTTGCCCATATCCGGATAGTTTACTATCAATGGAAGCCACACGGCCATCACCGGTTGCATAGATTTCTGTTCCTACATCAGCCGTAAAATCCAGGCCGGTGTGCATGCGTGCAATCTTATAAATGGGGTGTATGCGATATCCGAAACCCGATGCTATGCGTTTCAAATCACTGTTGGCTACAGGCTGTATGGCAGGAATGCATTGCAACATCTCTTCCTGTGAATTGGCCAATTCAAAGAGCTCCTCATACGATTTGCTTTGTGCCACCAATGCGCGTTGCAAGCGGCTTATGCGTTTCTGCGTCTCAATGATGCCCGCACTGCTCGCAAAACCGCGAAGGTTTCTGTAGCGATCGCTACCGCCTACCCCACCTTTTCTCAAATAATCAGGATATTGCTTCGCCCCAAAAATGCTGCGATACACGTTGTCATCCTTCTCCTGTAGGTCACGCGCAAAATGCTCTAAGGTATCAATCTGATTGTTGAGCTCTTCAAGTTGAGCTTTTAAAAAGCGTATCTCATGGCTCAGACGCGCAGTTTCAGGATCTTTGAAGAACGATGCGTAGATTAAAACGCAAATGGTACCAACCACCAGACCGGCAAACAGGTACTTGAGTCCGGAAAAGATATAGTCTCGTACGGTATACCGAGCCTTTTCAAAGTTGAGTGTAGCAGGGTTGTATTTGTACTTTAATCTTTTCATTTTTCGCGGTAGGCGAATTTAAATCAATTCATTTTTGCAGATGATAAAATGTGATAATTGGTAAAAAGCGTTGGAGCTCAGTTCTTAAACGCTGTCATTTCAGCCGGCACTGATGTCACGAACCAAAACTCATCATGAATTTGTTACGATTCAATAACTCTTTTTATTACAACGGCAGTATTCGCTACCAGATTTGGCTTGCTCTGGGGTTCGCTGCATTTGTGTTTCTCTTCCTTTTTGTCTTCACGCCTTTTGGCATTCATGAAATGCAGTCTTCGTTGGTGCATACTTGTACCGGTTTTGCATTGGCCACATTTATGCCCATGGTTGTTCTCAATGTATTGATACCACGGGTTTTCAAAGGTTATTTCAATGAGGAAAACTGGACGGTTGGTCGTGAGATAATTTGGTCGTTGACCAATCTTTTCATCATCGGCTGGTGCAATTATTATTTCTATCAGATGAGCATCAACAGTCAGTTCTCTTGGAAACAAGCATTCATCTTCCAAGGATTTACGATTGCTGTGGGGATTTTTCCTATTTCAGCTTTGGCTTTAATAAGGGAGAGAAAGGACCGCGCGCGATATACCAATGAAGCCATTAGAATCAACGAGGTTCTTGCCGATCACGAAGAAGTTTCTGAGAGCAATTCTTTGCTGGAGGACCTTTCTTCCGAATCCGACATCGAAATTCCTTCACTTAATACAGCCGAAACCTTAGTTATGAAACTCAATGAGCTGCTGGTCATGCAAGCAGCCGATAATTATCTTGATGTGTACTATCTAAGCGGTGGCCGTGTGACCAAAGCCGTTATTCGCAATACATTGAAGTCCGTTGAAGAGTCCTTAGCAGCACACAAGAACCTCTTTCGTTGTCACAAGAGTTATTTGGTCAACCTTCATCATGTGCATCACATATCGGGTAATGCACAGGGGTATAAATTGCACGTGCATCATTTGGAGGATCTCATTCCGGTATCGCGTGCGCACAACAATTCCATTAAAGAGCGCATTGCCGGTCACCCCTGAACCTTGCAATTGACCTTGAGCGCTTTTCCATTCGCCACAAACTTTTCCATTTACCCCAAAGCGCTTTCTGTGTGCGCAGGGTAAAATCACTTTTGCTCCATCACAAAATCAAAACTAGGATGGATACACTACTCAAATTGGCGCTCATCATTCATATCGTTGGTGGAAGTGTGGCGTTGCTCACGGGCTCAGTGAGCATGTTTTCAAAGAAGGGCGGAAATATTCATAAGCGGTTTGGCAAAGTTTTCTTCTACAGCATGATGATCGTTTCCTTTTCTGCTTTGTTCCTGTCAGTGCTAAAGTCAAATCTATTCCTGAATCTGGTCGGCATATTTGTTTTCTATCAAACTTATAGCGGTTTGCGCTCCATTCGAAACAAAACGCTTCGGCACAATCTGCTGGACGGAGCCATTATTTTCGCGGCTTTTATGAATGGCGTGGTCATGTTCTTTACTCTCCATCCGGTGTTGATTGTCTTTGGCTGCATCACATTGTTGCTCATCTCCACTGAGGTTCGAACATTTTTGGCCAACAGAAAAAACAAAGCGCTTCCTCGCTTGACGTGGCTTACGAAACACATCGGAATGATGGTGGGCTCATACATCGGAACACTCACAGCTTTCCTTGTAGTTAATATTTATTTCGAGCCGGGATGGATTCTTTGGCTTGCGCCTACGGCTGTTCTCGTGCCACTGATGCAATATTGGAATTGGAAATACACGAAAAGGCCGCTTCAAAGACTTCAGTACTAATGACACGATACTTACTATTTCTCTTTTTATTCTTCGGAAATGTGTTGAGCGCTCAGGTGTATGTGGAGGGCGGCTATACGCGTCACCGCTTTGCTCAGCTCAACCTTGGAGTGGACTTCAGACATTATCCTTCACAGGGCACAAAAACAGCTGGATTCAATGAAACCGGTGAAATCACACAAGCATCACTCGGTTCATTTTCGCAAGCATCGATTGTCATCGGGGGGACACATTTCTGGGGACATGCTGATTTTTTCATTGCCATACCTGTGGTCAATTTGAACCATGCAGGCTTTACTCCGCATGTAGAAACCGGTGCCCGCTATCTTCCTTGGAGAATTGAAGACAAGAAAATAAGACCCTTCGTGGGGTTTGGTTGGGTTCCTTCCACCTTGCGGCTAGGTGAAGGAGCTGAGAAATTGCGCCATCAACTTCCACTTGCTGCAGGGTTGGTTTATAACAGAAAAAACTTGCTAGTGGAACTTGGAGCGGCTTACGATGCGGATACTGATTATGCTTATTACATCGCACCATCACACATGGAACATCTGAAGGTTCATCAGTTGAGGATAACATTCGGTGTGAAGTGGATGCTCGAGACAACGTTGGGTGCCGAAAAGAGTTGGCAAAACGGCCGAACAAAATTCGTGACGGATTCTTTGGCAAATGCCGGAAAGCTCAACACTTGGACCATAGGTGCAGGTCCTTCATCAGGAATTTTCCTAAAAGCGGCATCTCATAACAGCGACTTATATCCATACATGAGCCAGCCCAAAGTATCCAATACATTCCCGGAGCTGAGTGTGGGTTATTATTTCCATAAGCCCGATTTGCAAACTTCGCTGGTGTACCGAAGTGTTAGTTGGAAGCAAAAAGGATTTGGTCATGAGCAAGTCTTGAATCGCAAAGCACTTACGCTGGAGGCCTATCACTTCTTTGCCGATTATCACGGTTTCAGTCCATTCATTGGTTTGGGAGTCAGCCGCGAATGGTTGACATTGGAAGAGAAACTGCCCGATGAAGAAACCGCTCGCTTCGGTAATAATTTGTACAGACCCACTTTGATCACAGGTTGGGACATTCGCCCCGATAGATTGCAGGTAATCTATCTGCGCACCATGGTGAGGTGGTCTCCAGCTTTGGACTTGCCCACTTATTCAGGCAAAAAATTCGCGCTCGATCAGATTGAGTTCAACTTCATTCAATGCATCATTTTGTTGGATAGAATCTTTTGATATCTCGGTATTAGAAAATGCTTTAACGGCCTTCCGAAATACACTTTTCTGCGAGTACATTCGCGGCCGTTATGGCAATGACATCCAAAGAAATCCGCAAAACATTTCTCGAGTTTTTCGAGTCGAAAGGACATAAAATTCTTCCTTCAGCACCCATGGTGGTGAAGGGCGACCCCACACTGATGTTCATCAACAGTGGTATGGCGCCATTCAAAAACTGGTTCTTGGGTAATGAGCCCATCAAGTATCCGCGTGTGGCCGATACCCAAAAGTGTTTGCGCGTGAGCGGTAAACACAACGACCTTGAAGAAGTGGGCGTAGATACCTATCACCATACCATGTTCGAGATGTTGGGCAACTGGTCATTTGGCGATTACTTCAAAAAAGAAGCCATCCAATGGGCATGGGAACTGCTCACCGATGTTTATAAAATTCCCAAAGACAGACTTTATGTTACCGTCTTTGAAGGAGATGAAAAAGAGAACCTCGCATTTGACCAAGAAGCTTATGATATCTGGAAAAAGTACATTGCTGAGGATCGGATTCTTAGAGGCAATAAGAAAGACAACTTCTGGGAAATGGGCGACCAAGGACCTTGCGGACCTTGTTCTGAAATCCACATCGACCTTCGCCCCGATGAAGAACGAAGCAAGGTAGATGGTAAAACACTCGTGAACAGCGACCACCCTCAGGTAGTTGAGATTTGGAATAACGTGTTCATGCAGTTTGAGCGCAAAGCCGATGGCTCATTGGTTGAATTGCCTGCCAAACACGTGGATACAGGGATGGGCTTCGAGCGTCTTTGCATGGCCTTGCAAGGAAAGACATCTAACTACGACACAGATGTCTTCACGCCATTGATTGAACAAATCGAAAAAATATCCGGCAAGAAGTATGAGCGCTCCTCTGAAAAACGCGATGTGGCCATGCGCGTAATTGCAGACCATGTGCGTGCTGTTTCCTTCGCTATCTGCGATGGTCAATTGCCATCCAGCAGTGGTGCCGGTTATGTGATTAGAAGAATTTTGCGCAGAGCCATTCGCTACGGCTATAGCTTCCTTGGTTTGAAAGAACCGTTCATCTACTGCCTTGTAAAAGTTCTTGCCGATGAAATGGGAGAATTCTTCCCTGAAATCAAGAGCTCCCAGACCTTGGTAGAGAAAGTAATTCGCGAAGAAGAAGAAAGCTTCTTGCGCACATTGGATAAAGGAATTGCGCTACTTGAAGACATCATTCAAAAAACATCCGGTGATGTGATTGATGGCAAAGTAGTGTTTGAACTCTATGACACATTTGGTTTCCCGGTTGACTTGACTGCTTTGATTGCTGCCGAAAGCCATAAGCGCATTGATCAACTTGGCTTCGATCAAGAGCTATCCAAACAAAAAGAACGAAGCCGTGCAGCTACCAAGTTGGAAACAGAAGATTGGGTGGAGCTCGCGGCTGGCGAAACGCAATTCATCGGTTACGATGAACTCGAAAGCGATGCTAAAATCTTGCGATATCGCAAGGTAAAAGCAAAAGGCAAAGAGTCTTATCAAATCGTTTTGGATATTACTCCGTTCTATGCCGAGAGCGGTGGTCAGGTTGGTGATAAAGGGAAATTGATTTCTGTCAACGAGACCATAGAAGTCATCGATACCAAGAAAGACAATGGGCTCACAGTGCATATTACCGAGCAATTGCCCGAGAATGTGGAAGCAACATTCCGTGCTGTTGTCAATAAAGAATTGCGCAGTGAAGCAGCATGTAACCACACCGCCACACACTTGCTACACGAAGCATTGCGCGAAGTATTGGGCACACATGTGGAACAAAAAGGTTCATTGGTTCACCCGGATTATTTGCGCTTTGACTTCTCACACTTCTCCAAGATGACAGATGAAGAGTTGGAGCGGGTGGAACAATTGGTAAATGAGCGCATTCGCAAGAATTTCCCATTAGAGGAAAACCGTGCAATGAAAATTGAAGACGCCAAGAAAACCGGAGCAATGATGTTGTTCGGTGAGAAATACGGTGATCTTGTTCGGGTCATCAAGTTTGGCAACAGCATCGAATTGTGCGGTGGAACACACGTTCCTAGCACCGGTGAGATTGGTCTGTTCAAAATTCAAAGTGAAAGTGCCGTTGCGGCCGGAGTGCGCAGGATTGAAGCCATCTCTTCCAATGGAGCATTCAACTTCATCAAAAACGAACTCAATACGTTGGATGAAATTCGTCAGACGCTGAAATCAAAAGATGTATTGAAATCAATACATGATTTACAAGCGAAGCATGCGGAGCTCCAAAAACAAATCGAAAAGCTCAATCATGAACGCGCGATGCAAGTGAAGCAATCATTGAAGACGAAAATTTCATCTGTCAATGGTATTAATTTCATCGCTGAGCGCGTCAATCTGGATGCCGCTTCATTGAAAGATATATCTTTCCAGTTGAAAGCAGAAACCGATAAGTTCTTTGCTGTATTCGCATCGGAGTCAGATGGAAAAGCGATGGTTACTGTTGCTATTTCCGATGACTTGGTGAAAGAAAAAAATCTTCATGCAGGTAATATTGTGAAGGAGCTTGCGAAGAACATACAAGGGGGTGGTGGAGGACAGCCTTCATTTGCCACTGCAGGTGGAACTCGCATTGATGGGCTACCACTGGTGCTCGAAGCTGCAAAGAATTATATCGCGTAATTATTCGTGCCATTGATGGTACGGTAACCACAAGGTAGTATCGAAAAACAATTGATTAAATTTGGGCATCGTTTTTGGGAAAAGACGGTGGATCACACATTTTATGACTATGAAAAAATTATTCGCCATTTTGTTCATTGCCACGGCATTTATCTCCAATTCCGTTGCACAAACCGATAAGGATTATAAAGATTTGTTGACGCTCTTCGTGGCCGATAAATTTGAAAAATGCCTCCAGAAGGCCGAAGGTTATACGCTCGATGACAAAACAAAGAAGGATGCATTGCCTTATTTGTTTATGAGCCGTTGCTATTATGAAATGTCCAAAAGAGACGAGTTCAAAGCAAAGTATCCCAATGCATTCAAGGATGCCATGAAAATGATTACCAAGTACGCCTCTAAGGACAAAGACAAAGTGTATTAC
>DATCJY010000049.1:0-23744 GCA_036562565.1 Flavobacteriales bacterium | reverse complement strand
AAAGGCTACCTCTTGGAGATAGCCTTTTCGTATGAGAGTCGCTAAGAACCTTAGTTCTTTGCTCTGTGCTTATCAATTTGTCTTCTCAAAGCATCTACCGCAGTGTCGGTAGCTTCTTCGAAGGAGCGGCATTGTCTTTTTGCGAACAAGTCTTTTCCCGGTATGGAGAGTCGTACCTCTGCAATTTTATTTTCGTTTACGTCTGATTTATCTAATCGGAGATATACTTCGCCTTTGATAATTCTGTCGTGGAAAGTGGTGAGCTTTCTGAGTTTTTCCTCGATGAACTGAATGAGTTTTACGTCTGCATCGAAGTGGATACTTTGAACTTGAATTTGCATAACGAAATTTTTTTTAGAGTTAAACATTAATTATTTCGCGGGTGCATCTTTTGATGGATGCTCTTTAATTTCTCAATGTTGTTGTGGGTGTAGACTTGGGTAGCGGCCAGAGAGCTATGTCCCAAGATCTCTTTTATCACATTCAGCTCCGCTCCGTGGTTTAGCATGTGTGTGGCAAACGTGTGCCTCAGTACATGCGGACTCTTCTTTTGGAGGGTGGATGTCTGCGAAAGGTAGAAGTTAACTTTGGAATAAACAAATGATTTCGAGATTTTTTTGCCCTTGTCGTTAACAAGCAGCGCCTCAAACGGTGCGTCAAACTCGGCATCCCGAAGCATGATGTATTTCCCGATTTCTTCCAACATGTCCTTTCCAACGGGGATGTACCGCATCTTGTTTCTTTTTCCCGTAACTTTTATTTGCTGGAGGTAACGGTCCACATCTTGGTCCCGGAGCCCGATGAGTTCTGCACGCCTCATTCCGGTTTCATAGAGCAGGGTCATGATTACTTTGTCACGTTGGGCAGCAAATGGCGTAGGTGCACTTTCGGTATAGAGTGCCGTATCGTATAGATTGCTTGCACCGCGCTCGTCAATAAAACTGGGAAGTCGTTTCGGAAGCTTGGGCTTGCTGATGTTGCGTGCAGGATTGTTTTCTTGCTCTCCAATTTTTTGCAGAAAGCGGTAATAAGCATTTACTGCTGATAGTTTGCGGTGGACCGAAGCAATCGCATAGTTTTCACCCATAAGGGTTGCGAGCCATGAGCGCACCATGCTCTGTGTTACATCGGCACTATCGCATACTTCAAACTCGTGCTGACAGAATTGTTCAAATTGTTGGAGGTCATTTTTATAGGACTCCACGGTATGGGGAGAGCAGCGCTTCTCAGTTATGAGGTAGGTATAAAAATGATTGAACTCCATGGACAGGAAAATGCATTTCTTTCCCTTCTAAACCCCATGGTGGGCGTGGATATTGTGAACAGGCAAATGTTTCTTTTAAACTAAGTATCCAAGCTTGGTTCGTAATCGGCTAATCAATTGAATGGGTGAAGAGAGAAATTATGGGGGAAGTAGCGTGGAGGTTTGGCTATAGAATGGAAGTCGTAGGAGGTGGACTATACAAAAACAAAAAGCAGGGTGTAAAAACGAGTTTTACAAGCCCTGCTTTAATATGGTAACTCTAATAGAATTAGATTTCTTCTCTTCTCAAACTAGCAACGTATGCTGCTTTTTTGATTTCCGCACGTCTTAAAACGCTTTTTTTGGTGTAAGCCTGACGGTTGCGCAATTCTTTTACTACGCCAGTTCTTTCGAATTTCTTCTTGAATTTTTTAAGCGCTCTGTCAATGCTTTCGCCTTCTTTTACCGGAATAATCAACATAATTTATATACCTCCTTCAATTTTTTTTAGGGTCGCAAATATACAACTGATTTTCAATACCGCAAATGTTATTTTAGAATTGCTCTTGAAATAACCAATTTTTGAATTTCAGAGGTTCCTTCTCCAATGGTGCAAAGCTTGGAGTCGCGGTAGTATTTCTCTACAGGGAAGTCTTTGGTATAACCGTAACCACCGAAAATCTGAACCGCTTCAGTAGACACGCGCACTGCCACTTCTGATGCATAATACTTTGCCATGGCCGACTCTTTGGTCATCGGAAGTTTGTTGTTTTTCAAGTATGCTGCTTGATACAACAAGGCTTCAGCGGCTTCAATTTCAGTAGCCATATCGGCTAGTTTGAAGGCAATCGCTTGGAATTGCGAAATCGGTTGACCGAATTGCTCGCGTTGTTTGGAATATTGAACAGAAGCTTCAAATGCCCCCTTGGCAATTCCCAAAGCGAGTGTGCCAATGGAGATACGGCCACCATCAAGAATCTTCATGGCTTGCTTGAAACCTTCGCCTTCTTTACCGAGAATCTGACTCTTGTGTACGCGGCAATTGTCAAAAATCAATTCAGCTGTTTCGCTTGCACGCATACCGAGTTTGTTTTCTTTTTTACCACCTGAAAAACCTGGAGTGCCGCGCTCAATGATGAATGCGGTAATACCGTTGGAATCAAGCAATTCACCGGTGCGAACCAATACCACAGCCACCTCACCTGAGATACCGTGAGTAATCCAGTTCTTGGTCCCATTGATTACCCAGTAATCGCCATCTTGCGTGGCGGTGCATTTCATGCGCATCGCATCACTACCGGTATTGGCTTCGGTCAAACCCCAAGCGCCTATCCATTCACCGGTTGCCAGTTTCGGCAAGTATTTCTGTTTTTGTTCTTCGTTACCAAATTCCAAAATGTGATTGGTGCAAAGTGAGTTGTGAGCAGCAACACTTAAACCGATGGAGCCGCATACTTTGGCTATTTCTTCTATGACAGAAATGTATTCAAAATAGCCAAGGCCAGCACCACCGTATTGTTCTGGTACTAAAACACCCATCATGCCGAGGGCACCCATCTTTCTAAAAACTTCTCTTGGAAACTCTTGAGTTTCGTCCCATTGCATCATATAAGGACGAATTTCTTTCTCAGCAAAATCGCGCGCCATTTGCGCAATCATCTTCTGGTTCTCTGATTTTTCAAAGTTCATTGCTTTGTAATTACGTATTTGTTATGGTGCTATGGGTTTGATTATAAGAACACTGCTTCAAAATAATTGTTTGAAACGAGACTGGTTTTCTCTTTACAAACACCATAAGCATTGGTATTAAAAAGTTGCGAATGTAATGATTTGCTCATTAGGAACGGGCAACGCTTTCCTGCCGTTGAGAAAGCTGAGCTCTGTCAAAAATGAAAATCCGGCAACTTCTCCTCCTGCCATTTCGATAAGTTTTGCTGCAGCGGTGGCGGTTCCTCCTGTCGCCAGTACATCATCATGAATGAGTACACGTTGTCCCGGCTTGATGGAATCCGTGTGCATTTCGATGGTGGACTCGCCATACTCAAGCTGATAACGGATGTGGTACACTTGGCGTGGCAATTTGTTCTTTTTTCGGATGAGAATAAATGGAACTCCTAAGCGCAAAGCCAGAGGCATGCCGAAGAGAAAACCGCGGCTTTCCAAGCCGGTTACTGCATCTATTTGTTTGTCTTTATATACATCGTATAAAGCGTCCAAAATGCGTTGTGCGAGTTTCGGATTTTCGAAAATGGGGGTGATGTCTTTATAGATAATTCCCGGCCTAGGGAAATCGATTACGTCTATTATGGCCGCTTTGATCTCTTCTTCTAATGTCATGCTCTTGGTGAAAAAATTGTGGAGCGCAAAAATCACTCTACTCGGAGATAATGCTTCACTTTTTCAAAAGTATTTTCATCGATGAGTGCGGATTTGCGAATGTCTTCTACTTTGGAAAAAGCTCCGTGCATATTGCGATACGCAATCAGTGATTTGGCCTGAGCGCTGGTGAGATAAGGATGTCGTGCCAATTGCTCTACACCCGCTTCATTGATATTGATTTTCTTCATTAAGCCTGTATCTACAATGAAGTGATGGCGCAAACTATCCAATTTTTCTTTGGTGAAAGGATATACTTCTCCCAATTGATCCACGGATGTAAAACCGCCTAAGTTCTCTCGAAAACGGATGATATTTTTTGCGGTGAAACTTCCGATGCCGCGAATTTTTTTGAGCTCGGTAGTATCGGCAGAATTGATTTCAACAACGATGTTCGAGTAATCGAATTTTTTCTTTTCAAGAGTTTGCTCTGTCGGAGGCAAAGTTGATGACGCAAATTGGTCATTGCTTCTTGTGTTATGCTCATATAGCGTTTCAGGTAAATCTACGTATGAGTGAAGTGTGGAAATTCGCTCATCATCCATGAAGTACATCTTGAAGAAGTCTTGTTTTGTCTTGTAGCTCCCGGCTTTGTTCAGGTATTTTCTGATGGCTGCTATTTGTCTTTTGGTAAAGCCAAGTTTTTGGAAATCCTCATCTGTTGCAGTGTTTGGATTAAACTTAAAATAGGTTATCGTGTTTTCTCCAAGAAGAAGGGAGGCATTATCCAATCGTTGTGAATCGCCATTGCCTTTGTTCAGATGAGTTGCATACCATTGGGATAACTCATCATCAAGAGTTGATGGTTCACCGGTCTTGACCGTGAACAGTAGCGGACTTATGAAGTTGAAAGCAATCATCGCAATGATGAGTACAAGCAAGCCATTCACACCAATGCGAATGGGGAGGCTCATTTCAAACCATTCATTTAATCCGCTTTTGAGGCGGTAACGCAATTTCTTGATTCGTTTCATGGACTCGATCACAGGTTTAGTCCTTGAAACGAAATTAAAATATTTCCCGTAGATTTTTGCGACCTAAAACTTCAGGGCAAAGCGCACATTGATTCTTCTTCCTGTGAGATAAGTAGGCACCGCATACAAACGGTTGTGCACATCTTCAATCCATTGGTGGTTGATGATGTTGTTGGTGCCAAGCAAATTGAATACTTCAAGAGCTATGGTTCCTTGCTTGAATGTGCGATTGAACCAGTTCTTGCCTTCGTTTTTAGCAAGTATCAGGTCACGACTGAATCCAATATCAGTACGCAAATAGCTGCGAGTCCTACTCACGTCAAGATAGCGTTCATGGTTGGGGGGACCGTATGGCAAACCAGTTGCAAAGTAGAACGTGATAAGCACTTTGTACCAGGGTTTTCGTGGCATTTCATCTTGGAACAGCAAGCTGAAACTGAAGCGCTGGTCGTTGGGACGTGGAATATATCCGGGGGTTACCAAAATGCTGTCTGTTGCAACATCGTTGATGGTAAAGCCACGGTAAATGGTATCTCCATCCGAATTGAGGTAGAGGTAGTAGAAATCATCTACCAAGTCTTCCATGGTTTTAAGGAGCGATGCACGTACCCATGATTGCACACCTTTGATGAATTCACCGTTGAGCATGACATCAGCACCGGCTGCATATCCCTTGGAGTTGTTGGAAGCAAAATAACGCAGACGCACGTTCTCAATTTCGTAAGGAATGAGGTCAAGGAGTTGTTTGTAGTACAATTCGGTAGTGAGCTTGAATGGTCGGTCCCATGCATGAAATACATAATCGGCTCCGAGGATGTAGTGAATGCTTTTTTGTGCCCGGATTTCCGGATTTACAACCCCATCAAAACCTCGCATCTCACGATAGAACGGTGGCTGATAGTAATAACCGAAAGCTGCACGCAATACAATGTCTTTCTTCACCGAGTCGATTTTGCCGGTTTCTTTATTGAGCCTGCCAACTTTCCAATATGGAATGTAAGCCGCAGTGATACGCGGTCCTGCCACGAGCTGCTCGTTGAATGTCCAATAATTTGCACGGACACCAACGTTCAATGTCAATTCCGATTCATTGCGAAATGCCCATGTCTTTTCGTTCTGAACAAATCCGGTTATTCTGTTGGAACGGATGTCATTCACAGCCTTGATACGGTCATGAACGAAGATTCCTTGATTTGGGCGTTGTGATGGTGGAATGGAATCGTTGTGAATGTCGTCCGGTGGGCGAGGTGAGGCATAGCCTGCACTGTCCATCAGCGACCATTCGCTAAGTTTGTCATAGATGTGCTCATTTTGAAAATCTACTCCCCATGACAACGTATTGCGTTTGCCTTCATGATTGACAAAACCTTTGTGCGAGAAGCTCAATACCGTTGCATCTAGGCTGTTGCGCGCATGGTCGAGATAACCTCCAATTCCGCGGTTGCGCAATACTTCACCAAAGTTGTCACTGCCAAGGTCGCGCTCCAATTCATCCAAGCGATAAGCTCCTTGAATATCGAACTCTTCTGTTTCATATGTGTTGAAAGCGCTTACAGTAAAGTTGAGTTGCGATGAAGGCGAGGGATTGTAACGGGTTTGGAAGGCTCCAAAGAAGGTTTGGAACTTGGTGATTTCCTGACCATCGAAATAGACAGAAAGGCGCAGAGCTTCATTGATGCTACCCATGTCTGTTTGTCTGGACGATGGAGTGAATTGATAGCGGTTGTTTTGATAATTTCCTAAGAAGCTGAACTCAAGTGGGCCATACTCTTTGGGCGAAAAGGTGAGATAAGTTTGTAAATCGTAGTAGCGTGGATGGTAATCACCTTTTACATCCAAGGTGTTGAATATGTATGAATTGTCTTTGTATCTGAATCCGGAGTTGTGCGTGAATTTTTTGTTCTTCGAAGCTCCTCCGAGTTGTAAGGAGCCTCCAAGTAAACCGAGGGTGATGGAGCCTTCCAGTGTATCCGGTTTGGCATACTTGATGTCCAATACGCTACTCATCTTATCGCCATACTTGGCCTGGAATCCTCCCGCGCTAAACTTGATATCTCCTACCATATCAGGGTTGGGGAAGCTCAAACCTTCTTGCTCTCCTGCTCTCACCAGGAATGGGCGATACACTTGAATGTCGTTTACATAAATGAGGTTTTCATCAAAGCTTCCGCCTCGCACACTGTAGCTGCTGCTCAATTCGGAAGCAAAGTTTACCGGTTGCTGAATCAGGAAGGATTCAATACCGGGGTTGATGGTCGGCAGTTTGGTTGGCAACTTTGTTTCGATGTTGCGCATACCACTTGTGCGGTCGCCATAAACCTCAACAATGCTGGTGCTAACGGTGTTGTCATAATGGAAATGCACCTCGCGTACTTCATTGTTGTTGAGGCGTATGCTTCGTTCCACAGGGTCTGATCCTATTCCTTTAAAGATGAGGACCACATCTTTTCCGCTGGGAATGACAAGTGTAAAACGGCCAACGGAGTTTGTTGCAGCACCGTTGGTCGGATTATCTTTTTCCGTAACAATGAGCCCTTCTATGGCTACACCATCGGGATTGGTGATAACACCACGGAGGGTAGCCGTTTGTGATATGCCCACCAAGGGGGATAAAAGGAAAAGAATTACTACTAACCGTAAAAACATAAGCGCTCAAAAGTAATGGTGGGCGCTGTTTAACAAGAAAGGACGAGGATTATTTTATAGGTCACTACAAAATTGACATTCTCAACAATTTTCGATAACATCAAGTTATTTAGTGCTGGCACCAATTTTACGCAAAACGAATGCCGGCTCTTTATCGATAGATTTGCTGCAATGACTATGACCGAAGATTTTCTTCAATATATCTGGAAGCTGCGCCTATTTAATACTACAGACTTGAAGACTGTAGACGGTCAGTCATTGATGGTTTACAGCTGCGGGCAGCATAATTTCAATGCCGGGCCGGATTTTCTCAACGCTCGCATCAAGATTGGTGAGGAGACTTGGAGCGGGCATGTGGAGGTCCATATAAAATCATCGGACTGGAATCGACATGGCCATTCGGATAATGAACAATACCGCAATGTCATTCTTCACGTGGTCTATGAGCATGATGCGGATATTTATCTACATCAACCGGGAGATTTGCCTGTATTTGTTTTGAAAGATTGTTTCCCACTAGGTCAATGGGAGCTTTATACACGGTGGTTGGATGCGAAGACATGGATACCATGTGAGCGTCAGCTCTCGCAAGTGAGCCAATTGAGCTGGATTGCTTGGAAAGATCGGTTGACCATTGAACGTTTGGAACAAAAGGCAAAACGGGTCTTGCAAATCTTGAATGAAACCGGTGCCGATTGGCAGGAGACATGCTATCGAGTGGTGGCGAGAAATTTCGGTTTTAAGATCAATGCAGAAGGCATGGAGATGCTCGCGGAAAGCCTTCCTCAAAAGTTGTTAACCAAGCACCGTAGCGATCCTTTTCAGGTGGAAGCGTTGCTTTTTGGGCAGGCCGGTTTTCTCGAACAAAATTTTGAAGATGAATATCCAAATGGACTCAAGGAAGAGTATGCTTTCTTACGGCAGAAGTATCAACTCACACCTATTCATTCCTCCATTTGGAAAATGGCGCGACTGCGACCATCAAATTTTCCTGCTATTCGCATTGCACAGTTCGCTGACCTCATCTGCAAATCGGAGCATTTGTTCTCAACTTTGCTGGAATTGGAGCGTCCGGAAGATTTGAAAGAACTTTTCTTTGTGGAAGCACATCCTTATTGGCAAATGCATTACCGATTTGATGTGACGGGAGCGGAAAGAATCTCTCTCAAGTTGGGAAGCCAATCGGTAGAGAACATGCTTGTCAATTCCGTTGTGCCCGTCCTCTTTACATACGGGCAATACCATGATGAAGAAAAATATGTTGACCGCGCCCTGAAAATTTTAGACTTTTGTTCGGCCGAAGACAATCATGTGATTACCAACTGGTCTAAGGTTGGAGTCAGATGTTCGAACGCGGCAGAGAGTCAAAGCTTGTTGTGGTTATACAATGAGTACTGCAATAAAAAGCGTTGCCTCTCGTGTAATATAGGCCTTGAATTACTAAAGAAAAACGGAAATGAATAAGTTGACTGAATACGCAAAATCGCTCCTTGAAAAACAATTGTTTGGCGTATGTGCCGGAATTGCAAGTGCTTTGCGATTGCGCACACGTCAGGTTCGTCTTTCGTTTATCTATTTGTCATTCCTCACTTTTGGCTCTCCCATTTTTATTTACCTCATCATTGCTTTTTGGCAAAAAAATGACCACGTGTGGAAGCCATGGAAATGGTACCGCTCGGTGGAGTGATTATTCTGCAATCATCAAGTGCTCCGCTAGTGCGCTAGCAGGTATTGCTTGCTGCTCTCCGGTTTTCATGTTTTTCAGTGATACCACCTGTTCCTTCATTTCATTCTCACCAACAATGGCTACATAAGGAATGGCTTTGTCATCGGCATACTTGAACTGTTTCTTCATCTTCGCAGCCTCCGGATAGATTTCAGCATTGATGCCTGCATTGCGCAAGTTCTTTAGCAAGCCCATGCAATAGCGCTCTTCAGCCGGACCGAAGTTCGCAAACAACACTTTGGTGGACACCGTAGCGCTGGAAGGGAAGAGGTTAAGTTCATTCATCACATCATAGATGCGGTCTGCTCCGAATGAAATACCAACACCTGAAACGTTCGGCAGGCCAAATATTCCTGTGAGGTCATCATATCGACCTCCACCGCAAATGCTGCCCATCTGTACATCCTGAGCTTTCACCTCAAAGATGGCGCCCGTGTAATAGTTCAGCCCACGGGCAAGCGTAACATCAAACTCTAGTTTGGCAGTGCTCAATCCCAGCTCCTTGGTGTAGTCAAAAATGAATTGAAGTTCTTCTATGCCTTTTTTGCCAATATCTGAGTGCTCGAGAAGCTTGCCGATAGCACCAAGATTTTCTTCGTTGGTGCCGTTCAGTTCGAATAACACCGATATTTTATCGATGGCATCTTGGCTAAAACCGCGCTCTTGCAATTCTTTAATCACACCATCTTTTCCAATCTTATCGAGCTTGTCGATAGCGATGGTCATTTCCATCATCTGATTGCCGATGCCGGCTACTTCTGCTATACCGCTCAATATCTTGCGGTTGTTGATTTTGATAGCCGCGTTGATTTTCAGATTGGTCAATACTTCATCAAAAATTTGCACCAACTCCACTTCATTGAGAAGACTTTCACTGCCTACTACATCTGCATCGCATTGATAGAACTCGCGGTAGCGGCCTTTTTGCGGACGATCAGCTCGCCATACCGGTTGAATTTGATAACGCTTAAATGGAAATGCGATGTTGTTTTGGTTCATCACCACAAAGCGCGCAAACGGAACAGTGAGGTCGTAGCGCAAGGCTTTTTCGGAAATTCGCTTTGTAATGGCAGGAAGATTACGGCTAGTCCAATCAACTTCATTGACATCTTTGAGATAGTCACCGCTATTGAGGATTTTGAAAATGAGCTTATCACCTTCATCTCCATATTTTCCGGTGAGGGTCTCCGTGTTCTCCATTGCCGGAGTTTCCAAAGGCATGTAACCGAATTTTTCAAACGTCTTGCGAATGGTAGCGAAGATGTAGTTGCGCTTCACCATTACTTCCGGTGCAAAATCACGGGTGCCTTTAGGTATAGATGCCATAATTCGAAAATTCTTTTTTATGAAAGTCGGCAAAGGTCATGCTTTCACGGGCATGGTGCAAACGAAAAATGAGGGATGAAAACAAAAACGCCTTCCGATAGGAAGGCGTTTTGTGATTTATATCCAAGAGGATTATTTCGTTTGTTGCAATTTGCTGGTGCCCACACGCTCTTTCGCAGCTTCGCGTTCTTTTGCGCTTTGCTCTTTGAGCGTTTCCTTGGAACCACTGGCATTTGTGGATTGTGGGTTGTCGATTATTGGTTGAGACTCCGTTTTCTTCAACGCAACACTTGGTGCAAACTTCAACTCATTGATGATGTTCTCACCATCCATCAATTTCTCGATGATGAACAGTACATAACGAATGTCCACCGAAATGGTACGTTGCAATTCCGGTTCAAAAGCGATATCTCCACTCATAGCTTCCCAGTTACCATCAAAAGCAATACCGATTAGGTTACCGTTGCCATCGAGTACAGGGCTTCCGGAGTTACCACCGGTAATGTCTAGGTTAGCAAGGAAACAAGGAACCAAGTCACCGTTTTTATCTGCATAACGGCCGAAGTCTTTGTTTTTAATTAACTCAACGAGTTTGTCTGGAACTACGAACTCAGGATTGCTGTTGTCCCATTTCTCCAAAATACCTCTGTGAGTGGTGTAATAGTCGTAGTTCAACGCATCTGCACCTTTGTATGGAAGGATTTGTCCATAGGTGATGCGCATGGTGCTGTTAGCATCCGGTGCAAAGTCTTTGTTCTTGTCCATCTCTCTCAAGCCCGCAACAAACAAGCGATAGCCTTTGTTGAATTTCGCCATCGGGTTCAATGGACGGAAAGAGACCGCATGTTGGTATGCGCTTGTAGCTGTGATGACAGCCATGTCTTTGTTCAAGGCTTTCTTTGTCGGCTTTTGCAAGAATTTCTCAAGACGAGCTTTATCAACGAAGATGGATGTTGCAAAAAGCTTCTCCGCGTAAGCGTGTACATTGCCTTTGAACTTCTTATCGATTTCCGCCATCCAGGTTGGACGCTCTGCGGCAGGAATGCGCTCTCTGAAAAGCTTGGTCAAGTTGATGAAGACATCTTTATCGATTGCAACATTGTATTCCTTGAAGAAGTTGTCAATCGTAGGCTGCAAGGCTTTGAGTGCTTCATTGCGTTTGGCTTCGTCTGTTTCAGCAAGTGCTTGCTCGATGGCACCGTGAAGTTCAATAGTGAAGTATTGGAACTCTGCACCCCCAACACCGGCAAGGCTGCTGTAGGTTGCGGCAACTACGCTTGGATTCCATTCTTGGTAGTAAGATTCAATTAATGAGAGTGCTTCACCATATTTCTTTTTGTTCTCCTCTGATGAGTTTACCCATTGAGTAAAACGTTTTTCGATTTCAGCTTTTTTGCCTTGAACATCCAATCGTTTCAAACCACGTGTTTGACCGATGTAGTATTTCCAGCCGTTTGCAGTACTTGCGTGCTTGGAAGCATACATCAAGCGAACAGCAGGATCTTTTTCCATGTGGCTTTCCCATGTCTTCAATTTTACATCCAAACACTCGATAAGTGCTGGGTTACGAAGGGCTGTAGCTTGATTGATACCTGCAGCGGTAAGATAACGGGAAGTACGACCAGGGAATCCCATAATCATAGCAAAGTCACCTTCTTCAATACCGTTGATGTTCACTGTAAGGAAACGTTTCGGTTGGTATGGAACGTTGTCTTTGCTGTATGCGGCAGGCTTGTTCTCTTTGTTGGCATAGATGCGCAACATGGCGAAATCACCGGTGTGACGAGGCCACATCCAGTTGTCAGTGTCACCACCGAATTTACCAACACTTTCAGGAGGTGTACCTACTAGGCGGATGTCGCTGAAGGTTTCATATACCATCACATAAAATTCATTGCCATAGAAGAATGATTTTACATCTACATCATAACGTCCGCCATCGCTGAACCTCTCACGCATAGTGCGTGTGCGCTCGTTGATGAGTTTGTCACGCTCTGCTTCAGTCATGCTTTCGGTGATCCCGTCAAGCATTTCTTTGGTTACGTCTTCAATGCGGATAAGGAAGGAGATTTTGAAATCCGGAATTGGCAATTCTTCATTAAGACTTTTAGCCATGAAACCATTCACAAGGTGGTTGGTCTCAACAGTGGACAGTGTTTGAATGGCATCATAAGCGCAGTGGTGGTTTGTGAAAACCAGACCTTGATCACTCACCACTTCACCGGTACAACTACCATAGTTCAAGCGAACAATTGCATCTTTAAGAGAAGCATTGTTGATGTTGTAAATTTCTTCTGCAGTGAGCTTAAGCCCAAGATTTTTCATCTCGGCTTCCTGCATTTTTGAAAGTAGGCTAACCAGCCACATACCTTCATTTGCACGCACAAGCATTGGTAACATCACCAGTGCTAATGCCATTGATTTAATCCATGTTTTCATTTATAACTTTTATTTTATTGATGTTAGAAGTTTATTGTTTGATTCATTCATCAGGATTTTTCTCTCCCGGGATCCAGGTAAGAACTTGGATGAGCGCATCCAGTTCGTCATACAAGAGCTTCAATTCTTTCGGGCCTTGATATCGGTTTTTGACTGTCTTCAGCTCTCCGTTTTTACTTAGAGTAACATATACGCTTGGTAAGTCAGTCACTGCGTGCTCATCATAAACATCTTTCATCTTGAAGAATTGAATTTGCTCGGCAACATCGATAATTTTTTGTACTTGCTCAGGAGTTACAGTGGAATAGAAGGTACCAATCATATCCACGAAGTTTTTGCCTTCATATACCGCACGTCCATTTTCATAAACCTTGAAGTTGAAAATCGGACATGTACCGAAACAAGGAGTTCTGCGATACTCTATCACAGGGGCCATTTCTTGCGCAGCAGACGAAGTAGGTGGAACGGGTATTTCGGTCACGGCAGGTGGTGCCGGAGGATTCGGTGGAGTGGGGAGAGCCACTTCCGTTGCTGCTGTTTTGGTCGCTTCCTTACTCTTATTGCATGAGGTGAATATCATGCTGAATGTTATAAGTATAGCGAGTGCAGTAATGATGGTTATTCTTCTCATAGAATTTATATAGTTTTTCAGTGGACTGAACGAAAAACCATTCCAAAATTTCGCTCCACTTGCAAGCGCAAGTTATTTCTTCTTTTTGGATTGTTGTTCTAAACGTTGCTTCTGAAGTTTTTGAGCTTCTTCCAAACGTTGCATAAAGCTACTTTTCGATTTCTTCGGTTTTGCTTTGTTAGCCTCAATCTTCGCTCGAATGGCTTGTTCATCGATGAAGTATTTCTTGATGATTACCATCTGTGAAATACTTACAACGTTTGCGATGAAATAGTAAAGAGTCAATCCTGCAGGTTGGCTGTTGAAGAAGAACAACATCATCACTGTGAAGATGTTCATCATCACGGACATGTTTGGCATGCCCGGTTGCTGCGCCATCTGTGGTTGAGCTCCCATACTCATTCTTGAGTAGATGAAGGTGGACAAACACATGAGGATGGTAAATCCACTGATGTGGTTGCCATAGATAGAGCTCAGAATAGGAATGTGTTGATCCCAGCTTATTATGTGGTCATAAGCAGCGAGGTCATCAGCCCATAGGAAGCTCTTGCCACGCAATACAATCTCGGCAGGGAAGAAACGGAACATGGCATAAAGAATTGGCATTTGTAACAAAACAGGAATACAACCGGCAAATGGATTCACTCCTGTCTCGCGGTAAAGCGCCATTGTGGCTTGTTGCTTGCCAATAGGGTCGTCTTTACCGTCATATTTCTTATTGATCTCTTCAATCTCCGGACGCAAAACACGCATCTTGGCACTGCTCAGGAAGTTCTTCCAAGTAACAGGGAAAAGCACGGTTTTGATGACCAATGTCACCAACAGAATAATCAATCCCCAGCTGCTGATGAAAGAAGAGAAGAACCAGAACAACGGACGCACGCAGTAGCGGTTCACAGTTCCTATTATGCTCCACCCATAATCGATGATGCGGTCAAACTCCTCCACTTCCATGTGCTTCAGTTCCTTGAAGTCATTAGGCCCGAAGTAGAATGAAAGTGGTGTTGCTGAATGGCTGCCGGCTTGTACTGGTAAGATCAAATTGGCCCAATAGTGTTTCGTGTGAGCAGAGTCTTGTGCAGGACTTACTTGTAGGTTGGAACCAGATGCAAACCCTTGGTTGGAAATGACAGCTGCTGAAAAATAGTTCTGTTTAAATGCTACCCAGTTTACCGACTTGGTAGTGGTTTCATTATCACTACTTGTTTCACTGAGGTAGTCGCGCTCTTCATCCATCTCACGGTAGTAAACCGAGCTGCGTGCGCGTTCAGCAGCAATGCCTTTCTCATTGTTATTACCCACAGCATACCACTCCAATGCAAGCGGCTTGCTGCTCAGCTCCAAATCATTGCCCATGCCCACAACGTTGATGTTGAGGTCCACTTTGTAAGCATCGGGTTTCAATGTGTAATTGAGTTCAATGTATTTCGATGGGTCAGAAGTAGCCAGTTTCATCGAAAGCTGACCTTCTGTTGTAGTCGCATCCACATGGGGCGCGCTTGGTATGAAGTAGAATTCATCGCTTTTGAAACTTCCTTTACCATATAAGTTGAACAAGAGTTTCATTTTGGACAAGCTTTCATCCCAAAGGCGAACATTTTCCTTGGTATGATAATTTTTGAAATCACCGCTTACAAGTTCAGCACCGGTGAAGAGTCCTCCTTTTGTGTTAATGGTGATCTTCACACGATTGTTTTGCATTGTTACTTCCTGAGCCTCACCGGTTGCTGCAGGTGCAAGCAATCCATATTTGGTGTATACCGCTGAGGCTTTTAATGCCTGGCGTGCCGAGTCGCTCAGCGGAGTGGCTGTTTGCGCGGAAACATCAGCTTGGGCGGCAGGCTTGGGGTTAGCCGCTTCTACCCGGGCTAAACTGTCTTGCAATTGTTGTTCTGCTATTTGTTGAAGATGAGCTTGTTTGGTTTGATAATACATAAAGCCCAGCAGCATTAAAACCATTAATGCAAAACCAATTACCGTGTTCTTGTCAAATTTCATGATGAATCAAAAAAGCGCGCAAAATTCGGTATTCTGCGGTGTTTTTTAGGAAAAAACTTGTCAACGTATGTGCAAAGCGGGATATACGGTTTATTTGCGACCGCTTATCTCACATTTCCTCGGGTGAAAAGTACACTACACATATCATTGGGACTATTCATATTGGTAGTTGTACTATTTGGTGCCGAATTGACTTACGGCCCTGTCTCTATTCCCATTAAAGATGTATTTCGGATACTTACAGGAGAGGAGACGGCAATCCCTTCATGGCAAACGATTGTCATGAGTTCCAGATTACCCCGCGCTCTGACGGCCTGCATCGGTGGAAGTGCTTTGGCCTTAGCCGGGATGCTCATGCAAACCCTGTTTCGAAATCCGTTAGCGAGCCCGGATATTTTGGGCGTCACAGGTGGAGCTTCACTGGGTGTTGCTCTCTTGCTCCTTTCTACCGGAGGGGTAGCAGTAAGTGGTTGGTATTTGGATGTATCTATCGCACTCTCTGCAATGGTCGGAGCGATGGGAGTATTGGTTTTTATATTGCTTGTGGCTCAGCGTATTGCAGATAATCTGACGCTCATCATTTTCGGAGTAATGTTTTCATTCCTCTCCGGTGCATGGGTCAGTGCGTTGCAATTCAAATCCACCGGTGAATCCTTGCGCTCATTTGTGATCTGGGGACTAGGAAGTTTTGCCGATACTGAATATTCGCATATCATCTGGATGCTCGTCATTCTTATGATTTCATTGGGAGTGGTTATAGCGATACTCCCGCGTTTGAATCTGTTGTTGTTGGGAGAGCGTTATGCCGCAAGCATGGGGCTTCACGTCCGGAAAACCAGAGCTGTTATCTTGATTGTAACAGGTTTGCTAACAGGTGTGGTCACTGCTTTCTGTGGTCCCATTTCATTTGTCGGATTGGCGGTGCCTCACATGGCGCGCCTGCTGACCAAAACATCCAACCATTATAAACTCCTGCTTCCGTTAGTACTGAGTGGAGGTGTATTAGGATTGTTAAGTGATTTGGGTGCTCGTTACTTCGAACTGCCGGTGAATACCATTGCTTCTGCTTGGGGAGCTCCGTTTATTCTGTACATCCTTTGGCGCGGTAACGGTAATAAATCGATTATCTGAGATGGACAAACATTTGCACATAGAGGGATTACATGTCGGCTACAATAACTTGCCGATACTTCATGGTGTGCAGTGTGATTTCAAATCAGGGGAATTGACAGCTCTCATTGGAAGAAATGGAATGGGTAAATCTTCTTTCTTACGCACACTTGCAGGTCTACAAAAGCCATTATCCGGCAAAGTGTTTTGGAAGAATAAAGATTTGCTAACGCTTTCACCACGCGAAAGAGCTCAACACGTCAGTATTGTACTCACTGAACGCATTCCATTGCAAGGAATTGATGTGTGGACTTTATTGGAAATGGCTGATTATCCTTCTATTGGAGGTTTCCGTATTTTTCCTCGGCAATCGGATGAGTTGAAGCTAAAAATAGAACGTTCACTGGAGATTCTGGGAATTGCTCATCTGAGTGCAAAGTCCTTGGCAGAGTTGAGTGATGGTGAAATGCAAAAAGTGATGATTGCTCGAAGTCTGGTACAGAATACTCCTGTCATCTTGATGGATGAACCTACTGCTTTTCTCGATTATGTGGCAAAAGAGGAGTTATTCGAGCAACTCAAATCACTGGTGAAAACGGAAGACTTGCTCATTCTTTTTACCTCACATGATCTGGATTTGGTAAACCGATACGCGGACAAAATTTATAAAATAGAAGAGGGAACGATTTTAATGACTTAATAGAGTCGAAAATCGTTCCCTCTTTTTATGTCAATTTTCAGAATAATCAGCTACCATGAAGCCGACTCATGGATTATCGGATTCTATCAACCGACTTTACAAGTTTTTCATCTTTACGGATAGCTCTTAATGCAAGAAGATTGAGAAGCAATGATACAAATGGAGCAAAAAATGAGAATCCCAATGAGATCTCATCTGCGCTTGTCAAAAATTGCTGGCTGTCTTTGATGCATAGGGCGAGCAGTGCGAATGAAATAGCATAGAGGATGAAGGTTGTGCGCAACACGGCCATTTGACGTAGTCTATTTTTATAAAGAAATATTGCAACCAAACTGATGGTTGCGGCAAGCGCCAGGGGTATGATGAAATAATATGTAGAAACTTCAAGATTGGTTTGGTCATTCAACGCTTTTACTCCATAACTGCGGATTTCAAATAGGTTGCTACTTACGAAAGGGAAGTAATAAGTTGCCGAAAAAAGCAGCACGGATAGGAATAGATAGAGAGATTGAATTCTTTGTATCATATAAGACTTGAAATAATTTTATTATAACGGTCACAAATGTAGAGACGGATATTTATCGGTTACCTATAATTCGCCTCAACATTATTTGTTTGTTCAGATTACTTTTTCAATTACCACAGTGTCGGTTGTTTTTCGCGTGACTCTAGTTCCAGAAGCCACTTCTTTCTCCACAGGCCTCCACTGTATCCAGTGAGAGAGCCATCTTTACCAATGATGCGATGGCATGGAATAACTATAGGGAGGGGATTTCTGCCGTTTGCTGCAGCCGCTGCTCTTATCACTTTGATGTCACCCAAGGCTTTGGCTATATCCTCATAACTGCATGTCGCGCCATATGGTATCCGACTCACTGCAGCCCACACATTCTTTTGAAAGTGTGTTCCGCTGGGTGATAGATAGAGTTTGAATTCTTTGCGCGTCCCTTCAAAGTATTCGTTCAATTGTTCAATAGCTCTTTGCAGTGACTCTGAATTGATGGTATCGCTGCTTGGCCCCTCTACAAAATCCAGCCTAGAAAGACCCATGGATTCTCCCTCCAACCTCAGCCACCCCAAGGGTGTTGACAGATATGTAATGGCCAAACTCATAACCCCAAATAAACGAAGAGACGGCCATTGGCCGTCTCTTCCGATTTCTATCCGTAAATAGCTAATTCCATTAAAGGGTTCCTCTCAAAGCTTGTTCACGCTCTATTGCTTCAAACAAAGCCTTGAAATTTCCTTTACCAAAACTTGTGGCTCCTTTGCGCTGGATAATCTCGAAGAACATGGTAGGTCTGTCCAACACCGGCTTGGTGAAGATTTGTAACAAGTAACCTTCATCATCGCGGTCGATGAGGATACCAAGCTCTTTCAATGGTGCCAAATCTTCATCGATTTTTCCAACATGATCAAGAATGGTGTCGTAATAAGTCGATGGAACAGTGAGGAACTCAACACCTCGGTTTTTAAGGGCTGTTACTGTTTCAATGATGTTATCTGTCGCAACAGCAATGTGCTGTACACCGGCCCCATTGTAGAAGTCAATATATTCTTCAACTTGTGATTTTTTCTTTCCTTCCGCGGGCTCATTGATAGGGAATTTGATGCGGCCATTGCCATTACTCATAACTTTACTCATCAATGCACTGTATTCGGTGCTGATGTCTTTGTCATCAAAAGAAATGAGTTGTGCAAAGCCCATTACTTTGGCATAGAATTCTACCCAAGTATTCATCTCATTCCAACCCACGTTGCCTACCATGTGGTCGATGTATTTCAATCCAACACCTTCAGGTTGGTATGATGGGTTCCATGGGCGATAACCCGGCATGAATGCTCCTTTGTAATTACCTCTTTCTACAAACACGTGAAGTGTTTCTCCGTAGGTGTGAATACCGGACAAAACTACTTCGCCATGTTCGTCTTTCAAGGTTGTTGGTTCCATACAGCTTTTTGCTCCGCGTGATGTGGTTTCTTGCCAACTCTTGGTAGCATCATCTACCCAAAGTGCAACCACTTTCACACCATCACCATGTTTGTTGATGTGCTCGTTGATAGGTCCATCTTTCACAAGTGGTGAAGTCAAAACCAAACGAATTTTGTCTTGAACAAGCACATAGGAAACTACATCTTTAGAACCCGTCTCAAGTCCTTTATATGCTACCGGCTTAAAGCCCCAAGCAGTCATATAATAATATGCCGACTGCTTGGCATTACCCACGTATAGCTCTACATAGTCTGTGCCGAGCAATGGCAAGAAATCTTGTGCTTCAGGAACAATTTTTTCAAGTTGAAGCGAGGTTGTATCTGTATTCATTGGAATTTAATTATTATCTGTTCTAAATTATATTTTTTTACTCTAACCAAGAGGTTGCGTAGTGGTTGTCGGCAATGTCTAGTGCTTCTTGTGTTACTTTCAATGGGCGGAATGTGTCCACCATTACTGCAAGCTCTAGTGTTTCCTTTTGTCCAATACTTCTCTCGTAGGCGCCCGGATGTGGTCCGTGTGGAATTCCTCCAGGATGTAGAGAAAGATAACCTTTCTCCACATGGTTACGACTCATGAAATCACCATCCACATAATACAACACTTCATCACTGTCGATGTTGCTGTGGTTGTATGGAGCAGGTATCGCTTTCGGATGATAGTCATATAGTCGTGGACAAAACGAACACACAACGAAGTTGTGTCCTTCAAATGTTTGATGTACTGGTGGTGGTTGGTGCACACGACCCGTGATTGGCTCAAAATCATGAATTGAAAATGCATAAGGATAATTATAACCATCCCATCCTACTACATCAAATGGGTGCGATGCATATACCAATTCATGTAGTACATTTTCCTTGCGGATTTTAATGACGAACTCACCTTTTTCATCATGTGTCTCCAGCTGCAAAGGTCTTCTGATATCGCGCTCACAGAATGGTGAGTGCTCTAGGAGTTGGCCGAAATTGTTGCGGTATCTCTTTGGAGTCACAATAGGCGAGAAAGACTCTACAATCAATAGACGGTTATCTTCTGTATCAAAGTCGATTTGATAAATCATTCCACGTGGAATAACCAAATAATCGCCATAACCGAAAGGTATATTTCCTAAAAATGTGCGTAGTGTACCGGAACCTTGATGCACAAAAATCAGTTCATCTGCATCGGCATTCTTATAGAAATATTCGCGTAAACTCTTCTTCGGTGCAGCTAGCGCAATGTTGAGATCATTGTTAAACAATACGTGCTTTCGGCTTTCTAAAAAATCATCTTGTGGTTTAACCGAAAAACCTTTCAGCATCATCGGAGTGATGTTCTTGTCCACTGCGGCTTTCGGGGTTACATCTTTGGACTTGCCGATTTCTTTTATCAGCGTGGGACGATGCACATGGTAGAGCAATGAGCTCATACCGTGAAATCCTTCGGTCCCAAAGAGCTGTTCATAATAAATCCCACCATTGGGTTTCTCGAAGACCGTATGGCGTTTATGTGGAATATTTCCTAGTTGATGATATATGGGCATTTGTGTCTTAAATGATAGTCGGTGCTAATTTATAGAGTTTTCGGAGCTATCCTTTTAGGATGACATTTATCAGAATCAGCTTTACAGGGGTGAGGAGAGTAAGAATAAAAAAAAGCGTCCGGCAAATATTGCGGACGCTTGGTTTGTTATGAAAACTCTATGCTACATTAGACCAAATGAAATAATAGCTTCTCCGTTTGTAAGCGTAACCTCAGATCCAGATGGAAAATATAGTTTACAATTAAAAAGTACTTTAACGAATTGCCCGTGATTAGCTAAAATATTATACGGTGTGGATTGATAATTTCCAACGAACCACCTGATTGTGTTCATGGGGCTTTGACCTCAAAGAATTTCATCGGGTCTAGGTTTTGTCTATTTGAAATTAAATCACTAGTAGGCCGATGTTACAATGAAGGTCTTAAAATAAAGAAGCCCGGCATTTGCCGGGCTTCTATTTCAATTCAGATTGCTCTCAAGATAGCCGTCCTTGATAACTCAGAAGTATATTCTAGTACTTCATTATCTTTTCTATTGCTGCTTCCAGCTTACTGTTTGCAAGGAAGTTCTTCTCTAGCTTGGTGTTAAAAGGAACCGGAGTATCCAAGCTTGCACATCGAATCACCGGAGCATCGAGATATTCGAAACAATTTTCGGTTATCAATGCAGAAATTTCACCACCGATTCCACCAGTTAAACAATCTTCGTGAAGAACAATCACCTTTCCTGTTTTTTTCACGGATTTGTAGATGGTTTCCGTATCCAATGGAGAAAGCGTTCTTAAGTCGATAAGATCAGCCTGAATATCGGATCGTTTGTTAAGTGCTTCAATCGCCCAGTGTACGCCTAGACCATATGTAACGATGGTAAAATCATTTCCCTCACGAAGAACATTCGCTTTACCAAAAGGGATAGTGAAATAATCATCATTTACTTCCTGATTGATGCTTCTGTATAAAGCTTTATGTTCAAAGAAGATGACAGGATTAGGATCATTGAATGCTTGGTTCAATAGCCCTTTTGCATCTTGTGGGAATGCAGGATATACCACTCGCAAGCCGGGAGTATGGAAGAACCAGGCCTCATTACTTTGACTGTGGAATGGTCCTGCTGCTACACCCGCACCAGTTGGCATGCGCACCACTACATCTGCATTCTCTCCCCAACGGTAATGGAGTTTTGCTAGGTTATTGACGATTTGGTTGAAGCCACACGTTACAAAGTCTGCAAACTGCATTTCAACCATGGCTTTCCATCCTTTTATGGACAACCCAAGTCCGGCTCCGATAATCGCAGATTCACACAATGGTGTGTTGCGAACTCTATCCTTGCCAAATTTTTCTACGAAACCTTCTGTTACTTTAAAAACACCGCCATATTCTGCAATATCCTGCCCCATCAATACGAGCTTAGGATGGCGTTCCATGCTTTGCCTCAATGCGTCACTGATAGCGTCAATGAAACGCTTGTCCGTTTTCTTATCACTTGCCGGAGCAATCGTAGGATTGTCAAAAGGTTTGTACAAATCATTTACCTCTTCCTCTGTGTCAGGTGTAATATCTGGTTGTGCGTAGGCCTTCTTAAGTTCGGTATTGATTTCGTTCTTGATTTCATCTCTGAAGTTGAGAACGTCATTTTCATTAATGACACCCGTTTGCAAGAGATGTAGCTCAAAGTTTACAACAGGGTCTTTCTTTTCCCATTGCTCAATTAGACCTTCAGGATAATATTTTGTTCCACTTGCTTCTTCATGACCTCTTATTCTGAAAGTCATAAATTCCATAATGATTGGTCGTGGATTTTTTCTGATGCTTTCGGCAGCTTGGCGTACAGCTTCATATACAGCTATGATATTATTGCCATCTACCTGTATAGCGTCCTCTTGTGGTATCCCATATCCGATAGCCTTATCAATAAACTGCTTGCAGCGGAATTGTTCTCTACTCGGAGTCGAAAGTCCCCACGCATTGTTTTCTATACCAAAGATGACTGGCAAGTCCCAAACAGAGGCAACGTTGAGGGCCTCATGGAAATCACCTTCGCTTGCACCTCCGTCACCACAGAAAACCAAAGTGGCTTTTCCTTCCTTTGCAAGTTTGTTTGCTAAAGCAATACCATCAGCAATTCCAAGCTGAGGCCCAAGGTGGGATATCATCCCCACAACATGATGTTCCTTGGTTCCAAAATGGAAGGAGCGGTCACGTCCTTTCGTAAAACCGTTCTTCTTGCCTTGAAATTGCTCGAACAACCGTTGTAAAGGCAACTCTCTAGCAGTGAATACTCCTAGATTGCGATGCATTGGCAAGATATACTCGTCCTTTTCCAACGCCATAGTAGCCCCTACAGAGATCGCTTCTTGCCCGTATGAACTAAACCATTTTGAGATTTTCCCGAGACGCAATTGACTCAACATCTTTTCTTCAATAAGTCTCGGCTTTAAGATTCCTTTATAAAGAGAGATGAGCGTATCATTCGTTAGATCGCTTTTTGCATCATATTGAATGTGCAATTCCTTTTGGGTTTCCATTACTAAAATTATTGCCGCGAAATTACTGTCACAGCATACTATCTTCAATCAAAAAGATGTAATACCTCTTAAACCATCATAAGTGTGATAACCCTATAATGTATTCTTCTCTGTATCTGATGACCTCAAACTACATATATCGTATATATCGTATATAGGAAATGTTGAATGGTATACTAATGCTTTACTGCCTGATGCTATCATCGCATAATATATATAATGGATAGTTGGGGGTAGTCAGTTACCGGTAGACTTCTGAATGGCTTATTAATATGGTTCCGATAGAAAAAATGATCTTGAAATCGGTAAAACGACTTTTTTACCATGAAATTGGAATGCCTATCAGCGTAAAATTTGGACCATTTCGATACCTTTTGAAATAAAAATCAAACTTTTTTAATAGTGGTTTATAGTTGTTTAGGTATTAGTTGAGAAAATAATTTGCGTTAGGGCTTGCGCGAGGGGAAAAGGGGTGTACATTTGCGCCCGCTTTTCGAGAAACAAACAACGTTCTTTAGATAAAGGGAGGC